>JAEZHZ010000308.1 GCA_023436745.1 Pseudomonadota bacterium | reverse complement strand
TGGCAAGACCGCCCACGCCACTGCACGCAGAGCTGTATACAACCCCGCCCAATTTGCACTCATCTGCACAAGTTATGTGCACAGAGGAAATTTGAAGCAGGGCTCTGGTTCCTGGAAAACTCGCGTTTCCGGCCGCTTCAGCCGCAGCGCCCGGATGGCACGCTTCCTGCAGTGATATCCTCGACAGCGTCAGACCACGGGGAACCAGAACATGCAGTCCAGGATCATCTCGCCGCGCCAATCCCTCATCTCCCGCCGCACGGTGCTCAAGGGAATGGGCACAGCCGCGCTCGCAGGCAGCATCTCAATGCCCTTCGTCAGCCGGGCAGTGGCGCAGACTCCGCTGCGCATCTCCAACTTCGGCGGCTTCTTTGAGGAGGCTTTCGCCGCGCACGTCTATCCCGCCTTCACTGAAGCAACGGGCATCCCGGTCCAGTCGATCCCGCAGTCTGGCAGCGCGCAGTTCCTCGTGCAGCTGGCGCAGGCCAACCAGGCCGGTGCAGCCCCCATGGACATCTGCATCGCCGGCCAGCCCGAGATGCTGCGCGGCCGCGAGCAGAAGCTGTGGGCTTCGATCGACGCGTCCCTGCTGACCCACCTGCCCAACCTGATGTCGCCCTATGTCTACCGGACCGACGACGGCGTCGACGGTATTGGCGCGATGGCCTGGTACATGTCCTTCATCGTCAACCCGGCAGAGTTCGAGACCCTGCCGACAAGCTGGCATGAACTCTGGGCAGACCACCCGGGTGCCTGGGGCATCAACGCCGGTGGCACTTCCGCCATCCTGGACGTGGCCGCCACGCTGTTCTTCGACGGCCCCTCGACGCTCGACACCGAGGAAGGCTGTCGTGCCGTCCTCGAGAAAGTCGCAGAACTCAAGGCGAACACCCGTCTCTGGTGGACCGATGAAGGCTCCATGCAGAGCGCCTTCCAGAACGAGGAAATCCTCGGCGGCACCTACTACCACGACGTGGCGATGATCATGAAGAGCGAGGGCACCCCGCTAGAGTCCATCTTCCCCACCGAAGGTGCTGTCCAGGGCTACAACGCGTGGTGCGTGCCCTCTTCGGTGCCGGTCTCCGAGCCCATCATCGCGTTCCTGAACTGGAGCGCGACGCCGGAGTGCCACGAACTGATCACCCGGCACGTGATGGCCGCCCCGCTGATCGAGCGGAGCAAGCTGAACATCACCGACGAGGAATTCGCCGCCGCCTCCTCGGAGACGACGCCGATCCTGATTGCCGCCGAAGGCAAGGTGAAGAACGCGGACTTCCTGGCTCAGGAATTCATCCGCATCCTGTCGGCCTGAGGCAGCACCATGAGCGGACTGGAAGTCACAAACCTCAGCAAGGCCTACAAGCAGGGAAAGGCTGTCGATGATGTCTCACTGAGCGTGCCGGAGGGCAAGTTCGTCTGCTTTCTGGGCCCGTCAGGGTGCGGCAAGACAACACTTCTGCGCATGATTGCAGGCCTTGAGGAGCCGACTTCCGGTTCGATCACCCTGAATGGCCGCGACATCACCACGACGCCCACCCATGCCCGCAATTTCGGCATGGTGTTCCAGTCGCTGGCGCTGTTTCCGCACCTCAACGTTGCGGACAACATCGCCTACAGCCTGAAGCTTCGATCCATGGGCAAGCGCTTCCGCGACGAACGCGTCGCGGAACTGCTGGAGCTCGTAGACTTGCCAGGGATCGGTGCCCGCAGCATCGACCAGCTGTCGGGCGGCCAGCGTCAGCGCGTGGCGATCGCACGGGCGCTCGCCCAGGAACCGCGCGTGTTCCTCATGGACGAGCCCCTGTCGGCCCTCGACGCTAAGTTGCGCGACCACATGCAGGTCGAACTGCGGCAACTCCAGCAGCGGCTCAAGATCACCACCATCTTCGTCACCCACGACCAGCGCGAGGCGATGACCATCGCCGATGTGATCGTGGTCATGTCCAATGGCCGGATACAGCAGGTCGGCTCGCCCATCGACATCTACCGCCGCCCCACCAACCGGTTCGTCGCAGGGTTCATCGGGCAGTCCAACCTGCTCGAGGTGGAGAAGGTATCGGGCGAGCTGGTGCGCCTCGGTGACAACCTGATCCCGGTCGAGGGCCAGACCGACATCTCCGGCCCCGCGACGCTCTGCGTCCGGCCTGAGGATGTGGTGCTGTCTCCTGCCAGCGACGCGAACTGCCTCACCGGCAATGTCACCTTCGTGCGCGACGTAGGCTCCAGCGTCGATGTGTGGCTGCAGTGCGCCGGCAATCAGGAACTTGCCACCGCAACACCGGCGCAGTGGGCCGCCCTTTCCGGCCAAACGCGACTGGGCATCGGCTTCGCCAGCGGCGCCGCATCGCTGCTGACACAATAGGGTCGCGCCAATGACAGCTCTGTCCGAAATCCCCACCACCTCACTCATCCCATCCGCCACCGCCAGGGCGTTGGCCCGCCGCCTGCCCTCGCCGGTCCTCATCTGGCCGCTGCTGATGATTGCCGGCTTCTTTGCAGTGCCGCTATTCCTGCTGTTTCGCGTCAGCATCGCCAATCGCGACCCCGCCGTCTATCAGGGCACGGGCTTCACCCTCGACGGCTTCGCCCAGCTTGCGCAGCCCATGGTGCTCAATGCGGTCGGTTTCTCGGTGGTGCTGTCGCTTCTCGTCGCCACCGCGAGCATTCTGGTCGCCTTTCCCGCGACCTATTTCATCACCCGGCTGGGGCCGAAGGCACAGGTCGCCTGGCTGATCGGCTTCCTCAGCACGCTCGCGCTCTCCGAGGTGCTCATCACCTTCGCCTGGCAGGTGATCCTGTCGAAGAAGGCGGGCCTGTCGAACGTCCTTGTCCTTCTCGGCTTCCTGGAGAGCCCCGTCTCGCTGGCGCCGAGCTTCGGCGCGGTCATGGCGTGCATCATCTACCTGGTCATCCCCTTCAGCTTCATGACGCTCTACCCGGGCCTGTCGAGGGTGGATAAGTCCTACCTCGAGGCGGCCCGCACGCTTGGGGCCCGTCCCAGCCGCGCCTTCTTCACCGTGCTGCTGCCACTGATGCGCAAGCCGATCGCCACCGCCTTCCTCACCTCGATGGTAATGACCATCGGCGCCTACATCGTGCCGGTGGTGCTTGGCGGACCTGCCAACTGGACCGTCGGCGTCGTGATCAGCGAGGTCGCCCTCACCGGCCAGAACCTGCCACTCGCTGCTGCCATCGCCGTCCTTCTGATGCTCGTAGCCGGAGGGCTGGCCTTGGCCATCAGCAGGCTCGGCGGCAAGGGGTATGCGGCATGACCGATCGTATCTCCACCTTCGCCCGTGTCGCTTTCCTTGCGCTGGTCGCGCTGTTCCTCGCCCTGCCAATCATCATCGTGGCGCTGGTCAGCTTCAACAGCACATCGCAGATGGTGTTCCCGCCCAGGGAATGGAG
>JAEZHZ010000286.1 GCA_023436745.1 Pseudomonadota bacterium | reverse complement strand
GGCCTCGTCCTTTCAACGGGACAACCAGATGCTCGGCATCGCGGCGCACTTCGTTTCCAGCTCCACCCATGCCCAACAGCTTGCCGTTCTGAAGACCATCGCCCGCAATGTCTTGAACCGCACTGCGGTCGCGCACGAAGGCTTCGATTTCAGTCGAGCGCTCCAGTTGGCGGACATCTCCGCCCGTACGGCCAGCCGGTATTTGCTCCACCGTCGCCTGTACAACCCGACTGATGGCGGCATTCAGCTGCGACTGACCGGAGAGCAGGTTCCCGTCTTCGATAGTGGGCTCACGCTTGGCAACGAAACCGACAGATCGGGAATGCTGAAGGCGAACCTCGATTGGCGCATCGATGGGCAAGAACTGAAGACGCTCAGCTTGTTCGCTGCGAAAGTTGCCGAGTACCTTGAAAGCACCGCTCTCGCGAGGGTCGAGCTCGACCCCCTGCTCATGGAGCGAGATCCCGCTTTCGTGGAAAAACTCGAGGACGGATTCCACCACATGGGCATGGCGCGGATGGGCCGGGATCCAACCGACGGAGTGGTCGACCGTGATCTCAGGGTGTTCGGTACCGAGAACCTCTTTGTCGCTGGAGCCGCGACGTTCCGCTCGGCAGGGTTCGCTAACCCCACTCTGACCGCCCTCGCCCTCACCATGCGGCTGGCGGACGCGATCAAGGCCGGCACGGTCTAGAGCAGGAACTGCGCACGCAAGCGCCTTATTGGGCGGCATTCCGGGATATCGAACTCGGACGATAGTAAGCCCCCAAACGTGGCTTTGATGGCGTGGGTCTGTCCGGTGGAGGAGAACACTCCTGCACAGTCGACCATCGGGCAAAGAGGCACGCCGCCACTGCGGAGATCGGCGTCGCAGTATTTCCCATCAGGTTGGCCACACCACACTGGCCGCCCAACGAGGCCCAGATACCGATCGGGCCGGGTACCTAAACGGGAACATGGTTTGCGACCCAAAGCTCGCAGGGCGGCGTTTTCCACTGGTTTTCAATGGTAGTAGATTGGTCTGGACAATCCTTGCTGGCACCGGGCGGACCTATGGTGCAGTAAAGTTGGCGATCAAAAGGATGGAGCTCGCCCGCCGGGCAACAGCGCTTTGTAGACTTCGAAGCCGTTGCCGGGCCTGAGGATAGTCGCTCCTGATGTACCGCTGATGTATTCCTACATTCTCCAGCGTATCGGTCTGATGGCGATCACCCTGTGGGCGATTGCGACGCTGACCTTCTTTCTCATGCATGCAGTGCCGGGCGGCCCCTTCGTCTCCGAGCGCATGCTGGCGCCGGAGATCGAAGCGGCGCTCAATGCCAAATACGGTCTCGATCAGCCGGTCTGGCAGCAGTATCTCAACTATCTCGGCGGCCTGCTGCGTTTCGATCTCGGCCCGTCGTTCAAGTACCCGGGCGTCTCGATCAATTCGCTGATCGCTGCAGGCTTGCCGGTGACGATGCAGACGGGCCTGCTGGCCGTGATCTGTGTCGTGGCGCTGGGCGTGCCGCTCGGCATCATCGCCGCGCTCAATCGCAATCGCTGGCCGGACACTACGGTGATGTTTGTCGCCACCCTCGGCGTTGCGATCCCGTCGTATGTGATTGCAACCGTATCGCTCTATTTCTTTGCGCTGCGGCTGGGCTGGGTGCCCACCTTCGGGCTGGATGACTGGCGCGGCTTCATCCTGCCGGTCTTTGCGCTATCCGGCTTCTGGATTTCCTTCGTCTCGCGCCTGACGCGCTCCTCACTGCTGGAGACGCTCGGACAGGATTACATGACCACCGCCCGCGCCAAGGGACTGCGTCCGGGCCAGGTCCTCTTCAAGCATGGCCTCCGCAATTCGCTTCTGCCGGTGGTGACCGTGCTTGGTCCGGTTGTGGCCAATCTCATCACCGGCTCATTCGTCATCGAACAGATCTTCGCGTTGCCCGGTATTGGCAGGCAGTTCGTGCTCTCGATCACCAATCGCGACTACACCGCCATAATGGGGATCACCATCTTCTATGCCGCGATCCTCATGGTCATGATCCTCATAGTCGACCTGCTCTACGTCTGGCTGGATCCACGCATCAAGCTGAGCAAGGCCAAGGCATGACCGAGATCGCGCCGGAGATGTGGGCAAAGCTCCCGCCTGAAGCTGTTGCAGCGCCCGTGCCGCCGCCGGCACCGACCTATGGTCAGGAAGTGCGTCGGCGGCTGGTGTCGAACAAGCTCGCCATGGGCAGTATCATCTTCATCATCTGCCTCGTCATCGCGGCCTTCTTTGGCCCGATGCTGTCGCCGCATTCATACTACAAACAGGATCTGAAGCTGGCCAATATCCCGCCAGCTTTCGAAACCTATGCCATCGCCAACACGGCGGGGGAGACTACGCGCCTTTTCCTCAACGCGTCGAACTTCAACATCTACGAGGTCGATGACGCCGGATTTGTGCTGGGTCTTGTGCGCGGCGAACGGCGCGATATGCTCAAGAAGAACCAACTCTTTGAGATCGGCGGCGAGAAGGTCATTCTCGACTACGCAAAGCTCCCTGCCCGCCTGACGCTGGAAGACGGCACCGAGATCAGGCCCACGGGCTGGAGCTGGAACCGCACCTATCTGTTCGGCACGGACCAGCTGGGTCGCGATATTCTCGTGCGCCAGCTTTATGGAGCGCAGATCTCGCTGACCGTCGCGTTCGTTGCGACACTGGTGAACTTCTTCATCGGCGTCTTCTACGGCGGCATTGCCGGCTATGTCGGCGGCAAGGTCGACGTCGTGATGATGCGCATCGTGGAGATCATCTCCACCATCCCGCTGACGCTTTACGTCGTGCTGCTGATGGTGGTGTTCAATTCCGGCCTCCTGTCGATCATCGTCGCCATCGGCTCGGTCTTCTGGGTGGACATGGCGCGTATTGTACGCGGGCAGATACTCTCGCTCAAAAGCCTCGACTATGTCGCAGCGGCCCGCACCATGGGGGCTTCGCCGGCTCGTATCCTGACCCGGCACCTGCTGCCTAATGCCCTTGGCCCGATTATCGTCACGCTCACCATGCTGATCCCTTCGGCGATCTTCATTGAGAGCTTCATGAGCTTCATTGGCCTTGGCGTGACCCCGCCGCTTGCCTCTTGGGGCTCGTTGACTTCAGAAGCCGTCGAAACGTTGCGCGCCTACCCGCATCAGCTCTTCTTCCCTGCGGCCGCCATTTCGCTGACCATGTTCGCCTTCAACTTCCTGGGTGACGGGTTGCGCGACGCGCTCGATCCGAGGCTGAGCGCATGAGCGGCCCGATCCTCTCCGTAAGTGACCTCTCCACCTCGTTCTTCACCCGAAGGGGCGAAGTGCAGGCCGTGCGCGGCGTGAGCTTTGATGTCCAGCCCGGTGAAATGCTGGGCTTTGTTGGCGAGAGTGGCTCGGGCAAGTCGATCACCTGCATGTCCATCCTGCGGCTTCTCAAAGCTGGCGGACGCATCAAATCGGGGTCCGCCCGTTTCGAGGGTACCGATCTTCTTCAGCTTGATGAAGCCGCGCTGACCGACATTCGCGGCAACCGCATCGGCGTCATCTTCCAGGACCCGATGACCTCGCTCAACCCGACCCTGACGGTGGGGGAGCAGGTGATGGAAACCATCCTGCGACATCGCAAGGCCAGCCGCGCAGAAGCACGGGCTCGCGCCATAGAACTGTTTGAGCTGGTGCGTATTCCATCCGCGGCGACCCGGCTCAAGTCTTACCCGCACGAGTTCTCCGGCGGCATGCGGCAGCGCGTGATGATCGCGATGGCGCTGGCCTGCGACCCGACCTTGCTCATCGCTGACGAGCCGACCACCGCTCTCGACGTGACCATCCAGCGCCAGATCCTTTCGCTGCTCAAGGACCTGCAGAAGCGGCTCGGCATGTCAGTCATTCTCATCACACACGATCTCGGCGTCATCGCCGAAGTCTGCGACCGGGTGCTGGTGCTCTATGGCGGGATGGTCATGGAGACGGCAGATGTGCGCGGTCTCTTCGCACATCCAGCCCACCCCTATACTCTTGGCCTGATCGGCGCCGTGCCGGATCTGCGCGATGATAGCCATCGCCGCCTCACTCCCATTCCCGGCAGTCCGCCCAACATGCTTTCCCCACCACCCGGTTGTCCCTTTGCGCCGCGCTGTCCTCATGCCATGGCGCAGTGCATCGCGGCGCTGCCGCCGCTCTTTGGCGAGGCGCATCAGTCGCGCTGCTGGCTTCAGCATCCCGATGCGCCCAAGGTCACGGCCGTCCATGAGGTGGCGGCATGACCAGAACGCTGCTTCAGCTCCGCGATCTCAAGAAGCACTTCCGCCTGCCCGCCGCGCCGTTCACCGAAGCTCCGATCCTGCGCGCCGTCGATGGCATCGATCTTGATCTGATGCAGGGCGAAACGCTGGGTCTCGTGGGGGAGTCGGGCTGCGGAAAGTCGACTCTCGCCAGGACGGTGATCCGTCTGCATGATCCCACT
>JAEZHZ010000264.1 GCA_023436745.1 Pseudomonadota bacterium | reverse complement strand
AGCAACGGCCGTAGGTCGGCTTGATGCCGACGGTGCCGGTGAAAGCCGCCGGCTGGCGGATCGAGCCACCGGTGTCGGTAGCCGTCGCGCCGGCGCACAGCCAGGCGGCAACCGCTGCCGCGGATCCGCCGGAGGAGCCACCCGGCACCAGATCGGCATTGCTGCCCTCGGCGCGGAACGGGCTGATCACGGGGCCGTAGTAGCTGGTCTCGTTGGATGAGCCCATGGCGAACTCGTCCATGTTGAGCTTGCCCAGCATGACCGCACCGTCGCGCCACAGATTGCTGGTGACGGTGGACTCGTATTCCGGCTTGAAGCCGTCGAGGATGTGGCTGGCGGCCTGGGTATGCACGCCCTGGGTGCCGAAAAGGTCCTTGATGCCGAGCGGGATGCCTTCGAGCGCGCCGCCCTCGCCGCGCTGCAGCTTCTCGTCGCTGGCGCCGGCCATCTCACGAGCCTTGTCGGCCGTCACGGCGACATAGGCGTTGAGCTTGTCGTTGGCAGCCTCGATGGCGCCGAGATAGGCGTCGGTGAGCTCCGCGGAAGTGAAGCTCTTGTCCCTGAGGCCCTTGCGGGCATCGGCGAGGCTCAATCGGGTCAGGTCGGTCAAGGCAGGTCTCTTTCGTGTCTCGGGGCGTCGCTCAGGCGGAAACCGCCGGCGCCATCAGGTTCATCTCGAAGAAGGCGGACCATTCGCTCTCGGGGTAGTCGAGGAAGGGCCCGCGCGGCTGGAAGCCAAAGCGGGTGTAGAGCCGGTGGGCCTCGGCCATGCCATCGCCGGTGCCGGTCTCCAGCATCACATTGGCAAGGCCGCGCTCGCGCGCCAGTTCGACGATACGGGCAAGAAGCTGCGAGCCGACGCGCTGGCCCCGCACTTCCGGCAAGGTGAACATGCGCTTGACCTCGCCGAGTTCCGGCGAATGGACCTTCAGCGCGCCCATGCCGACGGCACGGCCTTCCGTATCGCGGGCAACGAACAGCGTGGTGTCGCTGTCCGACATCTGCTCAACCGTCATCTTGAACTGGAATTCCGGCGGAGACAGCGGCTGCAGGTGATCGTTGAGCCGGGCGACGAGGGCACGGACATCGTCCTGGAGCGGAGTCTCTATGGCGATGCTGACCGCCATGGCCTACTCCACCACCTTCGGCACCATGAAGAAGTTGTCCTCGGTGAGCGGGGCATTGCTGACGATCTTTTCCGGATAGCCGCCGTCGGTGACGACGTCGTCGCGGCGGCGCAGCTGCATCGGGGTGACCGAGGTCATCGGCTTGACGCCGGAGACGTCCACCTCGTTGAGCTGCTCGACGAACCCCAGCATGGCGTTGAGTTCATCCTGGTAGCCAGCCACCTCATCCTCTTCGATGCGGATGCGCGCGAGGCGCGCGATGCGCTTGACGGTAGCGGCGTCGACGGACATGTGGCTTGGCTCCGGTGGTTGGTCGGCTGGGGCGTTATTAGCAACGGCCCGGCCCAAAAGACAACGAAAATGCCGTCGCAGCCCGGCCGCTACCGATGCGGTGAAAACGGGCGTATCATGGCGGCGCCGTAACCGGAGGAAGTGTCACCATGGCCACCAACAACAACGGCGCCTTCTTCGGCCGCGAGGACGAGCTGAACAGGCTGTGGAATATCCTGCGGATCGTTGGCTGGGCTGCCGTTCCGCTGATCCTGCTGCTGCCGGCGGTGGCGATGATGTTCACGAGCGAGGTGCAGTGGACGGCTTCGGATTTCATTCTCGCCGGCGCAGTGCTGATCGGCGCGGGGCTGGTTCTGGAGCTGGTCGCTCGCCTGACGCGCAGCCCCGCTATTCGATTCGGATCGGCATTCGCGGTCGGGGTGCTGGTGATCGCGTTCTGGGCGTCGGCGGTAGCCTAGACCTCCACGGCGAGACCGCGTTCCAGCGCGACGAGGCCCGTGCCATCGAGGCGCGGGGGCAATTCGGCAAAGGCGCGATCTAGATCGGCCTCGTCGAGGGCGAGCGCGAGCAGCTTCGGCGCGTGGGCGTCGAGCAGGTCCATAGCCCGGCCAGCACCATTGGTTCCGAGCAGCACCACTACGGCGCGATCGGCCCATCGGCCGAGGCGGGGCAGTTCCGCGCCGAGGATCACCAGCGGGGGCTCGATGCTCGAATCGATGACGATGGCGCGGGAGCCGATGGTGCGGCACTCGATTGCGGGAGGGGCCGACGCCTCATCCAGCAGCCGGGCCGGGGCGCGTGGCCGCCAGGTGACGGGATCAGCCGGCTCTGCGCTTCCGTCGAGGGCAAGCAGGCGGTCGGCGGCGCCGGTGAGTTCGACCTGGGAGATGCCGGCAGGAGCGCCAGCCGCATCGATGACGAGGATGCTGCCGCCGATATGCACCCGCAGGGTGGTGCCGCCGAACCAGGTGAGCTTCATCGCTGCTTTTCCTCGCCAATCGTGCCGTGAGCCTATAGGACACGGCGAAGCAACACGCGAGAACCCATGGCCGACGACCTGCCCATCACCGACCTGCCCGCCACTGGCAAGATCATGGGGCTCGACCTCGGCACCAAGACCATCGGCGTCGCGATTTCCGACGCCATGCGCTACTCGGCGACGCCGATCGAGACCATCCGGCGGACGAAGTTCACCCAGGACGCAGAGCAGATCGTCGAACTGGCACGCAAGAACCAGGTCGTCGCCATCGTGCTGGGGCTGCCGCTCAACATGGATGGCAGCGAGGGGCCGCGGGTGCAGTCGACGCGAGCGTTCGC
>JAEZHZ010000185.1 GCA_023436745.1 Pseudomonadota bacterium | reverse complement strand
TTCCTGCCGGACACGACCGGCACTTGGACTTATGCGACGTCGAGCAATGTCTCGGCGCTCGATCAGGTAACCGGCAGCTTTGAGGTCGGTGCGGCAAGGCCCGGCCACCACGGCCCGGTGCGCGTCTCCAACCGCCACCATTTCCGCTACGCCGACGGCACGCGCTACATCAATATCGGCACCACCGCCTATGTGTGGAACCTCCAGGGCGATGCCATGGAAGAGGAAACGCTGGCGACGCTGGCGGAAGGCCCCTTCACCAAGATCCGCATGTGCGTCTTCCCCAAGCATTACCGCTACAACCAGAACGAGCCGGACCGCTATCCCTTCCCGCTGGTGAAGCAGGGCAGCAGCCAGTGGACCGGCGGCTTCCGCGGCGAATATGGCTGGGAGTTCGATTTCGAGCGTTTCGAGCCCGACTATTTCCGCCACCTCGAAAAGCGCATCAACCAGCTCGCCGAAATCGGCGTCGAGGCCGACCTCATCATCTTCCACCCCTATGATCGCTGGGGGTTCTCGACCATGACACCGGCGCAGGATGACCGGTACCTCAAATACCTGACGGCGCGTCTGTCAGCGCTGCCGAACGTCTGGTGGTCGATGGCCAATGAATATGACCTGATGCCGAGCAAGACGATGGCGGACTGGGACCGGTTCGTCCACATCGTCTCCGACAACGATCCGCATGGGCACCTGCTCAGCGTCCACAATTGCTTCGCCTTCTACGACCACAACCACCCGCGCATCACCCACGCGAGCATCCAGCGCTCGGCGGCCAATCAGTCGGCGCTGTGGCGGGAAAAATTCGGCAAGCCCGTCTCTATCGACGAGTGCTGCTACGAGGGCGATATCGGCGAGCTCTGGGGCAATATCTCGGCCAGGAAGATGGTCCGCCGCTTCTGGGACGGCACCGTTAATGGCGGCTACGTCACCCATGGCGAGACTTATTACAACGACGAGGAAAAGCTCTGGTGGGCCAAGGGCGGCAAGCTCGTCGGCGAAAGCGTAGCGCGCATCGCCTTCCTCAAGCGCATTCTTGAAGACGGGCCGGACGAGGGGCTCGATCCCGTCAAGTCTACCGGTGCCTATCGTATCACGATGGCGGGGGGACTGGACAATGTGGTTATGCAGCAGCTGTTCGCCCCGCCTGCCGGTGAGGAAGACTGGCCGCGCGCACAGGCCTGGTGGGCCACTGCTGGGCAGCCGCACCGCTACTACCTCGTCTACATGGGCGAGAACCAGCCGAGCGAACTCGATGTAGCCGTACCGCCGGGTGAGAAGTATTCAGCCACGCTGATCGATACCTGGAACATGACCGAGACGAAACTCGCCGACAGCGTCGAGCGGGGTGACCGGCTGAATTTTGAGCCAAAACCCTATCTGGCCATGCTGTTCAAGCGCGTCGACGGTTGAGGACTTTTGCGATGACCACAGTTGCACAATGGGATGTGTTCGAGGCGAGCTTTGAGGGCCCGTCCTCTGGGAATCCCTTCCTCGAGGTAAAGCTCGAAGCCTTCTTCCAGCAGAACAGCCGCGTTGTCCGCGTCCCGGGCTTTTACGATGGCGACGGCGTTTTTCGCGTCCGCTTCATGCCGGACAACCCGGGGGAGTGGCGTTTCTCGACCAAGGCCAATGTGGCTGACCTCGATGGCAAGACCGGCAACTTCACCGTTACCGCGCCGCGGGAAGGGGTGCATGGTCCGGTTCGCGTCGCCAACAAGTTCCACTTTGCCTATGCTGACGGCACGCCTTATCTGCCCTTCGGCACGACCTGCTACGCTTGGACCCACCAGCCCCTAGCAGAGCAGGCCAAAACGCTCGAGACGCTAAAAAAGACCCGCTTCAACAAGATTCGCATGGGCGTCTTTCCCAAGGACTATCCCTACAACGTCAACGAGGCGCTGCACGACGTCTACCAGAAGGGCGCCGACGGCAAATACGACTTTGATCGCCCCAACCCGGAGAGTTTTCGTCATTTCGAAAACCAAGTGAAGGCGCTGGGCGAACTCGGCATCGAAGCCGACATCATCATCTTCCACCCCTATGACCGCTGGGGCTATTGCGACATGAGCGAGGCGCAGGACTACGCCTATGTCGAATATCTCGCCGCGCGCCTCTCGGCCTATCGAAACGTCTGGTGGTCGCTCGCCAACGAGTACGACTTCCTGCTCAACACCAAGCCCTTGCACCAGTGGCAACGTTACTTTCATATTCTGGACGAGAACGATCCCTATGGGCATCGGTGCTCGATCCACAATGGCGACCCGGAGGCCAACTACGACCACCGGAAACCCTGGGTAACCCATGTCTGCATCCAGAACTGGGACGTGAAGCGCACCGGCGAATGGCGCCTCGCCTATGGCAAGCCGGTGATCAATGACGAGCCCGAATATGAGGGCAATATCATCCAGGTCTGGGGCAGCATATCCGCCCAGGAGCTGGTGCACCGATACTGGATCACCACCATGCGCGGCGGCTATGCCGGGCACGGCGAAACCTTCACCAATGACGATGATCTCCTGTGGTGGGCAAAGGGCGGGGAACTGCACGGCGAGGCCTGGAAGCGCATCAGCTTCCTACGCGATGTGATGGAGGAAGACGTCCAGCACGGCTTCGAGCCCATCGATCCGATGACACGCTATCCCTGGAACCGCATGTCCGGCGCGCGCGACGGCGACACCACGATCATCTACTTCGGCGAGCACCAGCCGGTGATCTGGTCCTCTGGCCTGCCCAAGGATGACCGCAAGTACAGTGTCGAGCTGATCGACACCTGGAACATGACGATCGAGCCCGCCTCGATCGTCCCGGCGCCGGAAAATCATCCCACACGACACGGAGCAGTCATCGTCCAGCGCAAACCGGACGCCGCGTTCGCCGTCAAACTCCCCGGCCGCCCCCACCTCGCCATCCGCGTCCGGCCGCTCCACAACTGAGCGGGCAGTGGCCAGCTGTCTCTGGCCACGAGTTGACTTCAGCTCCAACAGCCTCAGCCGGCCCATTCGCCAGCATCGCCCGCAAACAGCACATTCTCGATCTCATCGACATCTACGAGGTAGTGCAGCCAGATCTAGTCCGCCACGAAGCGCACGTTCCGACTGCCGCTGCGCTTCGTGCCGTGATGACACTCAGCGCTTGAGCCGCAGGCTCGCATACAGTTCTCGCCGCTGCCCAGACTTCTGCAGCTACCGGGCAAGGGATCACACCTCCTGTCCAGCACATTGTTCTCATTCACGGTGGCAGGAGCCGCCCTCTCATTGTCTGGAAGGTGCAAGATGGCCACCTTTACCACCCAACTCGGCGCACGCGACCTCAACAAGCTCAAGCTCTCGGAGAAGGTGGCTTGGGAGATGTTACGCGAGGGCTACGGGATCATCTCGCCACAGCGACTGCTGCTCAGCGACCGCCTTCCGTCGCGCTCAGACAGGCGGGGCAGGTATCGTCTCGTGCAGGAATCCGGGACGCGGCTCATGCCGGCCAATGGTGCATGTGGAATGCAGGTGCGCAAGCACCTCCGCACCCCTTCCTCTAGGAAGTTGCGGACGTGTGTCTCCTCCCAGGCGTACGAACGCTGATTAGGCGGAACCCCCAGCTGGCCCTCTCTCGCAACAGGTTCCCGATACCTTTGCTGTCGAAATCAAAGCCGCCCATTTCCACGCCCGAGTCGTGCGCTGATAAGCACATATAGCCCAAACACCGCCGTTTGTGGTTCCGTGCTGCGGTGCAAGGCCTCGATGGCTGTAGCCGAAAGTCAACGCGGAACAACGGCAACGCAGCCTTGGATAACCATGCTGAGGTTCAGCCGAGGGGCCGCATTAGGCCACATTCGGTCTAGACGCTTCATCGGCGGCAGGTCCGCTTCCACCCACATCTGCCAGCTAGCGGACAGTCTCCTGCGACCCCATTTCGGTCGTTTAGGTACTCTAGTCAGGCGCCAGAAAGCGGACGCAAGCCTGATCTGCCCATCTAGTTGCCCTCTGGCTTGAACACCAGCATCGCGCTCCAACTGACCCCAGGCCCAGCGGGCCAATCGCTGGTATTGACGCGAACAATCTGCCCCGTTTGGCAGAAGACCTCGCCAAGCAACTGAGTGAACTGCGCCACCAGCGGCCGAAATCCGTGTGTGGTCCTGATGTTTGAGACCTCAACCACAACGACACTGTCAGGTTTTATCCGACCCGCCAGCCCCTGGAATATAGCCTGCATGTCTTCGAAATAGATTGGGCCCCCGGCTCGTCGCGCAGGCGAACGGTAGGATAAGGTGGACTGCAGTACAGCAAAGCTACCCATGGCAGTGAGTTGACGTCCACGTCTTGAACCTTGTCCGCGATGACAACATGCGGCGGGGCGACTGACTTGCCAGGTGGGCGACGCGTTGTGCATTAGCTTCGATCTTCGATCTTCGATCTTCGATCTTCGATCCCAATCACCGACCGTCCCGTCCGCGACCCCGCTGCGATGGTGGTACCAAGGCCAACGAATGGATCGAGCACGGTTGCGCCTGGCTTGGAGAACGTCTCCAGTACTCGAACAGCGAGCTCTAGGGTCGAGCCGCCCCTCGATAATCCACACTTCGTTCATGCAGCCAAGCTGCAATTTGCCGAGTGGGGGAACCAGTTGCACGAGGGATCTGGCGCGACAGAGACCGCCAGCGCAACGGTTGGAATGGACCGCAATGCCGATGGCAGCCACGCACCCCTCAAGTGCCGGTCGACCACCGACCGCATCCCGGCCGCTGGACAGCGAGGCATTGGAGTATCGGTGGGTTGATCCATATGAACTGCCCGAGATGGTGCCAAATCACCGCAGGAGCATTGAGGCTTGGCTGAGATGGAAGGCAGGGGAAGGATTTCAGCTGATTTGAGGAAGCCTCGCTGCTTCCACATGTCGCCAATGCTGAGGCGCTTGGTTGAACGCCTGCCCAGCATCGAAGGTTCGGAACCTCTAAGTTTGTCCCTGTGAACGGGTCTCTTGGTCAAACTATCTATCGGCCGACAACTACTACGAAGCCTCTTAGTGGTGGAGCACCTTCAAGTTCATCGTCGTCAAACTGGAGCCGAAAGCGGCAGAGTGGCCTACGCAGACGCCCCTCTCCAATGGCATTGGGAGCGTACCTTCCTTGGCGGAATGGTGGCCAGCAGTGACCGCCAACGAGGGGTATGATGCCGATTTGATCTTTATTGCCGTGGATGCCGAGGATCACCTATTGGCGTGGCCCTTTGCTCGAATTCCGGATACATCAAGGATCTCGCCGTCGCTCCGGCATGGCGCGGTAAGGGTGTGGCGGGAGCACTGGCGTCAGCGCCTATTATGCTGTCCACAAGCGTGTGGCTGCCCATGTCGACCTCAAGGTCATAACCGGCAATACCGCCGCCCGCCGGTTTTATCAGCGCATGGAATGGTTGAAGTCCCGCTCTGAGAGCAACCTCAGACCGTCACCACGACTTTGCCCACGTGCTGATTGAGCTCAACGAACGCGTGGGCGTCGGCAATTCGCTCGAACGGGAAGGTTGCAGCGATCAGCGGTTTCAGGGCTCCGCAGGCCAAGCCATCAAGAATGTAGGCCTTAGCCCTGTCGAGGCGAGTGCTATCGGTGACAACCTCATGGACGAGATAGCCTCTCAGAGTAAGCATCTTTGTAAGCACATCCCCCACAGGGAAAGGCGTTGGCTGGGAGCTTAACCCACCATACTCGATGAGGATACCACCTGGCGCCATGGCGGCTGTGATGGAAGTGAAGGCCGGCCCGGCAACGGGATCAAAGACCACCCTGAAGCCCCGGTCGCCACCGGCCTTCAATAGGTTGGCTGCAGACATCGGATCGTCGCATTCCACGACCTGATGGGCACCTGCTTCGAGAAGCGCCTGGCGCTTGGCAGGGCTCCTCGTGCATGCGATTGGCACAGCGCCAACGGCGTTGGCGATTTGGATGGCTGCGAGGCCGACACTGCTGGAAGCCGCCGTGATCAGAACCGGTTCGCCGGCCCTAATGCCCGCGATATCGATGAGGGCCCCATAGGCGGTGAGATACTGCATCCAGCTTGCGGCCGCCGTCACGAAGTCGATATCGGGCGGGTGCCGGACGATGTGGCGGGCGGGAAAAATTGCCACCTCGCCATAGGCCGGCCAGCGTGCCATGGAAATAGGCGGAATCGTGCTGACCATGTCGCCGACCCGGACTTGGGCAACAGCACAGCCAACCGCTTCGACGATCCCGGCCGCCTCCAGGCCGAGACCCGAGGGCAGGGCGGGCCTTTCGATATAGGTGCCAGACCGCATCAGGATATCGGCACGGTTGATCCCAATTGCCTGAACCTTGATCCGTACCTCTTCGGCAGCCAATGGCCGGGGATCCATGTGTTCGAACTTCAGCACGTCCGGACCGCCGAAATGGTGAAAGCGCACGATGCGAGCCATTGCTGAATTCCTTCCTATGGATTCGGAATC
>JAEZHZ010000069.1 GCA_023436745.1 Pseudomonadota bacterium | reverse complement strand
ATGTCGCTCGCCCTCATCATCCACGAACTGCTCACCAACGCATTCAAGTACGGCTCGCTGTCCCAGGACGAAGGGCGTGTCGACATCGCCTGGCAGCTTTCCACCATGGACGGCATGCCCGCGCTGGCGTTCGCCTGGACGGAAAGCGGTGGTCCCGCGGTGACGCCACCGAGCGGCAAGGGCTTCGGCTCGAGGCTGCTGCGCGGGGGCATAACCGGGGCCAAGTCGGCGGTTGAACTGAACTTCGATCCGCGGGGACTGCAGTGCCGCATCACCGCCGACCTCGCCGGCGTGCAGAGGGACTAGCGCGGCGCCGTTGGCGGGTGCAAGGCGCCGGCCTGTGCTGCAAAGCCCTCGTCCACCTGGCTCAGTGCCTTCATCAGCAGGCCCTGGAAGATCGGCTCCCGCTCGTCGTGGTGCGCCACGATCTCCGGCAGGCCGTTCACCCGACAGACCAGGGTGTTGTCCAGCGCCGTCATGATCTCCGTCCGCATCAGGCCGAACGCACGCGCGCCGGGCCCGACGATCAGCACGTTGCTCGGGTCAAATACTGCCATCATGCGGCTGAGTCCGTAGCCGATGGCGCGGCCCGCGAGGTGGAAGGCATGGGTTGCCGCCCGGTCGCCGCGCTCGGCCTGCAGCACCAGCCCGGCATATTGTTCCTGCGGCACCGATGCGGCCGGCACGGCGGTCTCCGGCACCGAGTAGGCGGCCCGCAGCACGCCGTAGTCGGCGGCATAGGCCTCGATGCAGCCGCGCATGCCGCAGCGGCAGAGCGCCCCGTTCGGAATGTGGTTCATGTGCCCGAACTCGGTGGCGCCTTCGTCGCCGCGGCCGAGGATCTGGCCCCGGAAGGTGATTCCCATGGCGACCGTCGAGCCGACGAAGACTGTGGCGACGCTGGCGTCGCGCAGCTCCGGATCGAGCCAGCGCGCGCCCTCGGCGAGAAGGCGGCCGCGCTTGTAGAGCGTCACCGGTAGCCCCAGCATCTGGGCGAGCTCGCCGGCGAAGGGCTTGCCCGCCAGATGCGCGATCGGCGACCATTTGAGCCCGGCCGCGTCCCGGTCGAGGATGCCCTGCACGGAGATCGCCACCTGCCGCAGCCGGCTCATCTGCGAAGGGTTGCGCAACTGGAGCTGCCGCAGCCTGTCGGCCAGCACCTCCGTGACTTCCGTTTCCCTGAAGGTCGTCGGTGTGACCTGGGATTCCAGCCGGTCCACCAGAACTCCGCCATAGTCGACCAGCGACACGCGGGCGCGGTTCACGTCCATCTCGATCAGGGCGGCGGAAGCGGCCCTGCGGTCGAACCCCACCTGTGTCGCCGGCCGGCCGCGGCTGCGGGTTTCCGCGCGCTCGTCCGGCAGTTCGGCGATCAGCTTCTGGGCGATCAGGTCGCTGGAGATTGCGCTGATGCTGGCGTGGCTCAACCCGGTGGAGCCGGCCAGCGCCGTGCGCGACAACGGCCCCTGTTGCCGGAGCGCAGCCAGCACCAGGGCCCGGTTCTTACGCCGGACGCTATCACTGTCGCTCACGGTACGCGTCACACACCCCTCCTGCCCGGCGGCAACAGACACCATCCGGAACGGCTCGCGCAATTGATTTTCTTCGAGCCCTGAAAAGAACGTTGACTCTTTCGTGAGGACTATGCCAGACATTTTTTCGAGCAGTAAAATTAATGCTCAGGGCGCCGGTGGAGCGTGCGCCCGGCTGGGCTAACGCCACCGGCAATCAGGCGGCAGGCTTCTGCCGTCATGGGAGGACAGACATGAAGAAGATCGCATTGGCCCTGCTGGCCACGACGACGCTTGCCGCCAGCACGGGCCTCGTTTTCGCGCAGGATGCGCTGACCATCGGCGTGTCCTGGAACAACTTCCAGGAAGAGCGCTGGAAGACCGACGAAGCCGCCATCAAGGCCGTGCTGGACGAAGCCGGCGCCAACTACATCTCTTCCGACGCCCAGTCGTCCGCGTCCAAGCAGCTGACCGACATCGAGTCGCTGATCAGCCAGGGCGCCGACGCCATCATCGTGCTGGCGCAGGACAGTGACGCCATCGGGCCCGCCGTCGCCGCCGCCGTGGCGGAAGGCATTCCGGTGGTCGGCTATGACCGCCTGATCGAGAACCCCGACGCCTTCTACATCACCTTCGACAACAAGGAAGTGGGCCGCATGCAGGCCCAGGGCGTGTTCGCCGTGCAGCCCGAGGGCAACTACGTCTTCATCAAGGGCAACTCGGCCGACCCCAACGCCGACTTCCTGTTCGAAGGCCAGATGGAAGTTCTGAAGGACGCCATCGACTCGGGCGCCATCGTCAATGTCGGCGAAGCCTATACCGACAACTGGAACCCGGAAGTGGCCCAGGGGAACATGGAGCAGTTCCTCACCGCCAACAACAACGAGGTCGACGCGGTCGTCGCCTCCAATGACGGCACCGCCGGTGGCGCCATCGCCGCCCTCTCCGCACAGGGCCTTGCCGGCGCCGTGCCGGTTTCGGGCCAGGACGGCGACCACGCCGCGCTCAACCGCATCGCCCTCGGCACCCAGACGGTGTCGGTGTGGAAGGATGCCCGCGAGCTCGGCAAGCGCGCCGCCCAGATCGCGCTCGAACTGGCCGAAGGGACTGCGCTCGATGCAGTTGAAGGCGCCTCCAAGTTCTCCGACGGCCCGAACGGCGTCGAGATGAACGCGGTGCTGCTGGCCCCCGTGCCGATCACCCAGGAAAACCTCGACGCCGTGATCGACGCCGGCTGGGTGAGCAAGGACGTGGTCTGCCAGGGCGTCGCCGCCGGCAGCGTTGCTGCGTGCGATTGAGGCCATAGGAACGTAAACTGGACAGTGCCGCGGCGACATTCGCTGCGGCACTGTTGTCAACGGGACCCCGCGGGGCGGGCCCCGTGGGGGGAGGGACGAACTTGGCCGAACAGCACGCCGCAACGACCATCACGCATCCGGCGCAGACGCAGAACCCGCTGCAGCGCTTCCTGGGCGCCACGGAGCTCGACACGCGCCTGCTCGGCATGGTCGGCGCCCTCGTCATCATCTGGGTCGGTTTCAACATCTTCTCGGGCGGTCTGTTCCTGACACCGCGAAACCTGTGGAACCTGTCGGTGCAGACCGCGTCGGTGGCGGTGATGGTCACCGGCATGGTGCTGGTCATCGTCACCCGCAACATCGATCTTTCCGTCGGCTCCATCCTCGGCCTCGTCGCCATGATGATGGGCGTGATGCAGACGGACATCCTGCCGGTGCAACTGGGCCTCGGGCTCGGCCATCCGATGATCTGGGTGCTGTCGCTCGCCATCGGCATCGTCATCGGCGTCGGCATCGGGGCGCTGCAGGGCACCATCATCGCCTATCTGCGGGTGCCGGCCTTCATCGTCACCCTGGGCGGCTATCTCGTCTGGCGCGGCGCCGCCTGGTGGGTCACCGCCGGCCGTACCGTCGCGCCGCTCGATCCCACCTTCCAGCTGATGGGCGGCGGCCCGTCGGGCTCGATCGGGGCCCTGTGGAGCTGGGTGGTCGCGGTCATCGCCTGCGCCGCCATCATCATCGGGCTGTGGTGGAGTCGCCGCCAGCGCCGCCGCTTCAACTTCCCGCTGCGCCCGATCTGGGCCGAGGGCGCGCTGGGGCTGATCGGCTGCGGGCTGACGATCGCGGCGGTCAGCGTTGCCAATGCCTATCCGTGGCCGACGCGCATCGCCACCAACTATGCCGAGGCCCGTGGCATCCCCGTGCCTGAAGGCGGGCTGTTCATCGCCCATGGCATCGCCATCCCGGTGCTGATCGCGCTCGGGGTCGGCGTGGTCATGACCTTCATCGCCACGCGCACCCGCTTCGGCCGCTATGTCTTCGCCATGGGCGGCAACCCGGAGGCGGCAGAGCTGGCCGGCATCAATACCCGCTGGGTCACCGTCAAGATCTTCATGCTGATGGGCGGGCTCTGCGCCATCGCCGCCGCCATTTCCTCGGCACGCCTCAACGCGGCGACCAACGCCCTCGGCACGCTCGACGAGCTCTATGTCATCGCGGCGGCGGTGATCGGCGGCACCTCGCTTGCGGGCGGCGTCGGCTCCATCGCCGGCGCGCTGCTCGGGGCGCTGGTCATGCAATCGCTACAGTCCGGCATGGTGCTGATGGGCATAGACAGCCCGCTGCAGTCCATCGTCGTCGGCATCGTTCTCGTCTTAGCGGTGTGGCTCGACACGCTCTACCGCCGCAACAAGCAGTAGGAAGTCCTCGTCATGCTGGACACCAAGACTCCCCTGGTCGAGATGAACGAAATCTCGATCTCCTTCGGCGGCATCCGTGCGGTGGACCGCGCCTCGATCGATCTTTACCCCGGCGAGGTGGTGGGGCTGCTCGGGCACAATGGCGCCGGCAAGTCGACGCTGATCAAGATCCTGTCCGGCGCCTACAAGCGCGATGCCGGCACCATCCGCATCAACGGCGAGGACGCCGCCATCAACAACCCGCGCGATGCCAAGGCCTACGGCATCGAGACCATCTACCAGCAGCTGGCGGTGGCCGATAACGTCGACGCGGCGGCCAACCTGTTCCTGGGGCGCGAACTCATCACGCCGCTCGGCACCCTCGACGATGCCGCCATGGAGTCGAAGGCCCGCGAGGTGATGGGGCGGCTCAATCCCAACTTCCGGCGCTTCAAGGAGCCGGTGCGGGCGCTCTCCGGCGGCCAGCGCCAGTCCGTCGCCATTGCCCGCGCCATCCTGTTCAACGCCCGAATCCTGATCATGGACGAGCCCACCGCCGCGCTCGGCCCGCAGGAGACGGCGCAGGTGGGCGAACTGATCAAGCAGCTCAAGTCCGAAGGCATCGGCATCTTCCTCATCAGCCATGACATCCACGACGTGTTCGATCTCGCCGACCGCGTGGTGGTGATGAAGAACGGCCAGGTCGTCGGCAGCGCGCGCACCGGCGACGTCACCAAGGACGAGGTGCTCGGCATGATCATTCTCGGCAAGGTGCCTCCCGGCGCAGTTGCGGGGCCCGGAGCCATAGCGGCTTAGCCTGCGTTATCAGGGCGCGGTGACGTCACCGCGTTCTGCATGGAGAAGCAAATTGGCGCGGGACGAGGCTCAACCCCAAAGCACCCGGGGGGCGGCCGTCGATCGGCTCATGCCGCGGCATGCTCCCTTCTACTTCGGCCTTGCCCTTGGAGCGGTGGCGCTTGCCATATCGCTGGTCGTGGCGCCGCACTATGCCATCTCCATCGGGCCGATTGGCCTGTTCGTAGGCTTTCTGGCCGTCTCGTTCATCAAGCTGCCGCACCTCACGGCGCAGTACCTGCGCGAGCATGCCCGCGATGAGGATACGCCGGCCTCTGGCATAGCGCTGCTGGTGCTGATCGTCGTGGTCACGTCGGTGGTGTCGCTGTTCATGGCGCTCAGCCAGCAGGATGGCCCGGATACCCTGATGGTCACCGTGTCGGTGACATCCGTGCTGCTCGGCTGGTTCACCGTCCAGGCGCTCGGGGCCTTCCACTATGCCTATGAGTACTATCAGGCGCCCGACGAAGGCGGGGAGGATCGGGATATCGAAGGCGGCCTCGCCTTCCCGGGAGACGAGGAGCCCGACGGCACTGCCTTCATGTACTTCTCCTACACCGTCGGCACCTCGGTCGCGACCTCCGACACCAAGCTGACCTCCAATGCCATGCGGCGGCGGGTGATGGTGCACCTCGTGTTCTCGCACCTGTTCAACACCATCATCCTGGCGGCGGCCGTCAACGTCATCCTCAGTTTGGCGGGCGGTGGCGGAGGGGGAGGAGGGGGCGGCTAGCCACGCCCGCGACGACTGTCCGGTCGCATTCCCGGATTCGTTCCTCCGGCGCGCCGCCAGTCGGCGGGCCCCATCGCGCTTGACGCCCACACCCCAAAATGGAATGTTTGTTTCGCGCCGACCGCTAGACGGTCCATTTGTTCCGATCTGGCAGGGCGCCAAGGGAGGAATCGATGAACCATATGCTTCGGGGCCTGTCGGCCCTGGCCATCGCCGCGACTCTGGCGGGTACAGCCGCCGGTCCAGCCCACGCCGAGGGGGAGCGCTTCGTGCTCGTGTCGCACGCTCCGGACTCCGACAGCTGGTGGAACACCATCAAGAACGCCATTGCGCTCGCGGGCGAGCAGATGGGCGTGACCGTCGAATACCGCAATCCGCCTACCGGCGACCTCGCCGACATGGCGCGCATCATCGAACAGGCTGCCGCGTCCAGCCCCGATGGCATCATCTCGACCATCGCTGATTTCGACGTGCTGTCCGGCCCGCTCGCCGACGCGGTCGACCGGGGCATTCCGGTGATCACCATCAACTCCGGAACCGTCGAGCAGTCCAAGCAGATCGGCGCGCTGCTCCATGTCGGCCAGCCCGAATACGATGCCGGCTTCGGGGCCGGGGAGCGCGCCAAGGGAGAGGGCGTCACCAGCTTCCTCTGCGTCAACCACTACATCACCAATCCGGCCTCGGTCGAACGCTGCCAGGGCTTTGCCGATGCCCTCGGGGTCGAACTGGGCAACCAGATGATCGATGCCGGCCAGGATCCGGCCGAGATCCAGGGCAAGGTCGCTGCCTACCTGCAGACCAATCCCGATACCAACGGCATCCTCACCCTGGGGCCGACCTCGGCCCATCCGACCATCGCGGCTCTCAACGACAACGGCATGGCCGGCACCGTCTATTTCGGCACCTTCGACCTGTCTCCGGAGATCGCCGAGGCCATCAAGGCCGACACGATCGCCTTCGCCATCGACCAGCAACCGTACCTGCAGGGTTACCTGCCGGTGGTGATCCTGGCCAATCTCGCCCGCTACGGGGTCGTACCGGGCAATTCGATCAACTCCGGTCCGGGCTTCGTCACCAAGGACAACATCGCGCTCGTCGAGGAGTATGCGGGCCAGTACCGCTAGGGCTGGCGAGGGAGGCGCCGGGTACGGCGCTTCCCGCTACCCTTCACTCGGTCGGGACGATCCGGACCGACGACGGATGGTGATTGATGCATGGCGGGAACGTTGATGGCGCGGGTCACAGCATGAGCGAACACACCTCGACCGGCCCGGCCGCCGACGAACGCGTGGCGCGTCAGTCGCGGCTGCGCCAGGCCTTCGTCCGGCCCGAACTCGGGGCTATGGCGGGCACCATCCTCGTGTTCATCTATTTTGCCGTCGTCGCCGGCAGCACCGGCATGTTCGCACCGGACGGCATCATGAACTGGGGCGTGGTGTCGGCACAGTTCGCCATCATCGCCGTCGGCGCGTGCCTGCTGATGATTGCGGGCGAGTTCGACCTGTCGGTCGGCTCGATGATCGGCTTCGCCGGCATCGTCATCGCCATTCTCAGCGTCCACCTCGGCTGGCCGATGTGGGCTGCCATCCTTGCGGCATTCGCGGTGGCCATGCTGGTCGGCGCCGCAAACGGCTACCTCGTGATCAGGACAGGCCTGCCGTCCTTCATCGTCACGCTGGCCTCGCTCTACATCCTGCGCGGGCTCACCATCTACCTGTCGATCTCCACCACCCGGCAGACCATCGTCGGCGGCGTGAAGGAGGCGGCAGCCGGCGACTGGCTGGCGCCGCTCTTCGGGGGCAAGGTGTTCGGGTTCCTGTTCACCTGGCTGGCCGACCACGGCCTCATCGCCACCTTCAAGGCGGGCAATCGCGCCGGCCAGCCGGTAGTGGACGGCATTCCCATGCTGATGGTCTGGGCCATCGCGCTCATCATCTTCGGCCATGTGCTTTTGACCCGGACCCGGTTCGGCAACTGGATCTATGCCTCCGGCGGGGACGCGCGTGCTGCACGCTATGTCGGCGTGCCGGTGGACCGTGTGAAGATTGCCATGTTCGTCTTCTCGGCCTTCTGCGCCACGGTCTTTGCCACCTGCCAGGTGATGGAGTTCGGCTCGGCTGCCGCAGATCGCGGCCTGCTCAAGGAGTTCGAGGCGATCATCGCGGTGGTGATCGGCGGCGCACTGCTGACGGGAGGCTACGGGTCGGTGATCGGGGCGGCCCTGGGTGCGCTGATCTTCGGGGTGGTGCAGCAGGGCCTGTTCTTCGCCGGCGTCGAGAGCTCGCTGTTCCGGGTTTTTCTCGGGGTGATCCTGCTGCTGGCGGTCATCCTCAATACCTATATCCGCCGCCTGATCACCGGGGAGCGATGACGTGGCAGACACGCCCCTGATCGAACTCATCGACATCAAGAAGCACTTCGGACCGGTGATCGCCCTCAATGGCGTCTCGGTGTCGGTCATGGCGGGCGAATGCCATTGCCTGCTGGGCGACAATGGCGCGGGCAAGTCAACCTTCATCAAGACCATGTCGGGCGTGCACAAGCCGAGTTCCGGCGAGATACGCATGGGCGGCAGGCCGGTGAGCTTCGCCACGCCGCGCGACGCCATGGAGGCGGGCGTGGCCACGGTCTACCAGGACCTGGCGATGATCCCCTTGATGTCGGTCACGCGCAATTTCTGGATGGGCCGCGAGCCGCGCAGGGGCTGGGGACCGTTCCGTTTTCTCGACATGGACATGGCCAACCGCGTGACCATGGAGGAGATGCGCCGCATGGGCATTGCCCTGCGCGAGCCGGAGCAGGCGGTGGGCACGCTGTCGGGCGGCGAGCGGCAGACGGTCGCCATCGCCCGCGCCGTCTATTTCGGTGCAAAGGTGCTCATCCTCGATGAGCCCACATCGGCGCTCGGCGTCAGGCAGACGGCCAATGTCCTCGCCACCATCGACCGGGTACGAAAGGCAGGGATCGGCGTTGTGTTCATCACCCACAATGTCCGCCATGCGCTGGCAGTGGGAGACCGCTTCACCGTGCTCAATCGCGGGCGTACGCTGGGCACCGCCCGCCGGGGCGAATTGAACGCCGAGCAGTTGCAGGACATGATGGCCGGCGGAGCCGAAATGGCCGAACTGAGCGCATCCCTCGGAGGGACGGTCTAGCCGCCCCCTATACCAACCGGAGAACTTCCATGACTGTTCGTTTCGGCCTGCTCGGTGCTGGCCGTATCGGCAAGGTGCATGCCAGGGCCATCACCAGCAACCGGGACGCGCAACTCGTCGCAGTCTCGGACGCGATGGCGGATGCGGCCAGCAGCCTCGCCGCCCAGTACGGCGCAGAGGTGCGCGACACCGATGCCATCATCGGCTCCCCGGATATCGATGCCGTCGTGATCTGCACCCCCACCGACACCCACGCCGACCTGATCGAGGCGGCCGCGCGGGCGGGCAAGGACATCTTCTGCGAGAAGCCGGTCGATCTCGACGTGGAGCGCGTGAAGGCTTGCCTCAAGGTGGTGGATGACCACGCAGCCACCCTGATGGTCGGCTTCAACCGGCGCTTCGATCCGCACTTCGAGGCGTTGAAGGACGTGATCCATCGCGGCGAGATCGGGCAGGTCGAGATGGTCACCATCGTCTCGCGCGATCCGGGCGCGCCGCCGCCCGAGTATGTGCGGCGTTCCGGCGGCATCTTCCGCGACATGACCATCCACGATTTCGACATCGCCCGCTGGCTGCTCGGGGAGGAGATCGACACCGTCTCCGCCCAGGCCTCGGTGCTGGTCGACCCGGCCATCGGCGAGGCCGGGGACTATGACAGCGCCTCGGTGATGATGACTACGGCCTCGGGCAAACACGCGACCATCTCCAACTCGCGCCGCGCCACCTATGGCTACGACCAGCGCATCGAGGTGCACGGCTCGAAGGGCTCGGTCGCCGCCGAGAACCAGCGTCCCGTTTCGATCGAGGTCGCCACCGCTTCCGGCTACACCAGGCCGCCGCTGCACGACTTCTTCATGACGCGCTATACCGAGGCCTATGCCCGCGAGATCAGCCGCTTCATCGAGTTCGCCGAAGCCGACTCCGCGGCCGTGCCGAGCGGCATCGACGGCCTCATGGCGCTGGCGCTGGCGGAAGCTGCGTTGCGCTCGGTGAAGGAGGGCAGGGCCGTCAAGGTCAGCGAAATCACCGGCCCGCTGTCAGACCTCGGCTAGGTTCGGTTGGTAAAACCCCGGACTGCTCCCTGGATTGGTTCAGGGAGCAGCGAACCGCTGTTCATAATCCGTTCATGTTCGTTCAGGATTCGCCCAGGATCCACTCGTGTTCCGGCGCATTGTGGAACTTCAACACGCGTTTCGGGCCGGCCTTCACGTTCAGGTAGTACGACTCGTAACCGGCCACGGTCGCGACGGGGTGGTACCCCCGCGGGACCAGAACCACGTCGCCGTCTTCCACCGCAATGGCCTCGTCGAGCGACCGGTCGTCAGTGTAGACCCGCTGGAAAGCAAAGCCCTGCGAAGGGTTTAGCCGGTGGTAGTAGGTTTCTTCCAGCTCGCTCTCGTGCGGCAGGTCGTCCTGGTCGTGCTTGTGCGGCGGATAGGACGAGGTGTTGCCCTGCGGGGTGATCACCTCCACCACCAGCAGCGCATTGGCGGCGCCGTCGTCCTCGGGCATGATGTTGTATACGTGCCTGATATTGTTGCCTTTTCCCCTCGTCACCCGCGGGTGCGTGCCGGGCGCGATCACCCGGCCGGGGTAGTCGCCGCCGCCGGGCGCGGTGCATTCGGCCAGCTCCAGCTCGGTCGTTGCCTCCACCTGCCAGCGGGAACCCGCCGGTACGTAGACCGCCCACGGTGCCCCCTCGAACGGGCTCATGCGCTCGCCGAGTTCTCCTAAGTCCTTGCCATTCACGCTGAATCTGCCCTTGCCGCTGACCAGCACAAGGCAGAGTTCGCGCTCCTCGGTATCGCCGGCCGCCATCTCGCCGGCCGCCAGCCGGCTCAGGCCGAAGCCGACATGGTTCCACCCTGCCGAAGCCGGCGAAACGTCATGAATCCTGCCGGTCTTCGCCCTCGGCCGGCGGAGGAGGGGGGACTTGCTCATCGGCCTGTTCCTCTTTCGGGAAGGCATAGAAGAAGTTGTAGAGCGAGTAGGCGAGCGCCGCGCCCACCAGCAGCGACCAGAACTGGTCCTGGTTCCACAGCGCCTCCCAGGCGAGCCAGACCGCAAGGAACGCCGTCAGGGCGACGCGGCGCCAAAGCGGTCGAAACCAGTTTGCGTCCTGCTGTTTCATGGCCATTGGCGCTTTCCCCGAGCTGTTTCGGCGCTCTTATCACACCTGTTCACTGCTTGGGAAAGCCTGTGGTTTCCACCGTGTACCCGGCGGCGTTCATCACCCGCATCAGCTCGCGGTGCCCGATCTCGGCCATCTGCCGTGGCGGGGCCTTGCGGGGGTCCTGCTCGGCCTCGACCACGAACCAGCCTTCATACCCGAAGTCCGCGAGGCGCTGCACGATCGCCCCGAAGTCGAGAGAGCCGTCGCCGGGCACTGTGAACGCGCCCAGCGCCACGGCATCGAGGAAGGACTGCCGGGTCCGGTCCAGGGCATCCACCACCTCTCGGCGGATGTCCTTCACGTGCACGTGGTTGATGCGGGCATGGTGCCTGTCGATGGCGCGCAGGACATCTCCGCCCGCGAATGCAAGGTGTCCGGCATCCAGCAACAGCGGGATGCCCTCGCCGGAATAGCGCATGAAATCATCGAGTTCCGGCTCGGTCTCGACCACTGCCGCCATGTGGTGATGGTAGGCGAGGGGCATGCCCTGTTCGGCACACCACTCACCGAATGCGGTCATCCGGCGCGCGTACTCACGCATCTCGTCGCCCGTAAGGCGGGGCTTGGTTGCAAGCGGACGACTGCGATCGCCCTGAATGGAACGGCCGACTTCGCCATAGACGATGCAGGGCGCATCCACCGCCTTGAACAGTTCGATCATCGGCAGGATGCGGTCCTTGTTGGCCGCGAGGTCCTCATCAACGATGGTGCCCGAGAACCAGCCGCCGCACAGCGTCACGTCCGCAGCGCGCAGAATGGGCAGCATCACGGCCGGATCCTCGGGGAAACGCCGCCCCTTCTCCATGCCCGTGAAGCCGGCAGCACGCGACTGGCGCAGGCACTCCTCGAGCGAAACATCGTCGCTGAGGTCGGGCAGGTCGTCATTCCACCATGCGATCGGCGACATGCCGAGCTTTGCTTTCAGGGCCATTCCGTAGTCTCTCCTCGCGGGTGGGCGTCAGACCCGCTGTGCCTTTGCGGCTTCCACATACTCCGCCCGCGCCTCTCGCACCTCGGGGCGGTCGCTCACTTCCGGCACCGCCACGTCCCACCAGTGACCACCGGCTTCGGTGGTAATCAGCGGGTCCGTGTCGATGACGATGACCGTGGTGCGGTCCGTGCCCGCAGTTTCCGCCAGCGCGCTCTCGAGTTCGGCGATCGAGCCTACCTTGCGTGCAGCAGCACCCATCGAAGCGGCGTGGGCCGCAAAATCTATGTGAGGCAGAGTCACATGGGCAGTGTCCTTCAACAGGTTGTTGAAGTTGGCGCCGCCGGTCGCCATCTGCAGGCGGTTTATGCAGCCATAGCCGCCGTTGTCGAGAATGACGACGGTCAGGTGTGCGCCCAGCATGATCGAGCTGACGAGTTCGGAGTTCAGCATCATGTAGCTGCCGTCGCCGACCATGACGACCACGTCGTCCTCGGGCCGCGCCAGCTTTACGCCAAGCCCGCCGGCAATCTCGTAGCCCATGGTCGAGAAGCCGTATTCGAGGTGGTAGCTCCCCGGTCCGCGCGCCTGCCACAGCTTGTGCAGTTCGCCCGGCAGACCACCCGCGGCACAGACCAGCGTCGCGTTCCTGCGAGCCCGTTGCACCGCGCCGATCACCTGCGCATCGGACGGAAGGGCATTGGTTGCAGCGGTCGCACGGTCGGCATCGGCCAGCCAGTCGGCCTTGCCATTCTCCGCCTGCTCGGTCCAGTCGCGGTTCACCCGCCAGCCCTGGAGGGCGGAGGCGAGAGCGTCGAGGCTGGCGCGAGCGTCACCCACGAGCGGCAGGGCATCGTGCTTCATCGCGTCGAAAGGCTGCACGTTCACCCCGACGATCTTCACGTCGGCATCCTTGAACAGCGCC
>JAEZHZ010000120.1 GCA_023436745.1 Pseudomonadota bacterium | reverse complement strand
CAGGTAGGCGGCACGCTCCGGCGTCAGGCCTCCAGGTCCTTCATCTGCGCGAACACCGCCCGGGCGACGCCCTGCATCCGCTCCGGCGCCAGCGAGCCCACGACCGTGCAGGTGATGCGCCCGTCGGCCCAGTAGATGGCGGCCGCCGCTCCCGTATCGACGCGCTCATAGGCCTCGCGGCCGTCCGGCAGCGCCGCGGGCACGTAGAGGGTGACGCGATCGCCCGCTGCGTCCTCGTACATCAGCTGCGCCCCGCTGCCGCCGAGGACCGGTTCTCCCGGCAAAAGGCGACCCCCCACCAGCGTCAGCCCCTCGGCGGTGAGGTCCGGCATGCCGAGCGGCGTGTCGAGCCGGTTGGAGAGCCAGCTCGACAGGTGCTCGCCATCCTTGCCCGGCACCTCGACCGCGTGACGGTTCTCCGCGACGAACACGCTGTGCGCCCGCACCGCGTCGGCGACCAGTTGCTCATAAGCGGGTTCGCGCTCGACCAGCGGGCGGCCGAACCAGCCGATCCCCGCGCCGAGCCCGACCAGCACGACCGCGGCCACCGCCTGCCGCATCGTCCGGGAGCGCCGCCGCGCCACCAGCCGCGCGACCGTCGCCGGCTGGAGGGTTTCCGGCAGCGGCTCCGCCCCGGCCGGGCCGAACAGCGTACGGATCGCATCGTTCTGCCGGCCGATCAGCGCCACTTCCGCCGCCGCCTCCGGATTGGCAGCGAGCCAGGCCTCGACCTCCGCCTGCTCCCCGCCGGCAAGCTGGCCATCGGCATAGGCCATCAACTGCTCGCGGCTGACCGTCATTTGACCGTCCTCAGATGGGGCTCCGCCGGCGTGCCGGTCAGCGCGCGCAGGGCGGCCCGGGCCCGCGACAGCCGGCTCATCAGCGTGCCGGGGGGAATGCCGAGAATGGCGGCGGCCTCCTGGTAGGCGAGGCCTTCGAGGGCGATCAGCAACAAGGCTTCCTTCTGTTCGGGGGGCAGGGTGTCGATGGCGCGGGCGACTTCGGCGAGGGCCAGGTGCCCGGGCTGCGGCGGCGGCACCGCCGGATCGGGCACCATCCCGGCCGACAGACCTTCCCCGCGCCGGCGGTCGGCCCTCAGGCTGTTGCGATGGAGATTGACGAGAATGGTGAACAGCCAGGCACGCACCGTGCCCCTTGGCTGGAACAGGCCGCGCCGGCGGATCGCGCGTTCGAGGCAGTCCTGGACGAGATCGTCGGCGCGGTCGGCATTGCGCGTCAGCGCCCGGGCATATCGCCTCAGCGCCGGAACCGCCGCCTCAACCTCATCGAGGAATGCGTCCAGGACTGCCTCCCCGGCCCTTACTCGATGGCAAGGTGCCAGACGCCGCCGACGCCGTCACCCTTGGTGTCGCCGGCTGCCGTGTCCTCGTACCAGTAGTAGAGCGGCCAGCCCTTGTAGGCCCACATCTTCGTGCCGTCGTCGCGCGTGACGATGGTGAATTCGCCCTCAGGCTGGGCGCTGTCGTCGGTCATCAGCGGCGGCCACTTCACGGCGCAGTCGTCGTTGCAGACGCTCTTGCCGTCGCCCTGGGTGTCGTTGTCGAAGGTATAGAGTGCCATGCCGTTGGCATCGGTCAGCACCATCTGGCCGCCGATGTCGGTCGATTGCACCAGCCCGCCGAGATACTCGGCGGCAAGGGCCGGCAGGGCGAGCAAGGCGAGCGCTGCAGCGCCGGCGAAGAGGGAACGCACGTGCATGGGGATCCTCCCGTGAGGGGCCGATGCGGCCCGATGAGAGGTGAACACCGCCGGCCCGGCTTTATTCCGCCAGGTCACGAATATAGCCGCCACAGCGAAAAACTGCTGCCGGGCCAACAACATGCTGGACAGCCGCCAATCACGTTGCTTTTCTAGCAACCGATGCGCCGCCCAAGAGCGGCGACGCCGGCGCGGGCAAGGGGCACGCGCCACTCGGGAGGATATCCATGAAAAGACGTGAATTCTTCAAATCGGCCTCGGTCGCGGCCGTGGGCGCTGCCGCGGCCACCACGCTGGCGACGCCGGCCATTGCCCAGGGCAACATCACCTGGCGCATGGTCACCACCTGGCCCAAGAACTTCCCCGGCCTCGGCGTCGGCGCCCAGACCCTGGCAGACCGCATCACCAAGGCCTCGGGTGGCCGGCTGACCGTGCAGGTCTATGCCGCCGGCGAGATGGTGCCGGGCCTTCAGGCGCTGGACGCGGTGATCGACGGCTCGGCCGAGATGAGCCACGGCACGCCCTACTACTGGCAGAACAAGTCCCAGGCCCTCAGCTTTTTCACCGGCGTGCCCTTCGGCATGACCAACCGCGAGCTCACCGCCTGGGTGCGCTATCTCGGCGGCCAGGAAATCTGGGACAAGGTCTATGACCAGTTCGGCGGGCAGGGCTTCCTGTCGGGCGACACCGGCACCCAGGCCGGTGGCTGGTTCCGCAACGAGCTGACCGGCGTCTCCGACATCCAGGGCCTGCGCTTCCGCACCCCCGGCCTCGGTGGCCAGGTCTGGGCCAAGCTCGGCGCCTCGGTGACCAACCTCGCCGCCGGCGAGATCTTCGCCGCGCTGCAGTCGGGCACGCTCGATGCCGCCGAGTTCGTCGGTCCCTACAACGACCTGGCGCTCGGCTTCTACCAGATCGCCAAGAACTACTACTTCCCGAGCTTCGTCGAGCCGGGCCTCGCCACCGAGCTGGTGGTCGACAAGGCCAAGTTCCAGGCGCTGCCGGAAGACCTGCAGGAGATCGTCCGCCTCGCGGCGCAGTCGGCCTACGACCAGGTCGCTTCCGACATGTATGCCAACGATCCGCGCGCCCTCAATGCGCTCGTGTCCGAGCATGGCGTGCAGGTTCGCCAGTTCCCCGAGGAGATCGTCGAGGCCGGCGCCAAGGCGTCGATGGAGTTGATCGCCGAGATCCGCGAGGGCGGCGATGCCCTGACCAAGGAAACCGTCGAGAGCTTCGTGTCGGCCTTCAACCTGCTGCGCACCCGCACGCGGGACACCGACATGACCTATCTTGCCGCCCGCGAGAAATACATCACCTTCGACTGAGCCGGCACCGCCGGAATGGGAAAGGCCCGGGCTTCAAGCCCGGGCCTTTTTCTTTGTGCGTCCTTAGAAGGTGCCAGGGCTGTTGCCCCGGCCCCGGCCGCCCTCAGTACAGCATGCCGGGCAGCCAGGTGATCAGCTGCGGGAAGAAGAAGAGGAAGAACAGCGCGATGATCTGCAGGATCACGAACGGCACCGCACCGCGGTAGATCATGCCGGTGCTGACCCGCGCGGGAGCCACCCCCCGCAGGTAGAACAGGGCAAAGCCGAACGGCGGCGTGAGGAAGCTCGTCTGCAGGTTCACCCCGACCATCACTCCCAGCCAGATCGGGTCGACGCCCAGCGCAGCAGCACCGGGGCGGTGATCGGGATCACGATGAAGATGATCTCGAAGGTGTCGAGGA
>JAEZHZ010000075.1 GCA_023436745.1 Pseudomonadota bacterium | reverse complement strand
CATCTACCGCATCGACCTGGAGGCAAGTGCATGAGCGACAAGCCCGCCATCGGCATCGTCGGCCTGGGCATCATGGGGGCGCCTATCGCGCTCAACCTGGCGTCCCGCGGCTATCAGGTTACGGCGTGGAACCTCGAGCGCGAGAACTACGACCGGGTGAAGGACGAGGGAGTCTCCTGGGCCGACAGCCCTGCTGATCTCTGGGGACAGTCCGACGTGGCGCTGATCTGCGTGCTCGGTGACGATGCACTCGAGGATGTGGTGCTGGGGCCGAAGGGTCTTGCGTCAGGGCAGGGCAGGGCCGATCTGGTGATCGATCTGTCGACCTCCTCGCCCAGCGCCACCATGGATATCGCCGAGCGGTTCAAGCAGAAGACCGGCGCCGATTGGCTCGACGCGCCGATGTCGGGCGGCCCGCAGCCGGCGCGCGAAGGGCAGCTGGCACTGATGGTCGGGGGTGACGAGGCGGTGTTTCGCCGAGCCGAGGCGCTCCTGCGGGATATCGGATCGAACGTCACCCACATGGGGCCGCTGGGTGCGGGCCAGAAGACCAAGGTCCTCAACCAGGCAATCGTCGGGGTGAACTACATCCTGATGGCGGAGCTGCTGGCGACTGCAAAGGCTGCGGGGATTGATCCCAGGCTACTGCCGGTGTGCCTGAAGGGTGGGCTGGCCGACAGCTCGATCCTGCAGCGCATCTATACGCAGATGATGAACGATGACTTCGAGCCACCGCGCTCCTACGCCCGCCAGGTGAACAAGGACCTCAAGTCGGTCCACAATTTCCTGGCCGAACTCGCTCTCGATATGCCGATGATCGAGCTGGCGGTCAGCCGGTATGGAGAGTTCGCCAAGGGCAACGACATGGTCGACAGCGCCTCCGTGTCGCGGCTCTATCAGAAGGACTGAGCGGCCATGCTCTTCATCGTCAGCGGCAGGGATCATCCCAACGGCATCGAGGCGCGGCTGAAGCATCGCGCTGCCCACAGGGCCTACTATGCCGCGCTGGGGGAGGATCTCGTCCTGGCCGGTCCCTACCTCGATCCTGCTGGTGAGCCGATCGGGAGCATGATCATCATGCGCGCCGAAAGCCAGGAGCAGGCGGAAGCCTTTGCCCACGCCGACCCGTACTGGATCGAGCGCGTCTTCTCGGAGCTCAGCGTTTCCCGCTGGGACTGGTTCATGAAGCGTCCCGACGGTCTCGTCAGCTAGCCCGTCGTGTATGCAAGCATGTGTGGTGGTGGCAATGCGGCCCAAGCCGCTGTCGCTGCCCCCGAGTGTTTTTGTCTTCCTTCCCGATCAAGCTAAACCAATGTAGAATATCACATTTACGCTACACGGCTACGCTTGGGCGCCGGCCAGGACGGGTCGAAAGAATCAGGAGTGCGTATCGCATTCTACAGTTGACACTCTGTAACCTTGCATACAAGACTTGCGGAAGTGATGGGGGAGGATCAGCGGGTGATGAACACCCGCCACATCACAGACGACGGCGCCGGTGCCATGCCGAGCGAACGATCGCAACAAGGAGGAAGCCATGACTAATTCCGTGAGGGCCGGCAGCACGCGCCGTCTCTTCCTCGCAGGCACGGCCATTGCGCTGGCTCTCAGCGTCACCGCCACCAGCCTGCCGGTCTCAGCCCAGGATCTGACCGGCGACATCCGGTTCAGCTGGTGGGGCGGCCAGGTCCGGAACGACAAGACGGACCGGATCATCCAGCTCTTCGAACAGCAGAATCCCGGCGTATCCATTGCGCGTGAGAACGCCGACTTCGCTCCCTACTGGGAACGCCTGACGATCCAGTCGACCGGCAACAACCAGCCCTGCGCCATCACCATGCAGTCGCGCTGGCTGGCAACCTACGCCCGTCCCGACATTCTCATGCCGCTCGACGAACTCGTCGAGAACGGTACCCTCGACGTCAGCGGTATCCCGGATGCGGTGATGAACGCTGCCCGCGGTGCAGACGGCAATCTCTACATGATCCCGCATGGCGTGTTCTACTTCGCGCTGATGTACAACGAGCAGATGCTCGAGAATGCACTTGCCGCCGGCGTGGAGCCGCTCGAGTTCCCCTACACCTGGGATGAGTATGCCGATCACCTGCGGGCGGTCCAGGCGACACTGCCAGATGGTGCAGTGGCCACCCACAACATGGGGCGCGAGCCGGACGCCTTCGTGCCGTGGGTGCAGTCGCATGGCGAAAAAGTCTTCGACGGTTCCAAGGTTGCTTTCTCGCGCGACATCGCCATCGCCTGGTTCAACTACTGGGAGACGTTGCGCAACGAAGGCGTTACCGAATCCCCGGAGGAGATGATCAGCGAGAACAGCGCTCTCGTGGAGGAGTCGAACCTCGCCAACGGCCGCGGCTACGCAACCAATCGTCCGCCCAACCAGCTCGGCTCGGTGCAGACCGTGACGGACACGGTGAACCCGGGAGCGACCATCAACACGCGTCCTTATCCCACCGGGCCCGATGGTACCGTGGGAATGGATCTCGGCTCGAACGGTATCGCCATCGGTGCGAACTGCACGGCCGAGCAGTTGCCGGCCACCACTGCCTGGATCAACTTCTGGACCCAGAACCCCGAAGCTGCAGCAATCTACCAGTCGGACAACGGTGTGGTCGCCATTCCGGCGCTCGCCGCCGCCCAGGCCGAAAACCCGGATACCCAGCCGACCCAGGTGCGCCACATTGAGCTCTACCAGCAGGTCGTGGATGACGCCAAGCCGGTGTTCTGGCCGGCAGGTGGCTACCAGGCGATGACCGACGTTCTGAACCGCAGCTATGACGCGGTTGCCTTCGGCCAGTTGAGTGTCGAACAGGGCGCCGACCAGCTGATTGCCGAGTTGCAGCAGCAGCTCGATCAGGCGGCACCGAAGTAGACCCTCGCCGGTGTCATGCGGGCTGAACCTCCGCATGACAACACCGCGGCCACGGGGCGGTGCCCTTACCGCCCCGTCGGTACCACTGAGCGCAGTCGCGAGATGGGACGACCGATGAGCACGATGGATTCACCCAACAATCCCGTTCTGGCGGCTTCCGAGCCGGGGCGGCCGACGCGTGTAGTGCCCAAGGAGCGGACCGGATCGGCGCTCAAGAAGGCGGACAACCGGGCGGCGTACATGTTCCTCCTGCCGTGGATCACCGGCATCGTGCTGATCACGGCGCTGCCGATGCTTGCCTCGCTCTTTCTCAGCTTCACCAACTATGCAGTCATCGGCCTGCCGACCTGGGTGGGCCTCGACAACTACATCCGCCTGTTCACTGCCGATCGCCGCTTCGTCAACGCGATCTGGGTGACGCTGAAGTATGTGGGTTTCTCGGTGCCGCTGGTGCTGCTGTTTGCACTCGCCATCGCCGTTGCCCTCAATCGTGGCCTGCGTGGCCTCGCCATCTACCGCTCGCTGTTCTACGTGCCGTCGCTGATCGGAGCGAGCGTCGGCATCGGCCTGCTGTGGAAGGAAGTGTTCGGCGAGCGCGGCATCGTCAACGAGATCCTCGGCTGGTTCGGCATTGCCGGTCGCGGCTGGATCAACAACCCCACTTTCGCGCTGCCGACCGTGATCACCCTCAACGTGTGGACCTTCGGGGCCTCGATGGTGATCTTCCTCGCAGCGCTCCGGCAGATCCCGGAATCCTACTACGAGGCCGCCTCCATCGACGGCGCCAACGC
>JAEZHZ010000055.1 GCA_023436745.1 Pseudomonadota bacterium | reverse complement strand
CGCTGGTGGTGACCGTGGGCAGCGGGGTGGCCGTGTTCTCGCTGGTCGAGGAGGGCACCTTCCGATTGACGCATGAGGATGTGCGCGTGCCGGAGGCCTCGGCAGAGTTCGCCATCAACACCGCACGCGAGCGGTTCTGGGACGCGGCGACGCGGGGCTATGTCGCCGAGAACATCGCGGGCGAAAGTGGCCCGGCGGGCAAGCGCTACAATATGCGCTGGATCGGCTCGATGGTTGCGGACGTCCATCGCATTTTGATGCGCGGCGGGATCTTCCTCTATCCGCTGGACAGCGAGACCGTGAGCAAGGGCGGCCGGCTGCGGCTTCTCTACGAGGCGAACCCGATGGCGATGCTGATGGAACAGGCCGGTGCGGGCGCGACGACGGGGCGGCAGCGCATCCTCGAAGTCGTTCCCACCGGCATTCACCAGCGCGTGCCGGTGATCCTGGGTTCGAGCGAGGAAGTGCGACGGGTGGAGGCCTGGTACGCCAAGACCTAGGCGGGAGGGTCCGGCTCGCGCAGCAAATTGCAACGTTGCTGCGATCAGGCTAGGAAGACGCGCGAAGTGGCGGCAGCTGCCGCAGGAGAGAGCATGCGCGACGTCCAGACCACCCTGCCCCGGACCAACTCCAGCCCCTGGCAGAGCCGGCCATTCCACCGCCAGTACCTGATGCGGCAGGCCAACAACCTGTTCGACTTCTTCGAGGCGCCCTCCATCAATCCCAAGGGCGGGTTCTTCGAACTGAGCGATGACGGCAAGCCGTTGACGCCGATCAACGCCACGCGACAGATCCATGTGACCACCCGCATGATCCACTGCGCGACCATCGGCAGCCTGATCGGCCGGCCGGGCTCGGACGAGATCGTCGACCACGGCATGCAGTATCTGTGGGGCAAGCACCGCGACGCGCGGCATGGCGGCTATGTGTGGTCGCTCAACGACGAGGGGATGGCCGACCCCACCAAACAGGCCTACGGGCACGCATTCGTGCTGCTCGCAGCCTCGAGCGCGAGCCTGGTCGGGCACCCGCTGGCAGCGCAGGTGATCGCCGACGTCACCGAGGTGATCAATGCCCGCTTCTGGGACGAGAAGGCGGGTGCGGTGCGCGAGGAGTTCGCCAACGACTGGTCGAACATAACCACATATCGCGGGCAGAACTCCAACATGCACCTCACCGAGGCGCTGATGGCGGCCTACGAGGCGACTGGGGACAGGGCATACCTCAACAAGGCCGAACGGATTGCCGAGTTGATCATCGCGCGCAACGCCGTGCCGCTGGGTCACAGGGTGGCCGAGCACTTCAACGAGCACTGGCAGCTCGACAAGGACTATCTGGGTTCCGAGATGTTCCGCCCCTCCGGCACGACCCCGGGGCACTGGCTGGAGTGGGCACGGCTGCTGTACCAGCTCTGGGTGCTCGGCTCGAAGCGGCACTCCTGGATGCCCGATGCCGCCCGCAACCTGTTCCGCAGCGCGGTCGACCTGGCCTGGGACAAGGCACATGGCGGCTTCTTCTACACGCTGGACTGGGACAACAAGCCGGCGATGCGCGAGAAGCTGTGGTGGCCGGTCGCCGAAGGGATAGGCGCGGCGGCGTTCATCTCGGCGCACGACGTGACGGAGGACTACTTCCAGGCCTGGTACCGCACCCTGTGGGACTATGCCGAGAACCACGTGATCGACCATGAGCGCGGCGGCTGGCACAGCGAACTCACCGAAGACCTGCGGCCCGCATCCCGCCTGTTCACCGGCAAGCCGGATATCTACCACGCGCTGCAGGCGTGCCTGATCCCGCTCTATCCGGCGACCGGCAGCCTGACCCGGGCCATCATCGAAGCCGACCACACCATCAAGCGCGGCCACTAACCGGGACAACCGAACGGGTCCACATGCGTTCTGCCCCCGCAACAGGAGGCAGAGCATGTATGATCTGAATGGCAAGGTGGCGCTGGTCACGGGGGCCGGATCGGGCATCGGCAAGGCATCGGCCCTCAAGCTGGCCGAAGCAGGCGCCAAGGTGGTGGTGATGAGCCGCACCGCCGAGGAGATCGAGCAGACCGCCCGCGAGATCGAGGCGGCCGGCGGCACCGCCAGGGCGATCACCGCGGACACGAGCGACGACGCCAGGATGAAGGAACTGGTTGCGGAGACAATCAGCGCCTTCGGGCGGCGCGACGTCGTTGTTGCAAATGCCGGGATTAACGGGGTCTGGGCCCCCATAGACGACCTCAAGCCCGAAGAATGGGACAAGACCATCGCGGTCAACCTCAGGGGCACCTACCTGACGATCCACCACACGGTGCCGCACCTCGCTGCGGCGGGGGGCGGCTCGATCGTCGTCATCTCCTCGATCAACGGCACACGGACCTTCACCAATCCGGGCGCGACGGCCTATTCGGTGACGAAGGCCGGGCAAGTGGCGATGACGCAGCAACTGGCGGTGGAACTCGGCGGGCGCAAGATACGGATCAACGTCATCTGCCCGGGCGCCATCGAGTCCGAGATCTCGGACAACACGCAGCAGCGCAACAGCGAGAGGGCCGAGGTGCCGGTGGAGTTTCCGGAGGGAGACATACCGCTCACCGGCGGCAAGCCGGGCAAGGCCGAGGACGTGGCGGATGCGGTGCTGTTCCTTGCCTCGGACGCCTCGCGGCACATCACGGGGTCGCCGATCTGGCTGGATGGCGGGCAGAGCCTGCTGCGCTAGCGTGGCTGGTGCGGCAGCGCCCACATTGCTTTGAAATTGCTTTGAAACCGGGAGGGGCGTAGAGGAGCGGCGATCCGCATCCGGAGCCCCTTCCGACCATGTCGAGTGCCCCTGCCCTTCCAGAGCGTGCCGATACGCTGACCGAGCTGGCCCTCGAGGCGGCGATTGCGGCATCGGCGGTGATCATGGAAGTCTATGGCCGGCCGATCAAGGCGGTGACCAAGGCCGACGGCTCGCCCGTCACCGAGGCCGATGCGGCGGCAGAAGCGGTTATTCTCCAGTATCTTAGCCAGAGCGGCATTCCGGTGCTGGGAGAAGAGAGCGTTGCTGCGGGCGTGATACCGGAGCTCGGCGAGCGCTATTTCGTGGTCGATCCGCTCGACGGAACCAAGGAATTCATCAAGCGGAACGGCGAGTTCACGGTGAACATCGCGCTGGTGGAGCATGGGGTGCCAACGCTGGGCGTAGTGCTTGCACCGGTGACCGGCGAGGCGTTCGTCGGCAACAAACAGTCTGCTTTCCGTTACCAGCTCGGGGGCGAGCGCAGCGAAATCGCGGTGATCCATCAAGAACGGCTGCGAATTGTTGCCAGCCGCTCGCACGGCCACGTTGCGCTAGAGGAACTGTGCCGCACGCTGGATGTCGAGGCGGACATATCGGTCGGCTCGTCGCTGAAGTTCTGCCTGCTGGCGGACGGGCGGGCGCAGCTTTACCCGCGCTTTACCCCGACCTGTGAGTGGGACACCGCTGCCGGACAAGCCGTGCTAGAGGCTGCGGGCGGCGCGGTGGTGACCCTCGACGGGGAGACCATGCGCTACGGCAAGCACGCGGCCGGGTTTCTCAACCCGTATTTCGTTGCTGCCTCGAGCCTGGACCTGGCGCGGCGGGCAGCGCGGGAAATGCAGCGCCTGGTGGGGTGAGCCCGCGAGCCATGCAACCAGCGCTTAACTGCTCTGACGAACGCGTGAGCAGCTGTGACTTGCTCCACACCACACCACGGATATATAGCGCGAGCATATATCGAACCAACATATGCCGGGATTTCGCGCGCCATGAACGTCCGCACTCTGTGCCTGTCGATCCTCTACGAGGGCGAGGCGACCGGATATGAAATCCGGCGGCTCTGCGTCGAGGGCGAGTGCGCGTATTTCGTGGATGCGAGCTTCGGCTCGATCTATCCGGCGCTGGCCCGCCTGGAGGCCGAAGGGCTGGTGACGAGCCGGACCGAGCACCAGGATGGCCGGCCGGCAAAGAAAATCTACTCCATTACCGACGAAGGTCGCGAGGCGTTCATCACGGAACTGGCTGAACCACTCGGACACGACGTGTTCCGCAGCCCGTTCCTCCTGTTTGCCCGGTTTGCGCACCTGCTGCCGGCCGAGCTGGTGGAGACACGTATCCAGCAGCAGGCGGACAGCATCGCCGAAGGCATCAGGACCATCGAGACGGCGAGCGAGGAGCGTCAACTGACACCGGCAGACAAGTGGGTAATGGATTTTGGGCGTACGGTGCTGGGTGTTGCGGAACAATACATGCGTTCCCATATGCACGAACTGATCACGCTAGCGAGAGCAGAGCCGAAGAAGACGGCGGCCGAATAAGGGGCGAACACAACAAATGCGTGCACTATTTTCTTACGGACTGGCGTTCGCCATCCTTCTCCTCGCTGCGCTATGGTTCGCGACCGGCACACTGGTCCAGGGCGGCCAGGGCCCTGGCAAGGGCGAACGACCGATCGTCTCCGTCATCGAAGGCGAAGATCATGGGCCGCTTGCCAGCCAGCTCGAGAATGCGGGGCTGCTGGCCCAGCATGAAGCCCCGGCGACCGACCCGACCATGACCATCGCCCAGCGCAATGCCTCCACCCAGGCAGAGGAAAAGCCGCAGGACGTGCGCACGGTGGTCTACACGGCGCAGGCCATGCCCATCGAAGTGCCGCTGCGCGGCCGCACCCAGGCGAAGTCGGTCGTGACCGCGGTTGCCGAGACTGCAGGAACGGTGGAGACCGTGCACGTCAGCAAGGGCGAGCGCGTGGAAGCCGGTGAACTGCTCTGCACCCTCGACCAGGGCACCCGCGCCGCAGCGGTCTCGCAGGCGGAAGCAGGCCTTGCCCAGGCGCAGGTTTCGCTGCAGCAGGCGCAGGCGGACGTGGAAACCAATTCGAGCCTGCGTGACCGTGGCCTGGCACCCGCCAACACGGCGACGCAGTTGCAGGTGGCGCTGAGCGGCGCCCAGGCGCAGGTCCGCGCCGCAGAAGCCGCGCTGGACAACGCCAAGGCGGAACTCGCCCGCACCGAGATCAAGGCCAAGGTCGACGGCCTCGTGCAGGACCCGGTTGCAACTGCCGGTTCGATGCTGGCCGCAGGCACCCCCTGCGCCACCATCATCCAGCTCGACCCGATCGTGTTCGCGGGCATGGTGCCGGAGGCCCATATCGGGCTGGCCAAGCTCGGCCTCGACGCGACAATCAAGACGGTGACGGGCCAGCAGGTCAACGGCAAGGTGACCTACATCGCCTCGCAGGCCGACAACGCCACCCGCGCCTTCCCGGTCGAAATCGAGATCCCCAACGACGACTTCTCCATCCGCGACGGCGTGACCGCCGAAGCCGTGGTCAATATCGGCACGGCCCCGGGTCACCTGCTGCCGCAGTCGGTGCTGACCCTCAACGACGACGGCGTGCTCGGAGTGCGCACCGTCGAGGACGGCAAGGTGGCATTCCACGAAGTCACCATCGTCAGCGATACCCGCAACGGCGTCTGGGTGACCGGACTGCCCGCCATCGCCCAGGTGATTACCGTGGGCCAGGAAAACGTGACGACCGGTCAGGCCGTGAACGCAACCGCGGCCGACGCCGCAGATGCTGCCAAGGCAACCGAAGCCACCGCCAGCTAGGACGCACGCCATGCTCGATTTCATCGAAAAAGTGCTGAGGATGCCCAGGGTCGTCCTGACGATCATGGTCATCATGCTGGGAGCGGGCACGGCGGCCTACCTGTCGCTGCCGAAAGAGAGCTTCCCGGCGATCGACGTGCCGTACCTGTACGTGTCGATCACCCAGACGGGCGTGTCGCCCCGGGACGCGGAGAACCTGCTCGCCAAGCCGGCGGAGGAGGAACTCGCCAACCTGCCCAACCTCGTCAACATCAGTTCGACCTCGACCACCGGGCACGCCTCGGTGTTCCTCGAGTTCGACATCAATGCCGACAAAGACCAGGCGCTGGCGGACACCCGCGCCCGCATGGACGCGATCAAGGCGAAGCTGCCCGAGGATGCCAAGGACCCGAGCGTGCACGAGGTCGACCTCGTCGGCATGCCGATCATCTCGGTCGCCGTCTACGGTTCGGCCCCGGAGAAGGAACTGGTGCGCCGCGCCGAGCAGCTCCAGGACCGGATCGAGGCCATTCCGGAAGTCCGCGAGGCGCTGCTCTCGGGTGCCCGTGACGAGCAGCTGGAGGTGCGTATCGACCTGCTGCGGCTGGAAGCCTACGGGCTGACGGCCGGCCAGCTGTTCGACGCCCTGGCGCGCAACAACATGGTGGTGCCGGGCGGCACGCTGAACACCGGCAACGGCTCGTTCAACATCGAAGTGCCGGGCCTGATCACCACCCCTGAGGATGTCTACAGCCTGCCTCTGAAGACCGACGGCAACACCGTCGTTACCTTCGGCGACGTGGCCACCGTGACGCGCACCCTTGCCGACGCCACCGAGTACACGCAGGTGAACGGTTCGCCGGCGCTGATCCTCGGCGTGTCGAAGAAGCTCGGCACCAACATCATCGACGT
>JAEZHZ010000011.1 GCA_023436745.1 Pseudomonadota bacterium | reverse complement strand
CGAGTTCCGGGCGTCCCCGGAACAGTTCGCTCCAGCGCGCGCGGATCATTGCGGGAAAGCTCGGCATCACGGCGGCCACAAGGGCCGTGGCGAACAGCGTCCATGTCGGCCAGCCCTGGCTGGCTGCGATCATGAGCCCCCCAAAGGCAATCGAGGCCACGATCGTGGTGGGGATCAGCACTGCGAACTGGCCCACGCGGTCCACCACCCGTGAAATCTGCGGGGCGAACAAGGCGTTGGCCAGGGCATAGGTCGCCGACACCGCTCCCGCCAGCCAGTACTCCCCGTGAATCTGGGCGAGCATGGCGACGATGCCGATTGGGGCCATGGCCATGGGCATGCGGGCAATAAAACCGGCCGCGGCAAATCCCTTTGCGCCGCGGACACGGAAGATCTTCGAATACGGATTCGACATCTGCGCGTCCTCGAAAGTGCCGCACCATACGACTTACATACGCGGCGTATGCGAATGGTGTAATTGACATACGCGACGTATGTCAATTGACATTCGAGGGGCATGTCCCTATCAGGGGCGTAATGGCACGCCGATCGCGCACCACCATGATTTCGGAGACCCGCGCCAAGCTCATGGCCGCCGGGCGAAAGGCCTTTGCGTCCATCGGCTATGCTGATGCCTCCATGGACGATTTCACCGCCGGGGTCGGCCTGACGCGCGGCGCGCTCTACCACCATTTCGGCGACAAGAAGGGTCTGTTCGAGGCCGTCGTGACCGAGATCGACGCCGAGATGACCCAGCGCCTCAAGGCGCGCGCCGCAGCCGCGCCGAATGCCTGGGAAGCCTTCATCGAGGAAGGTATCGGCTATATCGAAATGGCGCTCGAGCCCGAGATCCAGCGGATCATCCTGCGCGATGGCCCCGCCGTTCTGGGCGACCCCGCGTCATGGCCGACCGCCAACGGCTGCATTCAGGCGATGCGCGAAACCCTCGAGCGTCTTCATGCCGATGGTCTCATCCGCCCGATCGATTCCGAGGCGGGTGCACGCATGCTCACCGGCGCCTCCTGCTACCTCGCTCAGTGGATTGCCAACAGCGATGACCCGGCGGCCACCGCGGAGCGCGCCACGGCCGCCTATCGCGCCATGCTCGAAGGCCTGCGCTGCTAGCTGGCACAGTCAGTTCACCCGGCCCCGTTCGGCCAGGAAGTCGAGCATGGCCCGGACGCGGGACGGCAGAGGCCCTCCCATTCCGACATGGACGGCATGAAACGCTTCCCTGTCCTCGTTGAGCCCGGCCAACACCGGCACCAGCCGTCCGGCGGCAATGTCCGCGCGAACCGTGAAGCTGGCGAGCCGCACCAGCCCCACTCCGGCGAGCGCCAGGTGCCGCAACCCCTCGCCATCGCTGGCCTGAACCTGTCCAGTGGCGGGAACCACCACCCGCTCCCCGTTCTCGCGCAAGGGCCAACCGTTCACGGCCCGCGCGTAGCCGAACCCGAGCCGATTGTGCCGCCGGAGTTCCGCGACCGAACGCGGTTCGCCGAACCGGCTCAGATAGGACGGCGCCGCCACGATCATCATCGGCGTGTCTCCCAGCCTGCGGGCCACCAGCGATGAACTCTTGAGGGGCCCAGCCCGCACGGCCACGTCCGTCCGATCTGCCAGCAGGTCGATCACCGCGTCGGTCTGGACCACGTCCACCGTCACGTCCGGGTATCGCACGATGAACTCGGGCAGCGCCGGTGCGAGGATGTGGTTGGCATAGGACGCACTGGTGTTGATGCGCACCCGCCCGGTAGCCTGTTCGCCGATCGCGGCGGAACGCTCGGCGTCCTCGACGTCCGCCAGGATGCGCGTTGCCCGTTCATAGAACGCACCGCCCTCGTGCGTCAGTTGAAGCTGGCGGGTCGAGCGGTTCAGGAGCCTCGCACCGAGCCGCTCCTCCAGCCGCGCGATGAGCTTGCTCACCGCCGATGGCGTCATCTGCAGCGCCCGCGCGGCTGGCGAGAACCCGCCGAGTTCCACCACGCGCACGAAGACGCTCATCTCCCCGAAGCGGTTGACCTCAAGACGAGCCATGATGACTTCATTTCACAAGTGATGTTCCGATGCGGCTTCTACCTCAACTTAGACGACGGCACTACCTTTGCCCCAGATACTGCTCGGCCATCGACCACCGGGCAGGAATGTCTTCGGGAGCATTTTCATGGATTTTCGATCCCTCGGCAGGTCCGGCCTTAGGGTGCCCGTCCTCGGCTTTGGCGCGGGCACCTTCGGCGGCGCAGGGCCGCTGTTCGGCAACTGGGGCACCTCCGATTCAACCGAGGCCCGACGGCTCGTCGACATCTGCCTCGAGGCCGGCGTCAACCTGTTCGACACGGCGGATGTCTATTCCGACGGCGCGTCCGAGGAGGTGCTGGGCCACGCCCTCAGCGGACGGCGCGATGCAGTCATCATCTCGACCAAGACCAGCCTGCCGATGAGCGATGGCCCCAACGATGCCGGCTCCTCCCGCTTCCGTCTGATCCGCGCCGTCGAGGCCTCGCTCAGGCGGCTGCAGACCGACTACATCGACCTTCTGCAGCTTCACGCCTTCGACGCCGCGACGCCCGTCGAGGAAGTGCTCTACACCCTCGACATGCTCGTCCGGTCCGGCAAGGTCCGCTATGTCGGCGTGTCCAACTTCTCCAGCTGGCAGGTGATGAAGTCGCTGGCTGTCGCGGATCGCCACGGCTGGCCTCGCTACGTGGCCAACCAGGTCTACTACTCGCTCGTCGGAAGGGATTACGAGTGGGACCTGATGCCCTTCAATCGGGATCAGGGGCTTGGCGCCCTGGTCTGGAGTCCGCTCGGCTGGGGCCGGCTGACCGGCAGGATACGCCGCGGAGCGCCGCTGCCCGAAGGCAGTCGCCTGCACGAGACTGCCGCCTTCGGCCCGCCCGTGGACGACGAGTACCTCTATCGCGTCGTCGATGCGCTCGAGCAGGTCGCCGGCGAACTGGGCAGGACCGTGCCGCAGGTCGCACTCAACTGGCTGCTGCAGCGTCCAACGGTGTCGTCCGTCATCATCGGCGCCCGCAACGAGGAACAGCTTCGCCAGAACCTCGGCGCCGTCGGCTGGGCACTGTCGGGCGAGCAGATCGCCCGGCTGGACGAGGCAAGCGCGGTGCCGGCGCCGTACCCCCATTTTCCCTATCGGCGGCAGGAGGGCTTCGCCCGCCTGGATCCGCCGCTCGCGGGCTAGCTCGCAGATGCTGTCGAAAACCGGCGTCGTCGGGCGACATGAGGCATGTGAACCACTGGCCCTGGAGAAAGCGCGTGACCATCCCGTTCAGAATGACCCTGCCTGCCTCGCTGCTGGTGCTTGCCCTCGCTTCGCCCGCCGCGGCGTTCGAGTCCGGGCGGATCACCGTCACGGCAACCGGCTCCGGACCTGCGGTTCTGCTCATTCCCGGGGTCAAGTCCTCACCGGGCGTCTGGGATGGTCTCCTGCCATCCCTCTCGGGGCATGAAGTGCACCTGGTGCAGGTCAACGGCTTCGCCGGTACCCCGCCCGGCGACAACGCCACCGGTGAACTCCTGCCGGCGCTCGCCGCCGAGATCGCCCGTTACATCGAGGAAGAGGGATTGGCGGATGTCGCCGTCATCGGCCATTCCATGGGCGGAACGGTCGTGGCACTGCTTGCCGCAAGGCATCCCCGGGCGATCGATCGGCTGATGATCATCGACATCCCCGCCTGGTTCGGCGAGATCATGGGCATTCCCCCCGAACAGGTCGCATCCGCCGCTGCCGGGATGCGTTCGTAATCACTGTCGCAGTCTCCCGCAGAACGGCAGGCCGCCGATCGCGGCTTTGCGACGGCCGCCGTTCTCGACGCCTCGGCGCGCGAAGCTGTCCTGGCCGACATGCTGGCAAGTGACCCGGTTGTCGCCGCGCAGGCGCAGTATGAAGTCATGGTGACCGATCTCCGCCCGCTGCTGCCCGCCATCGACGCACCCACCACCGTCGTGTTCGTAACGCCCGCGCAGATGCCATCGATGAGCGAACAGGACATCACCGGTTTCTACGCGACGCAGTACCAGGGGGTCCGGGACCTCCATCTCGAGTTCGTGCCCGACAGTGGTCACTTCGTGATGCTTGACCAGCCCGCCCGTCTCGGGGAGATCGTCGAGGCTTTTCTGGATTGACCGGCCCGGCGGGAGGACTTGCACGCAACCGCGGCCGGGTTCATCATGCCGGCCATGCCAACGCCCGTTCGCGTCCAGCTCTCCCGCCGCAAGGGCTGGCGCATGCCGCCGGATACCGTCAAGGTCGATCGCACCACGCGCTTCGGCAATCCATTTGCTGACGGCCCCGGCAGTGGCCCGCCGGCCGAGCTCGTGCAGCAGTACCGCGAGTTCATCCGCCAGCCTGAACAGGCGGCGCTCGTGGCCGATATCCGGCAGTCCCTGCGGGGCAGGAATCTTGCCTGCTGGTGCCCGCTCGACGGTCCCTGCCACGCCGACATCCTGCTCCAGATCGCCAACGGCTGACACGAACCACGGCGATGCTTGCACCGGAGGCGCCTGCCGCTCTATCCCTTGGGCGCACGTCACAGGAGGCATGCCGATGCGCAGGGGCGAGTCCGTCGCGGGCCTGGCGAGGGGGCTCGCCGTCATCGAGTGCTTCGATGAAGAGCATGCGAGCCAGTCGATCACCGACGTGGCGCGGCGCACGGGGCTGGAACGCGCCACCGCCCGGCGCTACCTGCTGACGCTCACGGAACTGGGCTATGCCAGCTATGACGGCAAGTTCTTTCGCCTCACGCCGCGGGTCCTCAAGCTCGGCCATACCTATCTCGCAGCGACGCCCATGCCGCGGCTGGTACAGCCCTTCATCGACGAGCTCTCCGCCGAACTGAACGAGAGTTCGTCCGTCGCCGTGCTCGACGACACCGAGATCCTCTACATCGCCCGCGCCGCCCACCGCCGGGTGCTGTCGATCAGCCTCGCGGCCGGCGCCCGCATGCCCGCCTACTGCACCTCGATGGGCCGCATCCTGCTCGCCGCCCTGCCGCAGGATCGTGCGCGCGACATCATCGCCCGCTCCGACCTCATTGCCTACACCAGCCGCACCAAGGCCGATCCGGAGAGCCTTGCCACCGAACTCGCCGTGGTCGCCGCCCAGGGTTTCGCCGTCATCGACGAGGAACTCGAAAACGGGCTGTGCTCTATCGCGGTCCCCCTGTTCAATGCCCAGGGGCAGGTGGTCGCTGCCCTGAACGTCGGCGCACAGTCCTCCCGCGCGCCCACCTCGCACATGATCGCCCACTTCCTGCCGCTGCTGCGCCGGGTGCAGGCGGAACTGCGCCCGCTCCTGCGCTAGCGCGGAACTCGGCGCCACTCACCACGGAGTGTGACACGGGCCGTCACACACTGAGGCTTGCTGTCGGAATTATTTCGATTCTTCAGCAACTTGCTCCGTCACACACCAGTCATGCAACTGCAATAAAAGCTTCGCTCGTGCTCCCTATGGTCTGCCCTGTCACTGGGCGGCAGGGGCCTTGGAAGTCGCCGGCCAGCCTCGCTCTGAAACGAATTTCCGAAAGGGACTTGTCCATGAAATCCGCACTCGCCGTCAGTGCTGCCGTGCTCGCGCTCACCGTCGCCGCACCGGCCTTTGCCCAGTCGCGCGACACCATTCAGATTGCCGGCTCCTCCACCGTCCTGCCCTTTGCCTCGATCGTCGCCGAGGAATTCGGCGCCGTGTTCCCCGAGTTCAATACGCCGGTCGTCGGCTCCGGCGGCTCCTCGGGCGGCCTGCGCCAGTTTTGCCAGGGGGTTGGTGGCAACACCATCGACATCGCCAACGCCTCCCGTCGCATCCGCCCCTCCGAGATCGAGGCCTGCAACGCTGCCGGCGTGAACGACATCCGCGAAGTCCAGATCGGCTACGACGGCATCGTCTTCGCCAGTTCCGCCGCGTCCGGCGACTTCGCACTGGAGCCGGTCCACGTCTACAAGGCCATCGCCGCTCAGGTGCCTGTCGACGGCGAGATGGTCGCCAATCCCTACACCACCTGGAACGAGATCGACCCCTCGCTCCCCGAGCAGAAGATCGCCCTCGCCATCCCGGGCTCCAACCACGGCACCCGCGAGGTCTTTCAGGAGC
>JAEZHZ010000348.1 GCA_023436745.1 Pseudomonadota bacterium | reverse complement strand
GTTCTCCAGCCCGCGAGCACCGCCAGCCGTCCGTAATGCTCTTCGCCGGGGCGTGCACAGATGCGCTCCGCCACCTCGCGCTGGAACATCAGCGCCAGGCTCTCGAAGAAAGGCGGCCATGGCTCGGTGCTGAGCCAGCCGACCAGTAGGGGCGTACCGATATTGTATGGCAGATTGGCCACGATCCGCGTCGGTCCGTCGGCCAGCATGCCGTAGTCGAGTTCCATGGCGTCGCCGCTGATCACGGTCAGGCGCCCCGGATAGGCGTCGGCGATCTGCGCCAGCGCGGGAAGGGCCCGTGCATCGCGCTCGATGGCGATCACTTCGCGCGCGCCTTCCGAGAGCAGTGCCCGGGTCAGGCCCCCCGGCCCGGGACCCACCTCGATCACCCTCACCCCCTCGAGGGGACCGGCGACACGCGCGATCCGCGAGGTGAGGTTCAGGTCGAGCAGGAAGTTCTGCCCCAGTTCCTTCTTCGCGCGCAGGCCGTGGGCCGCGATCACCTCGCGTAGCGGGGGCAGGTCGTCGATCTGGCTCATCGTGCCCCCGTCATGGCGTCGGCCATGCGAATGGCGGCAAGAAAGCTCCTGGCGGATGCCTTGCCGGTGCCGGCCAGGTCGAAAGCGGTGCCGTGGTCGGGCGATGTCCGCACGATCGGCAGGCCCAGCGTCACGTTCACCGCGTCCTCGAAGGCTACCGTCTTGATCGGGATGAGTGCCTGGTCGTGATACATCGCGACCACGGCGTCGTACTGTGACCAGTGCGGCGGATAGAACAGCGTGTCCGCGGGCAGGGGGCCGACAACGTCGATGCCCTCGTGCTGCAGGTCCAGCACCGCCGGGTTGACGATCTCCTGGTCCTCGTGGCCGATGGCACCGCCTTCTCCAGCATGAGGATTGAGGCCCGCCACCGCGATCCGTGGCTGCTCGAGGCCGAACCGCTTGCGCAGGTCATGCGCCACGATCCGGACCGTTTCGCCCACGAGCTCGCGCGTCAGCAGCTCCGGTACGTCGCGCAGCGGCACATGAATGGTCACCGGCACTGCCCGCAGGCCGCCATGAGCCAGCATCATCACCGGCAGCCGCGGCTTGCCGCCCTGGGCGCAGAGTTCGGCCAGGAACTCGGTATGGCCGGGATGCCGGAAGCCGGCACTGTAGAGCGCGCCCTTGTGGATCGGAGCCGTCACGAGCCCGCGGCAGGCGCCGGTCAGCGTCGCCTCCACCGCGGAGGTGATCGAGCCGATCACGGCCCGTGCCGACACCGCCGAGACCTGGCCGGGCCGGTCGGGCACGAGGCCACCGACATCCACCACCGGCAGGGCAGCGCCGAACGCGTCGGATGTCTCGGCAGGCGTGGTAGTTGCGATGGTGATGTCGAGGCCAAGTCGTTCGGCACGGGCGCGGAACAGGTCCGCATGGCCGAAAACGCAGAAGGATGGCAGGTCCAGTTCGCGCCGTTGCGCGCACAATTGCAGGATGAGCTCCGGACCCACGCCTGCGGGCTCTCCCATGCTGATAGCCAGCGGCTTGTTCATCTCCGCCCCCGGCAGAAGTGGCGGGTGGGCCAGCGGCCCACCCTGAAGCTTAGTTGTAGATGATCTTGGCCTGTGCGCGCAGGTTGGCCATGTATTCCTTGACCCGGGTTTCCAGCGCGCTGTTGCCGGCCTCGGCCTCGAGCTGACCCTTCACGAAGGTCAGGTCGTTCGCCTGCGCCTTCTCGCAGATGGCGAGCATGGAGACGCCCTGTTCCACCACGCGGGGCTTGGTGATGCCGCCGACGTTGAGGCCGGCCAGTTCCTTGGCCAGCGCCTCCGGCAGCTGCGTCGCATGGCGGCGGCCGATGTCGATCACCGCCGCATCCGTATAGTTCAGCGACAGGCTCACCGCGTTGTCGCAGCCGTTGAACTTGGAGCGATAATTGTTTGCCTGGCCGCTACGTGCGCCCGAGCCGGCGCCCACGAAGATGATTTCCTTGAGAATGTAGTCGAACCGCTCATGATCCTTGATGCGGCTTGCCGCCTGCTGGTCGAGCGCCAGGCCGTCGAGCTGCACCTGCGTCATGATTGCGGCCTGGGTCACCCCGTTCCACGCCACTGCGGCGCGGAGGCGGTCCTTGAGCGTTTCCATGTTCACGCCGGCCTGACCCATGATCTGCACCAGGCGCTCCTGGCTGACGCGAAGGTTGCGCGCCACCTGCAGCAGGGCGTCGTCCACCTGCGCGTTCGAGACGGTTATGCCGAGGCGCTTTGCCTCCGACATCTGGATGGCTTCATCGATCAACTGTTCGGTGGCGCCGCGCGTGCCGCCCCTGTTGCCCTCGAGTTCGAACAGCTTGACCCGCTGGGAGACCTGGAGGTCGGTGATAGGGGTGCCATTCACCGTCACGCGCACGCTCTGCGCGAGAGCCGGGCTCAAGCTCGCTGCCACCAGCAACGCACCCGCGATCAGAGCGGTGCCCACGCGCCTCAACATGCCGTTCGCCATATCGTCCTTCGCCTCTGCCAATCGAATGCGCCGCTGCCCCCTCCATGGGGCAGGCATGGCCACGCTGTCAATTGCGTGACGAATACGGCCAAAATCCGATGCAGATCAGTTGAGAGTCGGCAACGGTACGGCGCCGGAATACCCGAGATTCAGTCCTGCCGGCGCCTTGATGCGGAACGTTGCGGTCACCCGGGTGCTGTCGGGGCTGGAATGGGTGGGCCCCGTGCGCGAGGCATAGACGCCTGCTGCAAGGTAGCCGTCGTCATATGCCAGGCCACCGCCCACCAGCAGCAGGCTCCTGCCCGTGAGGTCGTAGGCCGCATCCGTAGTGACGGTCCAGTATTCGGCCACGGGGATACTGAGGTTGCCGCTCACCTCGTGCTGGCTCTTCAGCACCCCGAGTTCAGGCACCGGCGCCACATAGTGATAGCCGACCCCGGCGCTGAACATGTCCGTCGCGAACCGGGTGGAGGCTGCTGCCCGGGTGATCGTCGGTCCTGCCGGATCGACCTGAAGCTTGCCGCCCAGGGAAAGGCCGTTGGTGAAACGGGCATGTGCCCCCAGCACCGCATAGGA
>JAEZHZ010000254.1 GCA_023436745.1 Pseudomonadota bacterium | reverse complement strand
GCGCAGTGCGCCGCCCGCCGAGGCATCAGAGTGCGTTGATGCGGTCGACCACGCCTTCGGGCCAATCCTTCGCCAGATCGGATTCGAGGTACTTCTGCTGCGCGAAGGAGCGGAAGGCTTCGAGGTCCGGCTCGTAGATTTCGAGGCCGGCGTTCTTGAACAGCTCGACCAGTTCGGCCTCGCGGGCGAGGTGCGCTTCCTGGCTGAAGTCGATGGCGGCATCGGCGGCCGCCTGGAAGGCCTGCTGCTGGTCGGCGGACATGGCGTCCCAGCTCGCCTTGTTGATGACCAGAAGGTCGAAGCCGACGAGATGCGAGGTCAGCACGATCTGCTTCATCACCTCGTAGAACTTCATGTTCTCGACATTCGGCAGCGGATTGTCCTGGCCGTCGATGGCACCGGTCTGAAGGCCCGTGTAGACTTCGGCATAGGCCATCGGCGTGGGATTGGCGCCGATCGCGGTGCCGAGGAACTGCCAGGCATCGCCACCGGGCATGCGCAGCTTGATGCCGGACATGTCTTCGGGCGTATTGATCTTCTTGTCGCTGATCAGCCCCACGTGGCGAGCACCGAAATAGGTCGGCCCCAGAATGTAGATGCCCAGCTGGTCCTCGGCCATCTGCTTGAACTCGGCGCCGACCTCGCTGTCGAAGAAGGCGCGCAGGTGGGCCGCGTCGCGGAAGAGATATGCCGAGGTGAGGACCGACCACGCCGGAATCTGGTTCGAGATGTCCTGTGGGGCGATGTTGCCCATCTCGAGGTTGCCGCGCTGCAGGGCGACGAGTTCGGTGCCCTGCTTGAAGAGGTTGCCGCCGAAGTAAGGCTCGATGGTCGCAATGTCTGCCACCTGCGAGTACAGCTGCGCCATCATCTCGGCGCGGATGTCCTGCTCGGAGAACACTGCGGAGAACCGCAAGGTCGGCTTGTCCTGCGCCAGAGTGGGGAATGCGGCTGCGAGCATGAGCCCGCCGACCATCAGGGCGCGTCGCGAAAGCGAAAAGTTCATCGATGTTCCTCCCTGGAGCGCTGCGCGCTCCCTTGTTCTTGGCAATCGGCACGGGCATCGCGCCGGTGCGTCCTACCTGCCGACGACCTCCCGTCCCGGCCGCTCTGACTTTGTACGAACTAGTACGTTCATGTCAACGTGCCGGGGGGAAGAATGTGGCATCTTCTTTTTCATCATCGATTTCTGTATATATCAGATGTTTTCGGCATTTCCAGAGAAGAGCTGACGTGAGCGACCAGATCGACGCGAATGAGCCGACCGTCGGAGAGCAGACCTACCTCCGGCTCCGCCAGGACATCATCGCCTGCCGGCTGGCTCCGGGGCAGAAGCTGAAGCTCGAACCTATGCGCGAACGATATGGCGCCGGCGTCAGCACATTGCGCGAGATTCTCAACCGCCTTGCCAGCGAGGATCTGGTGATTGCCGAGGGTCAGAAGGGCTTCACGGTGGCTCCGGCGACGGCCGCCGACCTGCGGGAGATTGCCGACCTGCGCCTGCTCCTCGAGAGCCACGCACTACGCCTGTCATTCGAACAGGGCAATCTCGAATGGGAGGGCAGGGTCGTTGCGGCTCACTACAAGCTTGCGAGCATCGAGCGGCTGCTTCTGGCGGGAGAATCCCGGCAGACTACGGAATGGGTGCGCTATGACTTCGAGTTCCACAATGCGCTGATCTCGGCGTGTGGATCGAAAGCGCTGCTCGACCTGCATTCGGCGATCTTTGATCGTTTCCTGCGATACCACATGCTGGCTGCGAGCTTCCGGGGTGGCGGCGTGGTGGACGACCACCGGGCAATGTTCGAGTTGGCCCTCGCCCGGAATGTCGAGGGGGCTCTCGCCATGCTGGCCGGGCACGTCAATCGCGGCGTCGAGCATGTACTCGGCACCGGGCGGCTCACGCCTCAGGCATAGGCGGCAAACGTCTTTGACATGTGCGCACTGTCCGGCTCAATGCCGGAGAACAGCGCAAATGCCCGCACCGCCTGGAACACCGCCATGCCTCCGCCCGGCAGCACACTGCAGCCGATCTCGCGGGCGCGCCGGATCAACTCTGTTTCCCGGGGAAAATAGACGATATCGGCCACCCAATGGCTCCCGTTCAGCAGAGCCGTATCGACGGGGAGGCCCGGCAGCTTGTCCATGCCGACGGGCGTGGCGTTGACCATGCCCGAGGCTGAGGGCACGAGTTCGGCCAACTGGTCCGGCGTGTAGCTGCGCACATCAATGCCGTTGGCCGCCGCCACCCGTAGGGCAAGTGCTTCGGCACGCTGTCCATCGACATCGACCACGTCGAGTTGCCGCGCTCCCAGCTCAGCGAGCGCCTGGGCCACGGCCGCACCTGCGCCCCCGGCCCCGATCTGTACGACACGGTCCAGTGGCACCGCACCAAGTCCGCGACGAAGGCTCTCAGCAAAGCCGAAGCAGTCCGTATTGTGACCGATCCGGCGCGCAGGATCGAAAACAACGGTGTTGACCGCGCCCACAGCCGCGGCACTCGCCTCCAGGTCGTCCAGATGGGGAATGATGGCCTGCTTGAACGGAAAGGTGACGTTGATGCCCCTGAAGCCCCGCTGGTACACGGCGTCGAGCATCATCGCGAGATCGGTGTCCTCGAGTTCGAGCCGGTCGAAATCCACTAGGTCATAGCGGTAGAAGAGACCCAGCCGGCGCCCCTCCTGTTCATGCATGATGGGCGTGAGCGAAGCGCTGATGCCCCTGCCGACCAGGCCGATGCGGATGCCTCCATCCCCCGTGGCCTGAGTCGATCGTTCACTTTCCAGGCGCCTCAGGGCACTTTGGACGCGATCGGCTTGACTGGACAAGGCTGCGGCTCTCCGGGGCGGGCGGCGCTGGAGGCCCTCCGCTCTTGTTTTCGTGTTCGGCACGCCGCTAAAAGGGGATCGCGCGATTTGCCCCACAATGTACGAACTGGTTAGTTTAGTCAATTCGGGGGCTGCACGGAGGCCGATCGTACATGGCGAGATCTGACACGCGACTGGCCAGTACTCCGGCAAAGGCGACCACCCGGCAGCAGGATCCCGAAGGCACGCGCAAGAACATCATCGAGGTGGCGAGCCAGGAGTTCGCCTTAAACGGGTTGTCCGGTGCCCGCATCGATGAGATCGCCGCCAAGACGCGCGCATCCAAGCGGATGATCTACTATTACTTTGGAGACAAGGAAGGGCTGTATCTCAGCGCCCTTGAGAACGCCTATGCCGAAGTGCGCTCGGGTGAAGCCGAGCTCGACATCGAGGGCCTGTCGCCGATCGACGGTCTCAAGCGTCTGGTGGAGTTCACCTTCGAGCACCACCACGCTCATGAGGACTTCATCCGCATGGTCATGATCGAGAATATCCATCACGGCCAGTACCTGGCGCGTTCGAGCGTCGTGCGGGACCTCAACGTAACCGCGATCGCTCATATCCGGGACATCTATGATCGTGGCGTCGCCGAAGGACTGTTCCGGGAGGACCTCGACCCGCTGGAAATCCACTGGCAGATCAGCGCTCTCTGTTTCTTCAACGTGTCCAACCGGGCGACGTTCTCGAAGCTCTTCGACCGGGATTTCGGGGCCGAGGATGCTCAGAAGCGCCTGAAGGCGAACACGGTGGAGATGGTGCTGCGTTTCGTCGCGAAGCCCGAAGCCCTCGCGTCGGGCACCTAGCGCCCCCAGCACCGTCGTCCCGCGCGGAGTTTCGGCTTCGTGCTGCTCCGTTGACCGTGAGATCATACGCTCATACTATGTACGAACTAGTTCGTTCAGGAGGCGAAGTGAAAACCTCGATAGCCACCGTTTCGATCAGCGGCGACCTGCGTGAAAAGCTGGAGGCCATCGCCGCCGCCGGTTTCGATGGCGTCGAGATTTTCGAGAACGACCTCCTCGCCTTCGACCGCAGCCCTGCCGAAGTCCGCCGCATGGTCGAGGATCTCGGGCTGGAGGTTACGCTGTTCCAGCCGTTTCGGGATTTCGAGGGCCTGCCCGAGCCCCATCGAACCCAGGCTTTCGACCGCGCCGAACGCAAGTTCGACCTCATGGAGCAGTTGGGTGCTCCCCTCGTGCTGGTGTGTTCAAGCGTCGCGCCGGCCTCGCTGGGCGGCATCGATCGAGCGGCGGCAGACTTCCGGGAGTTGGGCGAACGCGCCGAGCGCCGCGGCCTCCGCGTCGGCTACGAGGCGCTCGCCTGGGGGCGCCATGTCAACGACCATCGCGACGCCTGGGAGATCGTGCGCCGTGCCGATCACCCCAATGTCGGCCTCATCCTCGACAGCTTCCACACCCTCTCCCGGCGCATCTCGTCCGAAACCATCCGCGCCATTCCCGGGGACAAGATCTTCATCGTCCAACTCGCCGATGCGCCGGCGCTGGACATGGACCTCCTGTACTGGAGCCGCCACTTCCGCAACATGCCGGGGCAGGGGGATCTGCCGGTGCTGGAGTTCGCCCGGGCCCTCGCGGCCACTGGCTACGATGGTCCCTTGTCGCTCGAGATCTTCAACGACCAGTTCCGCTCCGGATCGCCCCGCACCATAGCGCAGGACGGCCACCGTTCCCTGGTCTTCCTGATGGATCAGGTTCGCGAGGTCGAGCCGGTGCTGGTGCCACAGGCGCCGCGCCTGCCCCCGCGGGTCGAAGTGGATGGAGTGTCCTTCATCGAGTTCACGGCCGACGAGACCGAGGCCGAGGCGCTCCGGACCATCCTCGTGCAACTGGGATTTGCGCGGACCGGCAGGCACAGGAGCAAGAACGTCGAGCGGTTCACCCAGGGCAGCATCAACATCGTCATCAACACCGAGCGTGACGGCCTCGCCCACGCGGCATATCTCGCCCACGGTACCTCCGCCTACGCCATGGGCCTGCGCGTTCAGGACGCCGCCGGTACGCTGGCGCGGGCGAAGTCCCTCGGGGCGCAGCCATTCGCCCAGCGCGTCAATCCGGGGGAACTGACCATTCCCGCCATTCGTGGCGTGGGCGGGGGCGTCATCTACTTCCTCGACGATACGTCCGACCTCGCCAGGGTATGGGATGTCGAGTTCGAGCCGGACGGATCCGCCGCCAGCGGCACCGGTGCGGGGCTGACCCATTTCGACCACGTCGCCCAGACGATGAACTATGAGGAGATGCTCACCTGGATCCTGTTCTACCGGTCCATATTCGTGGTCGACAAGGGCCCCATGGTGGACGTCATAGATCCCTCTGGCCTCGTCCGCAGCCAGGTCATCGAAAACACTGGGGGCACCCTGCGGCTGACCCTCAACGGCGCCGAGAACCATCGGACCCTCGCGGGCCACTTCATCAGCGAGACCTTTGGCTCCAGTGTCCAGCACCTCGCCTTCGCGTCCTCTGACATCTTCCTCAGCGCCGAGACCTTGAGGCGCAACGGTTTCCAGACGCTCGAGATTTCACCCAACTACTACGATGACTTGCAGGCCAGGCTCGGCCTCGATCCCGGCCTGATCAGCCGGCTGCGGGACCTCGACATTCTCTACGACCGGGATGCCAACGGAGAGTACTTCCAGCTCTACTCCGCCAATTTCAACGACGGCTTCTTCTTCGAGGTCGTGCAGCGCACCGGCCAGTATGCGGGCTATGGGGCCGTCAACGCCCCTTTCCGCATCGCGGCGCAACGGCGCTCCATCCGCCCCCCATCGATTCCGCGGCAATAGCCCTCGGTCGCCACCTGCGCTAGAGACCTTCCGACCGGTACCGGTCCGCAACCGTACGCACCGCCTGCATCACCCCGGTTGCGGCAAGGCTGGGTGCCGTGTCGATCCGGGTCGTGAAGCCCACAGGACCGATGGTCTCGCTGGTATCGACCGGCAGCACCACGAGTTGCCCCTCGGCCAGGTCATTGGCCACCACACCCTCCGAGATGATCCATATGGCATCGGTCTGGCGGACATAGGAGCGGCCGAAAGCGTTTGAGACGGTCTGGATTTCGTTCCGGGGCTGTGTCACGCCGTGGGACAAAAGAATGCGCTCCACCACGGGGCGGATCACCGAGTCCGGCGTCGGCATGATGGTCTGGTAACCCTCCAGCATCCTCAGGTTGAAATCTGCCTCCGCCAGCACCGGATGGCCGGGCCGGACCACCAGGACCACCCGCTCGGAGTAGAGATGTTCGAAGGCGAGACCGGCCATGGCGTTCGGCTCGGCCATCCGCCCGATGACGATGTCCACGTCTCCGGTGCGCAGCAGCGACAGTAGATACCCGTTTGGGCCGGTGATGATGCGCGTCGTGACGCCGGACTTCTCTTCCCAGATTGTGCAGACGGCCTCGGGCAGGATCCGGGCGGAGACGGTCGGCAGGGCTCCGATCCGCACGACGGCGGTGTCCGCCACGCCCTTTGCTGCATCTATGCCCTGACGCAGCGCCGCAACGCTGGTCGAGGCGTAGCGCAGGAAGATCTCGCCGAACGTCGTCAGGGACAGCCGCCGGCGGCTCCGGTCGAACAATGGCTCGCCGAGCAGGCTCTCCAGTTCCTGTATGGTCTTGGTGGCCGCGGGCTGGCTGATGTTGAGCGCGGCGGCGGCACCGGCCATGGAGCGCATCTGTGCCACTTCCAGAAAGCACAGGATGTGCCGCAGGCGGATACGTGGATCGATGATGCGCTTGCTCATGTGGCTTCCGGTTATATGTCGCGGTGCAGTTCCGCCAGCTGGCGGTTGCCTTATGCGCTAGAATAACTTGAAGGTTATGCTCTGCCACGGACATATCATTTTACAGCGCCGGTTCCATCCCTGTAGATCGCTCTCCGGGAGAGGACGCATGGCCTTTGCGCGCATCAATGACATCGTTCTGCACTACGACCTGGCGGGACCATCCGATGGACCGGCGCTGGTCTTCGTCAATTCGCTCGGTACCGACGCGCGTATCTGGGACGAAACGGTGCGGCACTTTACCGGTCGCTATCGTTGCCTGACCTACGACAAGCGCGGGCATGGTTTGAGCGACACGCCTACAGGCGACTACAGCCTCGATGACCATCTCGATGATCTCGAGGGGCTCCTCGATCGCACCGGCTGCAGGCGGGCTGTGCTCGTGGGCGTGTCGGTGGGCGGCCTCATCGCCCAGGGACTGGCCCTCCGTTCCCCTCAGCGGCTGGCCGGCCTCGTGCTTTGCGATACCGCATCACGTATCGGCGACGCCCGTTTCTGGGACGCCCGGATGTCGACGGTGACGAGCGGCGGCATGGCCTCGATCGCTGACGGCATCATGGAGCGTTGGTTCAGTCCCGGCTTCCGGCAGGCCCGGCCGGATGACATGGCGGGTTGGCGCAACCTGCTGCTGCGC
>JAEZHZ010000186.1 GCA_023436745.1 Pseudomonadota bacterium | reverse complement strand
GCGCTGCTGCGTGATGCCCGCCCTGCCGAGGGCATCCGCCAGCTCGAGACCGACACCTACATCGCGGGTGGATCGATGGACGTTGCGAGCACCGGGCTTGGAGGCGCGCTCGCGGCCCTCCGTGCAGTGCTGCTGGGTGAGGCCGAAAACGCATTCTGCGCCATCCGTCCGCCGGGCCACCATGCGGAGATCGCCCGCCCCATGGGGTTCTGCCTCATCAACACGGTGGCCATCGTCGCGCGCGAGGCCCAGCGGAAATACGGTGCCGAGCGCATCGCCATCATCGATTTCGATGTTCACCACGGCAACGGCACCCAGGATATCTTCAAGGCCGACCCAGGCGTGTTCTACGCGTCCACTCACCAGATGCCGCTCTATCCGGGCACCGGAAGCCCCAAGGAGACAGGCGTCGGCAACATCTGCAACGTACCGCTGGCGCCCGGCTCGGGCCGCGATGCAATGCGCGAGGCCTATCTGGGATCCATCCTGCCGGCGCTGGTGGATTTCGGGCCCGACCTGATCCTGCTGTCTGCCGGTTTCGACGCCCACCAGCGCGACCCATTGGCGCAGTTGCAGTGGGAGGGCGGGGATTTCAGCTGGCTTACCGGGAAGTTGATGGATGTGGCGGACCGCGCGTGCGGCAACCGCATTGTCTCGCTTCTGGAAGGTGGGTATGACCTCAAGGGCCTGGCCGAGGGCGTCTCGCACCACGTGGCCATGCTGATGGACGGGGCGGTGGGCCGCCTCGACGATTAGGAGCAGTCATGGCGGAGACGGACGACATCAGCGCGCTGAGCTTCGAGGCAGCGCTGCAGCAACTCGAAGAGATCGTGCAGAAGCTGGAGACCGGCCGCGCGCCACTGGCCGAGTCGATTTCCATCTACGAGCGCGGCGAAGCCCTCAAGAAGCACTGCGAAACGCTGCTGCAGACCGCAGAGGCGAGGATCGAGAAGATCACGCTGTCGCGCGATGCCCGCGCCACCGGCACAGAGCCGCTGGACCCCTGAGATCATGGCTACCAACAAGTCCCTTCGCAATTTCCGCATCATCTTGTGGGTGCTGGTCGCCGTGGCGGCCATTGGTGCCACGGCGCTCTATTTCACGCGCCCGCCACAGCGCCCGCTGGGCGTGACGGGACAGGAATTCGCCCTGGCTTCGAGCCAGGGCGGCACCTTCACCCAGAACGAACTGCGCGGAACGCCGAGCCTCGTCTTCTTCGGCTACACCTTCTGCCCCGACGTGTGCCCCACCACCCTTGCCGAGACGACGGCGTGGCGCGCTGCGCTCGACCTCGTGCCGGAGGATCTGCGGATCATCTTCGTCACCGTTGATCCCGAGCGCGACACGCCGGAAATGGTGAAGGAGTATGTGGAAGCGTACGACCCCTCGATCATCGGCCTGGTCGGTTCGCCCGAGCAGACCGAGAACGCCAAGAAGGCGTTCGGCGTGTTCTCCGAGAAGGTGGGCGAGCCTGATGATCCCTACTATCTCGTGAACCACTCGGCGCTCACCTTCATGATCGACGAGAACGGCCAGTTCGTGGGCACCATTGCCTATCAGGAAGCCCAGGAAACCGCCGTTGCCAAGGTGAAGCGGCTGGTCGAGGGGTGAGTGGGCGCATCCGGCTCGACCAGGCGCTGGAGCAGCGGGGACTCGCCCCGAGCCGCTCCCGCGCCCGGGACGCCATCCTGCGCGGCACCGTTACCGTCAACGGCATAGCCGCCAGCAAGCCCAACCAGCAGGTCGGGCCTGGCGACGCCGTAGAGATTGCCGATCCAGCCTCCGCCTATGTCTCCCGAGCCGCGCTGAAGCTGATCGCAGGGCTCGATGCGGGCGCGGTTCCGGTCGCGGGACGCACCTGCCTCGATGTCGGCTCCTCCACCGGCGGCTTCACCCAAGTCCTGCTCGAGCGGGGTGCTGCGCGCGTGTTCGCCGTCGACGTCGGACACGACCAGTTGCACCCAAGCCTTCGCGGTGACGAACGGGTGGTCAGCCTCGAGGGCACCAACGCCAGGGAACTGTCGCCCGAGATCATTCCCGTGCCGGTCGACCTGCTGGTTTCCGACGTCAGCTTCGTCTCGGTGACGAAAGTCCTGGCTGCGCCGCTGGCCCTGTGCGGTCCGGCCGCGGATGCGATCATCCTGTTCAAGCCGCAGTTCGAAGTGGGCCGCGAACATGTCGGCAAGGGCGGCATCGTCACGGACGAGGCGGAGGCGGAACGGGCAATGGCGGACGTGATCGCCTTCGTAGAAGCGGCTGGCCTGCGGCACAGGATGTCCGTCCCCTCCCCCATCGCCGGCGGCGACGGCAATCGCGAAACCGTGCTGGTGTTCAGGCGCGGCTAGGCTTTGCCCGCGACGGGACGAACCGGCTCACGGCCTCAGTTCTCCCCGAAGCCTACCGCACCCTCGCGCCCCGTCTGGCCCCGATGGCGCAGGTAGTGGTCGGCGAGCACGCACGCCATCATCGCCTCGCCCACCGGCACGGCACGAATGCCGACGCAGGGATCGTGACGGCCCTTGGTGATGATGTCCGTGTCCTCGTTGCTTGTGGTCACGGTCTGGCGCGGCGTGATGATCGAGGACGTGGGCTTGACCGCGAAGCGGCAGACAACGGGATCGCCATTGCTGATGCCGCCCAGAATGCCACCGGCCTTGTTGGAGAGGAAATAGGGCTGGTCCGGCCCGGCGCGCATCTCGTCGGCATTCTCTACGCCGGTGAGGCTTGCCGCCTCGAAGCCGGCGCCGATCTCCACCGCCTTCACCGCATTGATGCTCATCATCGCCGAAGCAAGGTCAGCGCTGAGCTTGCCGTAGACCGGTGCCCCCCAGCCCGCCGGCACGCCCTCGGCGACCACCTCGATTACCGCGCCCACCGAGTTGCCGTCGCGGCGGATGCCGTCGAGGTATTCCGCCCACTGCTCCGCAGCCACGGGGTCGGCGCAGAAGAAGGGGTTGTTGTCGACCTCGTTCCAGTCGAAGCGCCCATAGTCGATGCGGTGGGGGCCGACCTGCACCAGGCTGGCGCGGATGGTAACGCCCTTCAGTACCTGCCGCGCCACGGCGCCGGCCGCAACGCGGGCCGCCGTCTCGCGCGCGGAGGTGCGGCCGCCGCCGCGGTAATCGCGGATGCCGTATTTCTGGTCATAGGTGTAGTCGGCGTGGCCCGGACGGTACTTGTCGCGGATCTCCGAATAGTCCTTGGAGCGCTGGTCGGTATTCTCGATCATCAGCGAGATCGGGGTGCCGGTGGTCCGCGGGCCGTCGGTGCGCTCGTCCTCGAACACGCCGGACAGGATCCGCACCTCGTCGGCCTCGCGCCGCTGGGTGGTGAACTTGGACTGGCCGGGCTTGCGCCTGTCGAGGTCGCGCTGGATCATCTGCGGGGTCAGCAGCAGGCCCGGCGGGCAGCCGTCGACCACCACGCCGAGCGCCGGCCCGTGGCTTTCGCCCCAGGTGGTGAAGCGGAAGAGATGCCCGAAGGTATTGAACGACATGGCGTGGCCCCTGTTGGCTGCCTGTTTAGGGCAGCGGCTGCGCCCGGGTCAATCGAGCCGGCTTAACACGCCACATGCAAGCGAACCCACAACGGCCTGCGGACTTCTCCTCGCGCAAGGAGAGCACGCATGACGGTACAGATCCCACTTTCCGGCGCGGCGCTGGCTGCCGATCGCGAAGGCGGTGGCGGCACGCACGAGATCGCCCCGGACCTCGCCTATCTGCGCACGGTGCTGGTCAACGTGATCTTCATCGGCCGACCGGACCATGTCGGGTGGGTACTGGTGGATACCGGCATCGTCGGTTCCGCCGGAGCCATCCGCGCGGCCGCGGACGCCCGCTTCGGCACCGACACGCCGCCGGTGGCAATCATCCAGACCCACGGCCATTTCGACCATGTGGGGACGCTGGAGACGCTGAGTCGCGAATGGGACGTGCCGGTCTATGCCCATCAGCTCGAAGCGCCCTATCTCACCGGACAGGCGAGCTACCCCACGCCCGACACCGAGGCCGACGGGGGCGTGATGCCGATGCTGGCGCCGCTGTTTCCGCGGACACCGGTGGATGTCTCGGACCGGTTGCGCATCCTGCCCGAGGGTGGAAGCGTGCCGCACCTGCCCGACTGGGAATGGATCCACGTCCCGGGCCATACGCCAGGACAGATCGCGCTGTGGCGGGAATCGGACCGCAGCCTGATCGCGGCCGATGCTTTCATCACCACGGGGCAGGAATCGGCCTACGAAGTCATGACGCAGGAGCCGGAAATGCACGGCCCGCCGCGCTATTTCACCCCGGACTGGCCGACGGCGGCTGAATCGGTTCGCCGGCTGGCCGCGCTCGAACCGGAGCTGGTCATCACCGGCCACGGCCGGGCCGCTGCGGGCGAGGAGATGCGCAAGGCGCTGCACCAGCTCGCCCGGGAGTTCGAGCAGATCGCGCCGCCCGAATATCTGCGCGAGGGCCACTAGTCCCCTTCGGGACGCAGCAGCTCCATGTTGCCGGGGGTGAAGTGCATCACCGCATCCTGCGGTGGGGCCCAGTTGATCACGTCGATGATGCGCGCGCGCTCGATCATCACCCGCAGGGTGCGGGCGATACCGCCATGGGCCACCACCACCGAGGGGCCCGTCAGCACCGCCGCGAATTCCAGCAGCCGTGCCTCGACGTCCCGATAGTTCTCGCCGTTCTCCGGCCGGAAATCCCAGTAGGCCTCGTCGCGCTCGCCGGGAGCCACGGCCATGTTGGCGGGCAGCTCCTCGTGGAGGCTCCCCTCGAGCACGCCGAAGGAGATCTCCATCAGCCGCACGTCGTACTTCACCTCGGGAAGGTGGACGGAGAAGGCGGCACGCACCCTCTCCATCGTCTCGCGGGTGCGGCCCAGAGGAGACGCGTGCCACTCGAACGCGGTGGGATCGAGCCCACGCTCCCTGAACACCTGCGCCAGCAGCTTGCCGTTACGGCTCGCCTGGCCACGGCCCTTGTCATTGAGCGGGATGTCCTTGCGCCCCTGGTAGCGGCGCTCGGCATTCCACGGCGTCTCTCCGTGCCGGATGAAGTAGATTTCCGGCCAGACCGGCGCAGTCATGTTCAATCCGCGCCGTGGACAGGCGCGTCCTTCAAGGTGATGGCGAGCGCCTATTCGCTCGCTTCGGTGGCGGTTTCGTCGAGGAGCTTCATGCCGACGACATTGAAGCCGGCATCAACGTAGTGAATTTCGCCGGTGACACCACCCGCAAGGTCGGAGAGCAGGTATGTGGCGGCACCACCCACGTCGTCGATCGACACGTTCTTGCGCAGGGCCGAGTTGGCCTCCTGCCAGTGCAGCATGTCGCGCAGGCCGGAAATGCCGGAGGCGGCGAGCGTCTTGATGGCGCCGGCAGAGATGGCATTGACGCGGATCCCGGACTTGCCGAGGTCTACCGCGAGGTAGCGCACGGATGCCTCGAGCGCTGCCTTGGCCACGCCCATGACGTTGTAGTTCGGCACGTACTTGGCCGCGCCATAGTAGGTCAGGGTCAGCAGCGAACCGCCGGCCGACATCAAGGGCTCGGCGCGCTTGGCGACGGCGGTGAACGAATAGACAGAGATATCCATGGTCAGCGCGAAGTTGTCGCGGCTGGTCTCGATATAGCGACCCTCGAGCTCTTCCTTGTTGGAGAAGCCGATGGCGTGAACGAGGAAATCGAGCTGGCCCCAGCGTTCCTTGATCTGGCGGAAGGTCTCGTCCATCGCCGCTTCGTCGCTGACGTCGCATTCGACGAGGAAGTCGGAGCCGACTTCGGCGGCCAGCGGCTCGACGCGGCGCTTCAGCGCCTCACCCTGATACGAAAACGCCATCTCGGCGCCCTGGGCATGCAGCTGCTTGGCAATGCCCCAGGCGATGGACCGGTTGTTGGCGAGACCCATGATGAGGCCGCGCTTGCCGGCCATCAATCCAGTGGTCATTGTTGTAGTCCCTTGCTGGAGTCGTTGGGTCGGTTGTGACACAGGGTCCTGTAGGGGGCAAGTTCGCCGCCCCGCCAGTCCAAGCTTTCACCATGACCATCGACATCATTGCCTCGCTTGCCGCCATCGTCGGTGCCGAAAATACCTTCGGCCCCGGCACCGGCATGACCAGCTATCTCAGTGAACCACGCCGCCGCTTCCACCAGACCGCCGCCGCAGTGGTGCGGCCCGGCAGCGTGGATGAGGTGCAGGCAATCGCCCGCTGGGCGAATGAACACGGCATCGGCCTCATTCCCCAGGGCGGCAATACCGGCCTCGTCGGTGCCCAGGTGCCTCTCAGGGGCGACGAAGTGATCGTCAGCCTCGCGCGGCTGGACCGCATCCGCAGCGTCGATCCGGCGGCGGGCACCATCACCGTGGAAGCCGGCGCCATCCTCGAGCACGTGCATGCCGCGGCCGAGGCCGAGGGCATGATGTTTCCGCTGTGGCTTGCCTCGCAGGGCTCGGCGCGCATCGGTGGCCTGCTCTCCTCCAATGCCGGCGGGGTCAACGTGCTGGCCTATGGCAATGCGCGAGAACTGACCATGGGCGTGGAGGCGGTGCTTGCCGACGGCCGGCTCTACCGTGGCCTCAACTCGCTCAAGAAGGACAATACCGGCTACGACCTCAAGGATCTGCTGGTTGGCGCGGAGGGCACGCTCGGCATCATCACGGCGGCGACGCTGAAACTCTATCCCCAGCCTGAGGATCACGAGACCGCGCTGGTCAATGTGGCGAGCCCGGCGCGGTCGGTCGAGCTTTTCCAGTTGCTGCGCGAGCGGCTTGGGGGGCGGCTGACCGCGTTCGAACTCGTGCCGGCGCTCGGGCTCGACATGCAGCTTCGGCACGGCATGCTCGACCGCGACCCGACTGCCGGCCCCTCCCCCTGGTATGCGCTGGTCGAGTATTCGCGGATGAGCGGCGGCGCTGCGGGGACGCTGGCGAGCGCGATCGAGGCGGCGTTCACCGCCGGCATCATCGACAACGCGGTGCTGGCGGAATCACTGGCCGACCGCACCCGCATGTGGGCATTCCGCGAGCAGATGAGCGAGGTGCAGTCCAAGGAGGGCGCCTCGGTCAAGCATGACGTCTCGGTGCCAGTGGCGGCCATTCCGGCCCTGATCGCTGAGGGCACGGCGGCCGCGGAGGCGCTGGTTCCCGGCATACGCCCGGTGCCGTTCGGTCACGTCGGCGACGGCAACATCCACTTCAACTTCAGCCAGCCCGCCGGCGCCGACGGCAGGGCTTTCATGGCGCAGCATGACGAGGCACTGCACGAGGCGATCTACGCGGTGGTCCTGCGCCTCGGGGGCTCGGTATCCGCCGAGCATGGCATCGGCCAGCTCAAGGTGGACCTGCTGCGGCGGGTGAAGGATCCGGTGGCACTCGAGATGATGCGGGCCATCAAGATGGCGCTCGATCCCAAGGGCATCCTGAACCCCGGCAAGATGCTGGGCTAGAAGAGGCTCATCTGCCCGCCGGCGACCTTCCTGGGCTTCGGCTGCGGACGCTCTATCTCGACAGGCTCGATCAGCCCGGGGTCGTCGTCGCGGGCAGAATTCACCCTGGTCGAAACCGGATGGAACTTCAGCACCCCATCCTCAAGCGGCAGCACCAGCTGCGCCGCTTCGCGCGCCCGCACCCGCCGGACATCGAGCCATTCATCGATGGCATCGCCGCGCAGAACCGCCGGCATCCTGTCATGCACTTCCGAGAGCTGGGCGTTGGCCGGCACGGTGATCGTGGCGACGCTGTCGACGAGCTCGCCATTGGGACCCTCCCATGTCGCCCACAGGCCGGCCAGCGCCATCGGGCTGCCGTCCGCCATGGTCACGTAATAGGGCTGCTTGGATTTGTCCGGGTTGGTGTGCCACTCGTAGTAGCCGCTCGCGGGCAGGATGCAGCGTCCATGCTTCATCGGGTCACGAAAGGCCGGCTTGTCGAGCATCGATTCGACGCGGGCATTGACCAGAAGCGGAAACTCGCGCGGATCCTTAACCCAGTGCGGCACCAGCCCCCAGCGGGCGAAATGGGCCGAGCGGCGGGTCTCGTTCTGCCAGATGGCGACCACGGGCTGGGTCGGGGCGATGTTGTAGCGCGGCACGACCTCGATGCTGTCCAGCAGCTTGAACAGCTCCGCCATCATCTCCGGCGGCAAGGTCGAGGCATAGCGTCCGCACATCGGCCTGGCTCCTTCTCCTTGTGGGCCGCCGCAACAGGTAGTCTCTCCTGACCCGAATCGCAATTTGCGGAAGCCGATCGTGACCGAGATACCCAACGCCGCCAGCGTCGCCATCATACGCATGGGCAAGGTGCTGCTGATCAAGCGCGCCTACCAGCCCTACCAGCACCTGTGGACGCTGCCCGGTGGCCGGGCCGAACCCGGCGAGACCATCGAGGCCTGCGCTGCCCGCGAGGTGCAGGAGGAGCTTGGCCTTGCCGTCCGCAACCTCCGCCCGGTGCTGGAGCAGCAACTCGGCCGTAATGGCGAGTTCCGCCTGGCAGTGTTCGCCACCGGCGATTTCAGCGGGCTCATCCGCCCTTCGGACGAGGTGGCTGACCACAAGTGGATAGACCCCTCCGCCCTGCCCGCGCTGCGCACGACCAGCCGGCTGGATGACGTTCTTGCGAAGGCGTTCGCGGTGCTGGAACAAAGCTGATATGAGCGCATCCATGCGCATTCTCTCCGCCCTGCTGCTTGTCCTGGCACTGGCCAGCCCGGCCGTCGCCATCGATCCGCCCTACCAGCGGCAGATGGAGCGGCTGTCGGAGATCATGGGGAGTCTCTATTTTCTCGAACCGCTCTGCGGCGACGGCGGTGCCGACTGGCGCCAGCAGATGGGCGAACTCATCGAGCTCGATGAGCCGGACGAGGACCGGCGGCAGCGACTCGCCGGAGCCTTCAACACCGGCTACTCCGCCTATGCCCGCTTCCACCGCGCATGCACGCCCGCCGCCAGCACGGCCTATCAGCGCCTGCTGGAAGAGGCGCAGCGTATCGCGCGGGACATCCATGGGCGCTTTGCCGAATAGGAGCGAACTGCACAGCAGGCGTTAACCTTCGGGTTACTTCCGGCGCGCTGTCGCGGACATGGCGTGATAATCACTCCCCCATGACCACCAGATCGATCTTTGCGCCCGGCTGGGGCCATGGCGTTGCCGACCGCGACCAGGATGAGCGCCAGGTTGCGCTCGAATACCTGGCGGAGGCATGGAACAGCGCCGAGGAGGACGGGGTGGAATCCGCCTCACTCGCCCATGCTTCCCTGTTCGCCGCGCTGGCGACGCTCGTGAGCCTGCACGGCGACGAGGCCGTGGCCGATCTCGTCGGCGACCTGCCGGACCGCATCCGCTGCGGCGAGTACAACCTGGACCGCAACCTGCAGTAGGGCTTGCCAGCACGGAGCAACCGGCCATGATCGGGCCGAGGAGATCCTGCATGCGCATCATCCCGACCACCATCGCCATACTGGCTCTTACCCTGCCCACTGCAGCGCAGGAGACGCAGTACAGCGATGATATCTCCGCCCTGCCCGCGCCAGCGCGGCTGACCTACGAGGCGCTGCTCGACGCCGCCCGCACCGGCAGCTTCGAGGGGCTGGAGAAGGTGCGTGCCGATCACGGCAAGGACATGCAACTCGGGTTTGGCGACGCCGGGACAGTCACCGACTTCCTGCTGGCCAACTCGTTGAGCGGCGACGGTGTCGACGCCATGGCCGGGCTGGTTGAGATCCTCGAGGCGCCCTATGCGCGCGCCGATGCCGGCGACGGCACGGTCTACTACGTCTGGCCGTTCCTCGCCCGCATCGAAGACCTCGGCGCGTTGACGCTCGCGGAACGGCTGGAGGCATACCAGCTGGTCGATGCCGACACGCTCGATGACTTCGCCGACTACGGCGGCTGGCTCGCCACCCGCACCATCATCGACGCCGACGGCCGCTGGACCGCGATCGTCGCAGGCGACTAGCTCCGCGGCAGCGACGGATCACGACCCGTGCCGCCCAGCAAGGAATAATCTTGAGCCACAAGTACTTGCTTGCACTCTCTCCAGGCGAGTGCATATTTTCGACTTGGAGGGCGAAATGAAAATCATTCTGACTATTGTACTGACACTCTCTGTATCGGCGTGTGCCAGTGGTTCCGCGATCAGAACATCACAGAATTCCGCGATTATCCAGGCCGCTGCGGCGCCTGTGTGCGGTGGAATAGGAGCGGCTCAGGTTGCGCAGCAACAAGCAGCTATCGAAACCCTAAGAGCCGGATACGACCGGTACGTCGTCACCTCGGGAGCGAGCGAGAACAACGTACGGGTATCTTACGTGCCAGGAAGTGCTACCACTTACGGCACGGTCTACGGCAACTCGGTACACATGAACACCACCTACCAACCCCAAACCATGGTTAGCGGTAATCACTCCCAGAGCCTGAACATCGTCATGTTCAAAGATGGTGATGTTGGAGCCGCAAACGCAATTTCCGCACGAGAGGTGTTGGGACCGAAGTGGGCCGAACTCGTGAAGAAAGGTATTACCACCTGCTAGCTAGCTCCGCGGCAGCGACTCGATGAAGCGCATGGGCTGACCCGTGGCGGGGGTGACCAGTTCACCTTCCCACATCACCCGCAGGCCACGCACCACGGTACCAACCGGCCAGCCGGTCACGGTCACGCCGTCATAGGGCGTCCAGCCGGCGCGGCTCTTCACCCAGTCATTGGTGATGGTCTCGCGGCGGCCGAGGTCGACCACAGTCAGGTCGGCATCGTAGCCCACCGCGATCCGGCCCTTGTTGGCGATGCCGAACAGGCGGTTCGGGCCGTGGCTGGTCATGTCGACGAAACGCTCGAGGCTGAGGCGACCGGCGTTCACGTGGTCGAGCATGATCGGCACCAGGGTCTGTACGCCGGTCATGCCGGAATGGCTTTCGGGATAGGGGTGGTCCTTTTCCTCACGCGTGTGCGGGGCGTGGTCGGAACCGAGGATATCTGCGACGCCGTTGGCAAGGCCCGCCCAGATGCCATCGCGGTGGATGCGATCGCGCACCGGCGGGTTCATCTGCGCATAGGTGCCAAGGCGGTCGTAGGCGGTCTCGTCGAGCGTCAGGTGGTGTGGGGTCACCTCGACGCTGGCGACGTCCTTGTGATCGGCGAGAAACACCATCTCCTCGCCGGTCGAGATGTGCAGCACATGGATGCGCTTGCCGGTCTTGTGTGCCAGCGCGACGAGCCGCTTCGTGCAGTTGAGCGCAACCTCCGGGGAGCGCCAGACCGGGTGGCTCGACGGGTCGCCCGGCACCCGCAGGTGCTTGCGCTCCTCCAGCATGTACTCGTCTTCGGAGTGGAAGGCGGCGCGGCGCGAAATGGCGTTGAGGATCGCCTCCACGCCGGCGTCGTCCTGCACCAGCAGCGCGCCGGTGGAGGAGCCCATGAACACCTTGATTCCGGCGCAGCCGGGCAGCCGCTCCAGTTCCGGCAGGTCGGCGACATTGTCGTGGGTGCCGCCGATATAGAAGGCGAAGTCGCAGTGCATGCGGTTGGTGCCGAGCCGGATCTTCTCCTCGAAGCGCTCGCGCGTGGTGGTGAGCGGATTGGTGTTGGGCATTTCGAACACGCCCGTCACGCCGCCCATCACCGCCGACAGCGAACCGGATTCCAGGTCTTCCTTGTGGGTCAGTCCGGGCTCGCGGAAATGCACCTGCGTGTCGATCACCCCCGGCAGGATGTGCAGCCCGGTGCAGTCGACGATCTCGGCGGCGTCGCCATCAAGGCCGGCGCCCAAGGCGACGATGCGGCCGTCCCTGACGGCGATGTCGCGCATGGCGCGGCCGTCATGGTTCACCACGGTGGCGTTCTTGAAAATCGTGTCGTACTTCGCCATGTCTTCGGTCCCGCCGCTTTTGCCGTGTTCCGGCCGATGTAGCGGAGGGGGGCTCCGCGAGGCAAGTGACCATGACCACACATCTGCGCGCCGACCGCGCCGTGTTCCGCTTCAGTGGGCCCGATGCCCACAAGCTGCTGAACGATGTCGTGACCGGGCACATCCCGGGTCCGGAAGAGGATGAGGCAGCCGCAGCCTGGGCGCTGCTGTCGCCGCAGGGCAAGATCCTCGCCGAGGGCCTCGCCGGCTGGACGGCGGACGCCTTGTGGCTCGACGTTCACCAGTCGGTTGCCGACGACTTCTTCAAGCGCATGCGCATGTACCGTCTGCGCGCCAAGGCGGAGATCGACGACCTGCGGGCGACGCATCGCGTTGGGTTCTCGGACACCCCTGACGCCGCCGGGGTTGTTCACCGCGACAGGCGGGGGCCGGTCGCGCTGGGCTACCGCACCATCGCCGAGGATACCGGCTCCTGGAAGCTGGACGACGCGGCCTATCAGCGGGCGCGCATCGCGGCAGGCGTCGCCCACCAAGGCAATGACTATCCCGCCAACGACCTCTTCGCCCACGATGTCGGGCTCGACCTGCTCGAGGGCATCGACTTCGAAAAGGGCTGCTATGTCGGCCAGGAAGTGGTTAGCCGCATGAAGCACCGCGGCACTGCGCGGCGCCGCCCGGTGATCGTGTCGGGCGTCCAGGCGGAGGCGGGAACCGCCGTTGTCGCCGATGGCCGCGAGGCGGGCACCGTCGGTCAGGTGGTGGACGGCACCGGTGTCGCCATCCTCCGGCTCGACCGCATTACCGATCCTGCCGCGGTCACCGTCAACGGCTCGCCGGTAAACCTCAGCCTCCCCGCCTGGGCCAGCTATCAGTTCGGCGAGAGCGCCGGAGCCGAATAGCCGCGGCTCCCAACCTCCCGAATCGTGCGTCCATCCGCTAGGCTTCGGGCGGTAGGCAATCGCACATGGGAAAACATGGCACAGGCAGGTGAAAGGGCGTGGCAGCGGATGCTGTCCGGCCGGAGGCTGGACATTCTTGATCCGTCTCCGCTCGATGTCGAACTCTCCGACATTGCCCATGGCCTCGCCCGCGTCGCCCGCTGGAACGGGCAGACCATCGGCGACTATCCCTTCTCGGTGGCCCAGCATTCGGTGCTGGTGCTGGAACTGTTCCGCGCCCAGCAGCCCGAGGCCGGCCCCAGCGCGCAGTTGCAGGCACTGCTGCACGACGCACCCGAATACGTGATGGGCGACATCATCTCCCCCTTCAAGGCGGCGATGGGCGGCAACTACAAGGTGGTCGAGGAGCGCCTGCTGTCGGCGGTTTTCCTGCGGTTCTCTCTTCCCGCGACCATGTCGGCGCCGCTGGCGAAGCAGATCAAGAAGGCCGATCGGGAGGCCGCGTTCTTCGAGGCGGTCGAACTGGCAGGGTTCACGGAAGCCGAGGCCCGCAAGTATTTCGGCGCGCCGGGCGTCGCTGCCTTCGAGCTCGACTTCTTCGAGCGACTGATCCGCCCCTGGCCCACCGGCGAAGCCCATGACCGGTTCGTGGCCGCCTTCGAGACCATCTCCGCCACTGCCTGATCCCGGCCGCAATTAACCCTGTCGCGCGAACGCATTTGCGCGCGGGACAGAAATGGTTACTGATCCGTTAACGCCAGTACCTCCATCGGCTCAAAACGGGACGGACGCCATGCAAACGCCGGATCGCCACATGTTGCTCGGTATGGCCCTGGGGGCGGTCTGCGCGACCGTGCTGGCCTCGACCGGGCAGGGATGGGTGCTGTCGGTAATGGCCGACGAGATGCCCTCCGCCGCCATCGATACGGACCGGCTGGTCCGCTTCGGCGAGCAGGCGTTCTACGTGGATTACGAGGATTGGGTCTCGACCGACCCACTCTCCACGGCATCGGTCAAGAAGGTCGAGGCGGGCAAGGTCAGCTATGTGACCATCACCACCACCTCCACCGGCATCTATTCGAGCGACAGCCTCACCTCGCGGCACATCCAGTACCCGGGCATCAGCGTCGAGCCGGCCGGCGAACCGAAGAACCGGTTCGCCTACTGGAGCAATGGCCGCTGGAGCGGCTTCGCCGTGATCGCGGCAGACTCGTTCGTCTACATGTCGAGCGCCGCGACCCGCTAGCCGAACATCCAGCCGCGCTTGAACTTGTAGAACACGTGCAGCCCGATCTGGGTAACGCGGTTCATGCGCGGCGCCCAGGCGGGACGCACATAGGTTGCATGGTAGTGCGTCGCATCCCCCACCTCGGTGAGGTAGAGCTCGCCAGCCGTGTAGCGCTGGGCAATGTCCTGCGCCTGCGCCCAGGACTTGGAGTCGTTGATCGTCTCCGGAATGCCGTCACAGGCAAAGGAGAACTGGCAGGCGTTGCGGCGATGCTCGTTCTGATAGACGACGCCACAGATGGTATCCGGGTACCGGTGATCCTTGACGCGGTTGAGCACCACCTGGGCCACCGCGACCTGCCCGCGATAGCTCTCGCCGCGCGCTTCGAAATAGATCGCGGTCGAGAGGCACCACAGTTCCTTTTCCGACACCTCGACCGCCTCGCCGTTGGCATAGTTGCCGGTGGCGGGGGCGTTGGCGCGTGCATAGGCCAGCTGCTCGGATGGCATCTGCGGCACGGGTGTGCTGGCACTGACCATCGGCGGGGCGATGCCCGCGATGGCATCGAGCGCGGCAGCCGCTGCCGGGTTGATCGAAGCCACCGACATGCGCGGACCCGCCTCGACGGGAGCGGCCTCTTCCACGGCCGCAAGACGCGACTGGGCAAGATCGGTAGGATCCGCAGGGCTTCTCAGCGCCGCCAGTTGCAGGCGGCTCTCCTCGAAGCTGCGGGCGAACGCAACCACGTCTACAGGCGGCCGATAGCGATCGGTCTTGGCCGCACGATTTGGGCCGCTGAAGGTTGCGCCACTGAACAGATGATCGAAGGCATTCGGAGTGACCGAAACGGGTTCGGCCGGTGCCAGGCTCGCTGACACAACCTGCACCTCGTCAGGCTGCGTCTTGACGAGATCGGTGCCGGAGCCAACGCCGCTGGCCATCAGGCCGGTGCAGGCGAGTCCGGAAAGCAGCCCGGCTGCAAGCAGCCGGAACAAGGGACGCCGACGAACCGCTCTGACCGGGCGCGACAGCGCCACAGGCCGGGTGGATGGGGCCATAAACAATACTCAACGCTACGCAACACAACTCGACGGCCAAAAGTGACGCTAGAATGCCGACGAGGTGAGTGTTGTCCAATTAAGGTTAGCAGCGCGTAAACAGGGAGTATGACGAGTACATGGGCGAACGGTGGCAGCGATGCGGCACGCCCAAAACTGGACTAATATGTCGCACTAACTACCGCAGGCTGCACGGATAGGAGCAACTTCTGGTGCAAATGCGTCCACCCGGAAGCGCACGGAGAGCGAACGCGAATTCACCGGGGTCACTCTGGCGGTGAGGTTGGTGGCCCCCGCAAGACCGTCGAGAAACTGCGCAGCGTCGGCAGTATTGTCGATCACGATCGCCGTGTTGGTCTCGTCGACGGGCAGCGTACGGCTGCGGGCCGCCTGAAGATCATACTGCAGCGTAATGCCGGCATCGCGGCCAAGCGCGGACATGGTGTTGCCCGCAAAGGCGAAGCTGACCTTCAACGCCCCTTCGACACAGGTCACCGTCATGGTCGCGGGTGCCCGGCCGGTGGGGCGTGCGGGGATCATCTGATCCGACTCCAGCACCGCGC
>JAEZHZ010000014.1 GCA_023436745.1 Pseudomonadota bacterium | reverse complement strand
GGCGCTTCAAGGTGGCCTGCGACGGAGAGAGGCGGGGCCTGAAATGCAAAACACCCTCTCAGCGGTGCTGAGAGGGTGTTTTGTTTCACCGAGATGGTGCCCAGAAAAGGACTCGAACCTTCACGCCTTGCGGCACACGGACCTGAACCGTGCGCGTCTACCAATTCCGCCATCTGGGCGACGGGCGTGTTCCTAGGGGCAGGACAGGACGATGTCAACGGGCTTTCGCAGCACTGTCCCCAGTCGCCGCGTTCAGGCCCCGGCGCCGTTCCAGTGCAGCACGGTGGAACGGTCGATCGCGGGGGCGTCCTCGAGCGCGTTGACGTTGACCATGACCACCGCCCGCCCCTGCCGGTCCTGGCCACGCGCGAATGATTCGATGCCGCAGTCGCGGCAGAACAGGTGCTGGATCACCCCGGTGTTGAAGCGGTAGTCGACCAGGCTGTCGGCCCCGGAGACAAGCTCGAAGTCCTCGGCCGGCACGGGTTGCATCACCCAGCCGAGCCGGCGGCAACGCGAGCAGTTGCAATCCATGAGACCGCCGAGATCGGTGGTGGCGGTGTAGCGGACGGCGCCGCAATGACACTGACCGTGATAGGTGCGAGTTTCGGGCATGATGTCTCTCCTTTGGAACAAAACAGGAACTCCAAAGCCGCCGCGAGTCAAGCCGCTTTGCATCCTGCACCCTCGACAGCGGCTGCGGCGTTACGCTAGAAGCGGGGCAATTCCCTTCGATCGCAGCGGAGCCGGTCCATGGAGCGCTACCAGTCAAAGCTTGTCACCATTTTCGGGGGCGGGGGCTTTGTCGGCACGCAGCTGGTGCAGGAGCTGGCGCGGCGCGGCCATCGCATCCGCGTCGCCGTGCGCCGCCCGAACCTGGCGATCCACACCCGCATGTTCGGCAGCGTCGGCCAGATCCAGCCGATCCAGGCCAATATCCGCAATGCGGAGTCCGTGCGCCATGCCGTCAGGGGCGCGCATATCGTCATCAACCTGGTGGGCGTAGCCGCCGACCGCGGCCCGCAGAGCTTTGCGGCCGTGCATGTGGAAGGTGCCGAGACCGTGGCGCGCGAGGCGCGGGCCGCCGGCGCCGCTTCGCTGGTGCACATGTCGGCGCTCGGCGTCGACGCCGCCGCCGATGTCAGCCGCTATGCCCGAAGCAAGCTCGACGGCGAGGCCCGGGTCCGCGAGGCATTCCCCGAGGCGGTGATCGTGCGGCCCTCGATCATCTTCGGGCAGGACGACGGCTTCTTCAACATGATGGCCGGATTTGCCCGCATCCTGCCGATGATGCCGGTGATCGGACCCGACACCCGCTTCCAGCCGGTCTATGTCGGCGACGTGGCCCAGGCCATGGCGCTGGCGGCCGAAGGCTCGGTGCGCAGCGGGCGCATCTACGAGCTGGGTGGGCCGGAGGTGGTGAGCCACCGCGACCTTCTGGCGCTGATCCTCAAGGAAAGCGACCGAGACCGTCCACTCGTCGGCATCCCGCAGGGGCTGGCGCGACTGCTGTCGATGGTGCCGGGCGCCCCCATCACCACCGACCAGGTGCGGCTGCTGCATGTCGACAACGTCGTCTCCGACGCGGCCATCAAGGACAAGCGGACATTGAGCGGGTGTGGCATTCCGCCGGTCGCCATGGCCACCATCCTGCCGACCTATCTGTGGCGTTTCCGCCCGCACGGTGAATTCGACCGGCCGAGCATGGATGCCGAGAGCGTGCAGCCGTAACCGGCGTAGAAGATTGAACTCAACCGCCGGGCCCATGGTCCGGCGGTTCTGTTTTGGCCAGTCGGAATTCTTCTCAAGATATATCTTGAAACTGTTCTCCGGCCTCCCGACCTCCTGACTCAAGGGGCTCAGCGCGCAACACAGGAGACACGATCATGAACGATTTTCGCAGTGGAGAGCCGAACTGGCGTCGGCTGGAACAAATGGCACGAAGGGGATGGGGCCGGTTTGCCTCCGGGCTCGAGGGTGAAGGCTTGGGCGGCAATTTCCGCATCGGAAGGATGCTGGCTTCCGGCGACGTCCGGCTGGTCGCGCTGTACCTGATCGAGCAGCAGCCCAGGCACGGCTACGACCTGATCAAGGCGATCGAGGAGCGTTCGGGCGGCTTCTATTCCCCGAGCCCCGGTATCGTCTACCCGGCCCTCACCTATCTGGAGGAAGCCGGATACGTCACCTCCGAAGCCAGCGGCAACAAGAAGCTCTACACCATCACCGAGAGCGGCCGCGCCCACCTTGCGGACAACCGCGAGGCCATCGATTCGACCCTGAACTTCCTCGCCAAGGCCGGCGAACAGATGAACCGCTTCCGCGAGTTCGCCAAGGCGGACTGGCCGTTCAGCAGCGAGGGCGGCGAAGGGGGTGAAGCCGGCGAGCGCGAGGGCTACCGGCAGGGCCGGCGCGGGATGGGGCATGGCTGGGGTGCCGAACATGCCCGGCCCGACCGCGACCTCAAGGACGTGGTGCCCGAACTCAACGCCGCGCGCCGCTCCACCAAGGAGGCCCTGCGCAAGGCCCGGCAGTTCGACCCCGACCAGCAGCGCCGGGCGGCCGAAATCCTGACCCGGGCAGCCCATGAGATCGAGGCGCTGGACGGCGAGGACGACGTCGACGTCTGAGCGGCCCTGGAGCGAAAAGGCCCCTCCCTCACAGGGGCACCCAATCTCTCCTCCCCCCTCTGGGGATACCCCGCTCTCTCCTCCCCCTCCCCCTTCAGGGGGAGGTAAGGTGGGGGTCTCTCGCGAGGTGGGGTCACAATCTATCCCCCTTATCCTCGCCCCCTCCACATCCTGCATACTCTCCGCCATCTCTTCCGCACGGGGCGGCCTGCAGCGAACAGTGGCGGAAGGAGCCGGGCACGGGGGCGTCGCTGTCCTGCGTGGGTCCCGCCGGATCAGGCCGGCGTGCGTATCCAAAAACCGGCGCCCCGAGGCCATGTCGTCTCACACAATAATCACTCACGAGGCGCCATCGCCTCGGGGCTCTGCCTCTCACCAAACCGACGGCTCAACCCGGCGGACAAAGCCACGTGTGTGGGCAAACGACGTCTTTCGCACCGCCACGCTAACATGTTAGTGCAGGGGCATGCAGCAAGCCGTTCTCTATTCCACCCAGCCCAAGGCCCCTGCCCCCGACCGTCAGGCGGCAGGCGAGCGTGTCGTCGCCCGGCTCAGGGGCGATATCAGCGGGCAGATGTACACCGATCCGCTGATGACCTACGCCTGGAGCGGGGATGCCAGTTCCTATCGGCTGATTCCGGCGGCGGTGGTGTTCGTCAATTCCGAAGACGAGGTGCGGGCCGTGTTCCGCGCCGCGCGCGCCGAAGGACTGCCGGTGACCTTCCGCGCGGCCGGCACCTCGCTCTCGGGGCAGGCGGTGACGGATGGTGTCCTCGCGGTACTGGGGGACGGCTGGCGCAAGCTCCACATCCATGAGGGCGCCGACCAGATCACGCTCGGGCCTGCCGTCATCGTGGCCGAGGCCAACCGGGCGCTGAAGCCGTTCGACAGAAAGATCGGTCCGGACCCGGCATCGCAGGCCACCTGCAAGATCGGCGGGGTGGTCAACAACAACTCCTCCGGCATGTGCTGCGGGGTGGCGCAGAACACCTACCACACCATGGCGCGGCTCCGGATCGTGCTCACCGACGGCACGGTGCTGGACAGCGGCGACAGGGCAAGCTGCCACAGCTTCCGGGTGACGCATGCCGCAATGCTGGATGAGATCCACCGCCTTCACCACGCGGTGATGGAGGATTCCGAGCTGGTCGCGCTGATCCGCCGGAAGTACCGGATCAAGAACACCGTCGGCTATTCGCTCAACGCGCTCGTCGACTACCATGACCCGCTCGACATCCTGATCCACCTGATGGTGGGATCGGAGGGCACGCTCGGCTTCGTGTCCGAGGTGACCTACAACACCGTGCCCGAACATCCGTTCAAGGCGACAGGGTTGATCCCCTTCCCCGATCCGGAGGCGGCGGGCCGCGCCATCATCGAGATGGCCAATGGCGGCGTGCAGGTGACGACCGGGATCACCGCTGCCGAGTACATCGAGCGGCGGGCGCTGGCGACGGTGGAGCACCTCGCCCCCATGGCGCCGCTGCTGCCATGGCTGACCGACACGTCCCCGGCCGTGCTGATCGACGTCACCGCGCCCGATGCACAGACCCTCGCCGCCGAGGTGGCGAAGGCCGAGGCATTGCTGAGGCGTCACGGCGCGACGCATATCGATCTGTCGACCGACGCATTGCGCAGCCATGCCTTGTGGGACATCCGCAAGGGCTTCTTCACCTCCGGCGGCGCGGCGCGGCCGAAGGGCACCTCGATGCTGACCGAGGACGTCGCCGCCCCGATCGAGCGGCTGGCCGAGTTCGTGGTCGACATGCGCAACCTGCTCGATGCGCACGGCTATGAGGATGCCATCATCTTCGGCCACGCCCTGGCGGGGAATCTGCATTTCCAGATGAGCGACGACTTCTCGCGGCCCGAGGCGGCGGAGAAGTTCGACCTGTTCAACCAGGAACTGTCGGAACTGGTGTCGGTCCGCTATCGCGGCTCGCTCAAGGCCGAGCACGGCACCGGCCGGGCCATCGCCCCGTTCGTCGAGGCCGAGTGGGGCGAGAAAGCCTACCGGATCATGCATCGGGTGAAGGCCGTCTTCGACCCGGAGCGGCTGCTCAATCCGGGCGTGTTGCTCAACGACGACCCCAAGATTCACGTCAAGAACCTGAAGGTCATGCCGCTGGCCGACGAGATCGTCGACCTGTGCATCGAGTGCGGGTTCTGCGAACCGGCCTGCCCCAGCCACCACATGACGCTGACACCGCGCCAGCGCATCGCCGTCACCCGCGAGCGCGCGCGCCTGCGGGCCAGCGGGGAAGATCCGGAACGGCTGGCGCGGTTCGACGCCGACTTCCAGTATCCCGGGCTCGACACCTGTGCCGCCTGCAACCTGTGTTCGCTGCGCTGCCCGGTGGGCATCGAGACCGGCACCATGATCATGGGAGAGCGGGCGCGGCGAAGGGGCGACACGGCCGAGGCCGTCGCCGGGTTCGTTGCCGGACACCGGGGTGGCGTTGAAACCGCCATGCGGGCGGGGCTGGGTCTCGCCGATGCCGCGCGCACGATCATTCCAGCACCGGCCGTCGAAGCCATGACGGATGCCGCGCGGCGGCTGACCGGCAAGCGGGTGCCACGCGTGTCGCGGGCGCTCCATCGCGGGCCGGGTGCCCCGAAGCTGCCGGAAACGCGTCAGGATCCGCGCAGCACCGGCTTTCCTGTGCCGATCGCCCAGGCTGCCCGGCCCAGGATCGTCTACTTTCCCGCCTGCCCGAGCCGAATGTTCGGCGCACCCGAAACCCGGCTGAACCTGCTGAGCGGCCCGGATGCCATGGTCCGGCTGCTGGAGCTGGCGGGCTACGAGGTGGTGATGCCCGATGGCATCGACGGCCAGTGCTGCGGCCAGCCATTCCAGTCCAAGGGCTTTCCCGACGAGGCCGCCCGGGTCGGCGGCGAACTGGTGGCGGCGCTGTCTGCCGTGGGCGGTGAGGCACTGCCGGTCGTCACCGACGCCTCCACCTGCGCCAAGCACCTCGGTTCGGTGCCAGGCGGCACGACGGTGATGGACTCCGCCCTGTTCGTGGTCGAGCATCTGCTGCCGAGGCTGACCGTGACCCAGCGCCTGCCGGTGGTGGCGGTGCATCACAACTGCTCGGCGCAACGGCTGAAGGAGCAACCGGCCACAGAGGCGGTGGCGGCGGCCTGCGCCGAAAAGGTGGCGGTGCTGAATTCGGTCACCTGCTGCGGCTATGCCGGGGACAAGGGCCTATTCGTGCCCGAGCTCAATGCCCACGCGACGCGACTTGTGAGAGGGGACATTCCTCCCGGTTGCGAGATCGGGGTGTCGACGGTGTCGACCTGCGCCTCGGGGCTGACGGAACATGCCGGCGTGCCGTTCGTGTCGCTGGTGAGCCTGCTGGAGTGGGCAACGCGGCAGGCATAGGGCGACCGCGCTTGCCACCTGCCGCCGACCTCTCTAAGCACCGGCCATGATCCACACCGCGACGATCACCAGCCTCGGCCACAAGGGCGAGGGAATTGCCGAGATCGAGGGCCGCAGGGTCTTCGTGCCACTGGCGCTGCCGGGCGAGACCATAGTGGTGGAGGCCGACGGCGATCGCGGGACGCTGGTGGAACTGGTGGAGCCCTCGCCCGACCGGCAGGTGCCGTTCTGCCCGCATTTCGGCCGCTGCGGCGGGTGCCAGCTGCAGCACCTCACACGACCGGCCTATGAGGCCTTCAAGATCGGGCTGGTGGAGACGCCGCTGCGCCATGCCGGCATCGAAGCGAAGGTAACGCGGTTCATCGATGCAGCCGGGGAAGGCCGCAGACGGGCAACGCTCCATGCGCGGCGCGAGGGCGCCGGCTATATGCGGCTCAGGAGTCATCAGGTCCACCCGATCGAGCATTGCCCCATCCTGGTGCCGGCTCTCGATGCGGCAACGGAGATCACGCGGGCAGTGCTGGAGGCGATCGGTGAAGCCGATGTCAGCCTCACGGCGACGCTCAGCGGGCTCGATGTCGCGGTGCGGACCGAGAAGAAGCAAGCCCGCGCCGAACGGTTGGTGCCGGTCGCCACGCGGTACCGGCTGGCGCGGCTGGCGCTCAACGGCGAGATGGTGCTGATGAACGCGCCGCCGGCGATCGCGATGGGGCGCGCCCGGGTCGAACTGCCGATCGGCGGCTTCCTGCAGGCGACGGACGCCGCAGAGGCGGCGCTCGCCGACTACGTGCTCGCTGCCACTGGATCGGCAAAACGGGTGGCAGACCTGTTCTGCGGCGTGGGGCCGTTCGCACTGCGGCTCGCCGAGCGCGCCACGGTATTTGCTGCCGACAGCGACAAGGCGGCGGTGACGGCGCTCGACAAGGCGGCGCGACATGCGAAGGGATTGAAGGCGATCACCAGCCGGCCGCGCGACCTGTTCCGCGATCCGCTCACGCGCTTCGAACTCGATTTTGATGCGGTGGTGCTCGATCCGCCCCGGGCGGGGGGCGAGGCCCAGGTGAAGGAGATCGCGGCCTCGAAGGTGAAGCTGGTGGTGATGGTCGCATGCGACGCCCGCAGCTTTGCCCGGGACGCGGCGACATTGGCCGGTGCGGGCTTCGCGCTTGGTGAACTGGTGGCGGTCGATCAGTTCACGCAATCAACCCATGTTGAGATCGCTGCGGTTTTTCGCCGGTAGCGCAACCGGCTGCAAGGGAGAGCGTTGGACAAGGCCTAAAATCTTGAGCTTTGTGCGGTGGGGCACCGCTACAAAATGGAGCCTACTCATGCATGTCTTCAAGACCGGCCTAACCATAGCTGCGCTGTGCGCGGCGGCGATCGTACCAACCTTTGCCCAGGATGCTGGGGCGAACCTCGTCGAGCCCCCCAGTGGCGTGTTCGTCGACGAGTACGGAACCTCGTTCACCTTCTCGCCCTGCGGTGAAGGCACCGCACTGTGCGGGGTGCTGAATGACATTCAGGGCGAATCGCGGACGGAAGCGAACCTTGCCTATGTCGGCCAGCAGGTGATGCAGGCAGAACAGACCGGCCCCGGCCAGTGGGAAGGTACCGTGATCTTCGACGGCAGCGAAGCCGCCGCCAAGGTCACCCAGACCGGACCGGCCACGGTCGAGATCCAGGGCTGCCGGGCGGCGATCCTGTGCCAGACGCTGGTGTTCACCAAGTCTTAGGC
>JAEZHZ010000077.1 GCA_023436745.1 Pseudomonadota bacterium | reverse complement strand
AGCCCCCCGGCAAGCGGCGCCAGCAGCCGGTCGGCCCCGGCGATCGCGGGCACCAGCCCGGCGGTTGCAAGGCCCATCCAGATGATGACCAGCGCCGCCACCCACTGCATCGCCTGGTGCAGCAGCGGCAGGTTGAGGCTCGAATAGAGCGAGGCGCCGACAAGCCCGAAGGCAGCGCCGAGCCCGGCATAGGCGGCGATCCGCCCCAGTTGCATGCCGGCAAGGCGCAGCAGAACCGGGCCCCGATCCCTGGTCCCGGGCGTCGCCATCATCAGCGTGCAGCCGATCGGCCCGCACATGCCGGCGCAGTGCAGGCTCGAGCCGAGGCCGAGCAGCAGGCCCCAGATGATGGGCGAAGCGATCATGCGGCGGGGCCCCGGTAGCAGAAAAAACCTCGGCGGACCGTGCCGGTCGGCTCCCCCATGTGCCTTGACCTAGATCAAAGCCGGCAGCCCCGCGCCCCACTATCCAACCCGACAGGCGGCACTGTGGCCGCACCACATACTCGGGGGCTCGAGTGAGATATACGGGTTGGATAATCGGGCTGGCAGCAGGGACCCTCGGGGCGCTGGTGCTGTCGGGCCTTGCCGTGGATGATGCGTTCCGCATCCACATGGGACTGCTGAGCGTCGTGCTCGGCATTGGTACGGTGGTCGCCATGCGGCTGCCGCAGCCGACCGCCGATACGATCGCGGCGGAGCAGGCAGGATACATGGACGGGCCGATCCGCATCGGCAGCATCCTCACCGTCTTCTGGGGCGTGATCGGCTTCACCGTCGGGCTGCTGGTGGCGCTGCAGCTTGCCTATCCCGACCTCAATTTCGATCCATGGCTGACCTTCGGCCGCTTGCGGCCGCTGCACACCTCCGCGGTGATCTTCGCCTTCGGCGGCACTGCGCTGATGACGACCTCGTTCTACGTGGTCCAGCGCACCTGCCGCGCGCGGCTGTTCGGCGGCGATCTCGCCTGGTTCGTGTTCTGGGGCTACCAGCTGTTCATCGTGCTGGCCGCCACCGGCTACATTCTCGGCATCACCCAGAGCCGTGAATACGCCGAGCCCGAATGGTATGTTGACCTGTGGCTCACCGTCGTCTGGGTTGGCTATTTCGTGGTCTTCTTCGGCACGCTGCTGCGCCGCAAGGAGCCCCACATCTACGTGGCGAACTGGTTCTACCTGGCCTTCATCGTCACCATCGCCATGCTGCACATCGTGAACAACCTGGCGGTGCCGGTGTCGTTCTTCGGTGCCAAGAGCTACTCGCTGTTCTCGGGCGTGCAGGATGCGCTGACCCAGTGGTGGTACGGCCATAACGCGGTGGGCTTCTTCCTGACCGCCGGCTTCCTCGGCATGATGTACTACTACCTGCCCAAGCAGGCCGAGCGTCCGGTCTATTCGTACCGGCTCTCCATCATCCACTTCTGGGCACTGATCTTCCTCTACATCTGGGCCGGCCCGCACCACCTGCACTACACGGCTCTGCCCGACTGGGCGCAGACGCTCGGCATGGTGTTCTCGATCGTGCTGTGGATGCCCAGCTGGGGCGGCATGATCAACGGCCTGATGACCCTGAGCGGTGCCTGGGACAAGCTGCGCACCGACCCGATCATCCGCATGATGGTGATCGCGGTGGCCTTCTACGGCATGTCGACCTTCGAGGGCCCGGTCATGTCGATCAAGTCGGTCAACGGGCTCAGCCACTACACCGACTGGACCATCGGCCACGTGCACTCGGGTGCGCTCGGCTGGGTCGGCATGATCAGCTTCGGCGCCATCTACTTCATGGTGCCGCGCCTGTGGGGCCGCGAACGCCTCTACTCGCTGCGCATGGTCAACTGGCACTTCTGGCTCGCCACCCTCGGCATCGTTGTCTACGCCGCGGTCATGTGGGTCTCGGGCATCATGCAGGGCCTGATGTGGCGCGAGTACGACAGCCAGGGCTTCCTGGTCTACTCCTTCGCCGAAACGGTTGCGGCCCTGCACCCCTACTACGTGATGCGAGCCGCCGGCGGCCTGCTCTATCTCGCCGGTGCCCTGGTGATGGCCTTCAACATCTACATGACCATCGCCGGCAAGGTGCGGGACGAGCGGCCCATGCCTGTTCCCGCCAAACTTCAGCCTGCAGAGTAAGGAGGCAGTCCGGTGTCAATTCTTGCCAAACACGGCATCATCGAGCGCAACGCCTCGCTCCTGCTGGTCGGTTCGCTCATCGTGGTGTCCATCGGCGGCATCGTCGAGATCGCGCCCCTGTTCTACTTCCAGAACACCATCGAGAAGGTGGAGGGCATGCGCCCCTACTCGCCGCTCGAACTGGCGGGGCGCGACATCTACATCCGCGAGGGCTGCTATGTTTGCCACTCGCAGATGATCCGCCCGTTCCGCGACGAGACGGAACGCTACGGGCACTACTCGCTGGCGGCGGAGTCGATGTACGACCACCCCTTCCAGTGGGGCTCCAAGCGCACAGGTCCCGACCTCGCGCGCGTCGGGGGCCGCTACTCCAACGAGTGGCAGGTCCAGCACCTCATCGACCCGCGCTCGGTGGTGCCGGAATCGATCATGCCGAGCTACGCGTTCCTTGCGGACGCCAGGCTCAACTTCGACACGGTCGAGGGCATGCTGCGGGCCAATGCGGCGGTGGGCGTCCCCTATAGCGAGGAGGCCATCGCCGCCGCCAGGCTGGACGTCATCGCCCAGGCCACCCCCGATGCCGACACCGGCGACCTGCTCGAGCGATACCCCAAGGCGCAGACCGGCGATTTCGACGGCAAGCCGATGGAGATCACCGAGATGGACGCCCTCGTCGCCTACCTGCAGATGCTCGGCACCCTCGTCGACTTCGACACCTACGACGAAGCCGCCAACCAGCGCTAAGGACCCATGATGACCTATGACAGCCTGCGGCACTTCGCCGACTCCTGGGGTCTCGTCTACCTCTTCGCCGTCTTCATCGGCGTGGGCCTGTTCCTGCTCCGCCCCGGCGCCCGCCAGCGCGCGCGCGACGCCGCAATGATCCCGCTGCGCGACCATATCGAAGGAGGGCGCGAGCCATGAGCCAGACACCCGAAACGCCGCACGAGAAGGACATCGACAAGGTCAGCGGCGTCGAGACCACCGGTCACGAGTGGGACGGCATCAAGGAGCTGAACAACCCCCTGCCGCGGTGGTGGCTGTGGACCTTCTACGGCTGCATCGTGTGGGCGATCGGCTACACGGTGCTGTTCCCGGCCTGGCCGATGGTCAGCGCCGCCACGGGGGGCCTCCTCGGCTATTCGAGCCGCGCCGACCTGCAGCAGACGCTGGCCGAGGCCAGCGCCGCGCGCCAGGGGGTCGTCGACAGGATCGCCAGCAGCTCGCTCGCGGAGGTGATGGCCGATCCCGAACTCGCCCGCTACGCCACCGCCGCCGGCAGTTCGGCCTTCAAGGTCAACTGCTCGCAGTGCCACGGCACCGGCGCCACCGGGGCTCCGGGCTATCCCAACCTCAACGACGACGCCTGGATCTGGGGCGGTACGGCGGACGACATCTACCACACCATCGCCCATGGCGTGCGCTCGCCCACCGATCCGGATACCCGCTACGGCTACATGCCGAACTTCGGCGCCGACGGGCTGCTCGACCGGGCCTCGATCAGGAGCGTCGCCGCCTATGTCGCGAGCCTTTCGGGGCTCGAGGGGGGCGAGGCGACGCCCGAAGGCCGGCAGATCTTTGCCGACAACTGCGCCGGCTGCCACGGCGACGAGGGCTTCGGAATGGCCGAACTCGGCGCGCCGGACCTGACCGATCCGATCTGGCTCTACGAGGGCTCGCTCGCCTCCATCGAGGCCCAGGTCACCCGGGCGCGCCACGGCATGATGCCGGCCTGGAGCGAAAAGCTCGACGCGGTGACGCTGAAGCAGCTCGCAGTCTATGTCCACGGCCTAGGCGGCGGACAGTAGCCATCCCGGCCTGTCCGGCACGCAGCAGCGGCCAGCCGGTACCAAAGGGGGCGTCGTGGCGCCCCCTTTCCTTTTTGCGGTTTGACGCAGGTCAAACCCCACCCGCGCCCGATGGGGCACAAGCGGAGCTGCATCCAGGGCGGACGGAATGATCATCATAGACAACACCAGCGGCACGAGGCCCGACTCCAACGGGAGCGCCGGCAAGCCCGCGCCTGCGGAGCAGCCACTCTATGCGCCGCGCACCAAGATCTTCCCCAAGACGGTGAAGGGCCGCTACCGGCGGCTCAAGTGGATCATCATGGCGGTCACGCTCGCCATCTACTACCTGCTGCCCTGGCTCCGGTGGGACCGGGGGCCGTATGCGCCCGACCAGGCGGTGCTGCTCGATCTCGCCAACCGGCGCTTCTACTTCTTCTTCATCGAGATCTGGCCGCAGGAATTCTACTATGTGGCGGGCCTGCTGGTCATGGCGGGGGTGGGGCTGTTCCTGATCACCTCGACCATCGGCCGCGCCTGGTGCGGCTATGCCTGCCCGCAGACGGTGTGGGTCGACCTCTTCATCCATATCGAGCGCTGGATCGAGGGCGACCGTAACGCCCGCATCAAGCTCGACAACGGCCGCTGGAGCCTCACCAAGCTCGCCAAGCGCATCGCCAAGCACGGCGCCTGGATCCTCGTCGGCATGGCGACGGGCGGCGCCTGGATCTTCTACTTCGCCGACGCGCCGACCCTGCTGCCCGATCTGTTCACGCTCGAGGCACCGTTCGTCGCCTACGCCACGCTGGCGCTGCTCACGGCCACCACCTACACCTTCGGCGGGCTCATGCGCGAACAGGTCTGCACCTATATGTGCCCCTGGCCGCGCATCCAGGGGGCGATGCTCGACGAGAAGTCGCTCACCGTCACCTATAACGACTGGCGCGGCGAGCCCCGCGGCAAGCACGCCCGCAAGGTCGCGCAGGCCGGCGGCACCCTTGGGGATTGCGTCGACTGCAATGCCTGCGTCGCGGTGTGCCCGATGGGCATCGACATCCGCGACGGCCAGCAGCTCGAATGCATCACCTGCGCGCTGTGCATCGATGCCTGCGACAACGTCATGGACAAGCTCGGGCGCGAGCGTGGGCTGGTCTCCTATGCCACGCTCAGCGACTACAACCGCAACATGGCGGTGGCGACGTCGGCCTCGGGCCGGATCGATCCGGGCCTCGTGCGCCCCGGCCAGGGCAAGCTGTCGGAGCGCATCCGGCGGACCAGCTGGCGCTCGGTGCTGCGCCCCCGCACCTTCGCCTATTTCGCGCTGTGGTGCGCCATCGGGGTCGGCATGCTGGTGGCGTTGTCGATGCGGGTGCCGCTCGGCGTCAACGTGCTGCACGACCGCAACCCCCAGTACGTGCTGCTGTCGGATGGCTCCATCCGCAACGGCTACGACGTCAAGGTCTTGAACATGACCACGGCCCCGCGCGAGGTGCTGCTCACGCTCGAGGACCTGCCGGGGGCGACCTTCACCTCGCCGGGCCTCGCGGAAGACCCGGTCACCGAGCTGCGGCTCCAGCTCGATCCCGACATGGTCCTGCCGGTGCGCCTCTATGTGCGGATGCCCGGCCCGGCGCTTGCCCCGCAGACCGACTTCACCGTCGCGATCCACAGCGAAGATGGCCATGAGGCCCGTACCGTCACCCGTTTCGAAGCTCCGGAGGTTTCCAGGTGAGCGCCAGCAGGCAACGCGAATTCA
>JAEZHZ010000379.1 GCA_023436745.1 Pseudomonadota bacterium | reverse complement strand
CCCCACCGCCTTCGGCGCCTATGTGCCGGTCAATTTCGACGGCTTCACCCGCGGCACCGTCAGCATCAGGGAGGCCCTGGCGGACTCCCTCAACATTCCCGCCATCGTCGTGCTCGATGCGGTCGGCCCCGCCCGTCTCGTTTCCCGCCTGCGCCGGGCGCACGCCATCATGACGCTGCCGACCGATACCGCCCCCAGCCTTGCCGTCGGCCTCGGTGGTGTCGGTGTTTCCCTCAGGGACCTTGTCTCCGCCTATGCCGCCCTGGCCCGCGGCGGCATGCCGGTCCGGCTCGTCGATGGCAGCAGGCCCGGGGAGATTCCGGCCGGCCAGCCTGCGCCGGTGCTCGACCCGGTTTCTGCCTGGTATGTGACCGACATCCTCGCCGATGTGCCCCCGCCGCTCAACGGTTCCCCCGGCCGCATCGCCTACAAGACTGGCACGTCCTACGGCTATCGCGACGCTTGGGCCATCGGCTTCGATGGCCGCACGGTGATCGGCGTCTGGGTCGGCCGCCCAGATGGCGCCCCTGTTCCCGGCATGGCCGGCATCACCGCCGCCGCCCCCGTGCTGTTCGAGGCCTTCGATCGTCTCGGCTCCCGCAAGGCGCCGCTGCCGCGGCCGCCCGCCGGGGCCCTGCTGGCCTCCAATACCGACCTGCCGGATCCGCTCCGCCGCTTCCGCCATCCCGATGCCCGCCTCGTTGCCCGCCAGGCTGGGCCCGAGATCGCCTTTCCGGTGGATGGGGTCGATGTCGATCTGGGCTTTGCCGCCGGCGAGGCGTCACCCCTCATGATACGGGTCCGCAATGGCGTGCCCCCGTTCACCTTCCTCGCCAACGGTGCGCCGTTCGGCCGTTCCGCCTTTGCGCGCGAGAGCTTCTGGCAGCCGGACGGACCGGGCTATGTCACCCTCTCGGTGGTCGACGCGGCGGGGCAGGGCGACAGCGTCACCGTATTCCTCGATTAGCCGGCGAGCCCAATGCTTGAACCACGGCCATGCACTTCCCAATTAGGCATCTGCATCAAGGAGGTCCCATGGCCAGCGATCGTGCCTATGCCCAATACGATATCGAGAAGAAGTCCCTGCTCGTCGCCTATCTTCTCTGGTTCTTTCTCGGCTATGTCGGCGCGCATCGCTTCTATCTGGGCAAGCCGCTGAGCGGCTTCATCATGCTGTCGCTGTCCGCGGCGGTGCTGGTGCTGACCCTCGTCACCTTCGGTCTGCTCAGTTTTGTCTGGGCGCTGGTGGGTCTCTGGTGGCTCATCGATGCGCTGCTGATCCCCGGCATTGCCGCTGGCCGCAACAGCCGCATCGCGGATCGTCTTCTGGGTTCACGCGCATAGTCGCTCCTGCTTGGTTGACGCCCCCCCGGCCGCCGCCCTAGCGTTCGGCCATGGTCACCCTCAAGGAAATCGCGGCTGCCGTAGGCGTCTCCAGCGCCACCGTCTCGCGCGTCCTCAACTACGATCCGACGCTGTCGATCTCGACGCGCAAGCGTCACGCGATCATCGAGGCCGCCGAGGCGCTGAACTATGCGACGCCTCGCAACCGCAACCGTGCCAACCAGCAGGGGCTGTCGAAGCTCGCCCTGGTGCATTTCCTGCGTCCCGAGCAGGAACTGGTCGACCCCTACTACGTCGCCCTGCGGCTCGGCATCGAAAGCCGCTGCGCCGCTCTCAAGGTCGAGACCGTCAAGGTCTATCACACCGATGCCCGGCCCGACGCCGCCATGCTTCAGGGGGCTTCTGGCGTCATTGCCATCGGCCGGCAGGACGAGGACGAGGTGGATTGGCTTCGCCGCCACGCGCGCCATCTGGTGTTCGCCGATTTCGCGCCGCCGGACGACCAGCTCGACGCGGTCCATGCCGATCTCTGGCTCGCGATGGAAAAGCTGCTGGTGCGGCTCGCCGCCGCCGGCTACCGCCGCATTGCCTATATCGGCTGGGGTGATCGCCGGGCGCAGTCCTATGTGCACTGGATGACCCAGGCGGGCTGGTTCGACGATCGCATGTTCCTCAGTGGCGACAACACCGAGCAGGGTGGATACCGGCTCACCACCGAGGTCCTGCAGCAGAAGCGCCCCCCCGAGGTCATCGTCACTTTCAACGATTCCATGGCGATCGGCGCCTATCGCGCCATTCACGAGAAGGGCCTGTCTATCCCGGACGACATCGGGGTGGCGAGCTTCAACGATGTCTCGGTGGCACAGTTTCTCAACCCTCCGCTCACCACGGTTCACCTTCCCGCCGAGGAGATCGGCGAGACCGCGGTGGAACTGATGCTGGAGCGGGTGGGCGGCCGGGAACTCGCCAAGCAGATCACGCTTGCATCGCGTCTCGTATGGCGCGCCAGCACCCGCCTGCCGGGCGGAAACGTGCCGGAGTAAATATTTACTGAAATCTTGCGCGGCCGTCTGGATGCCGCTACGCTCCCCTCGGGTGAATGAGGATACACCCGCCAATGGGAGGATAAGAATGACCCGCATTACTACGGGCTGGAAGCGCACGCTTGCCGCAGCGCTCGCTGGCGTCAGCATGCTCGGTGTGACCGCTGCTTCCGCTCTCGACATCACTGTCTGGACCTGGGACCCCAACTTCAACGGCGCCACCATGAAGCTCGCGGCCGAGCGCTATGCCGCCGAGCATCCGGACGTGAACGTCAACATCGTCGATTTCGCCAAGGCCGACCTCGAGACCAAGCTGCAGGCCCAGCTCGCCTCCGGCACCACCGATGGCCTGCCCGATATCGTGCTGATCGAGGACTACGGTGCCCAGAAGTACCTTCAGTCCTTCCCAGGCGCCTTCGAGCCGTTGACCAGCCATGTCGACTACTCCGGCTTCGCCCCCTACAAGGTCGAGCTCGCGACCCTCAACGGCGAGACCTACTCGCTGCCCTTCGACTCCGGCGTGACCGGGCTGTTCTATCGTTCCGACATCCTCGAAGAGGCCGGCTACAGCGCCGAGGACCTGCAGGATATCACCTGGGACGAACTCATCGAGATCGGCCTCGACGTGAAGGAAAAGACCGGCCAGGTCATGTTCCCGATCGACCCCAACGACGCCGGCATCTTCCGCATCATGATGCAGTCGGCCGGGTCCTGGTACTTCGATGCCGACGGCAACGTCACCATCGCCGACAACCCGGTGTTCAAGGAAGCCCTGGCGACCTACCAGCGTCTCGTCGCTTCCGGCATCACCAAGCCCGTCGCCGGCTGGACCGAATACACCGGCTCCTTCACCTCGGGCGATACCCTCGGTACCGTCACCGGCGTATGGATGACCGGCACCATCAAGGCCAACCCCGACCAGTCGGGCCAGTGGGGCATCGCCCCCATCCCCTCGCTCGCCGGCGTCGAAGGCGCCACCAACGCCTCCAATCTCGGCGGCTCGAGCTGGTACGTGCTCGCCTCCGGCCCCGAGAAGGAAGCCGCGATCGATTTCCTCGCCACCATCTGGGGCCAGGATGTCGATTTCTACCAGCAGATCCTGGTCAACCAGGGCGCGCTCGGCTCGCTCCTTGCCGCGCGTGAAGGCGAAGCCTACTCGGCCAGCGACGAGTTCTTCGGCGGCGCGCCCGTCTGGCAGAACTTCTCCGACTGGCTGAACGCCATCCCGGCGGTCAATTACGGCATCTTCACCAACGAGGCCGACGCGGCCGTGGTCGCCCAGATTCCGGCGCTCACCAGCGGTGGCAATGTCGACGAGATCGCTGCCGCCGTCGACGCCCAGGTCCGTCAGCAGACCCAGTAAGGTTCAACCCATCCGGGGGCGGCAGCGCCCCCGGCCTCCCGCGATCCCGCGCGCGGCAGCTGCTTCGGCAGTGTGCGCGGGGTCGTCGGTCTCAAAGGGACAATTGGCAGGTACCCGAGAGGGTCCAGGAGAAGCGAAGATGGTGGCAGGGGCTGACACCACGAGCATCGGGGCGCGACACGGCCGCGCCAGGCCGAGGCTCGGTCGCAGCGAACAGGTGAGCGGCTGGTTGTTTGTCATGCCGGCGCTGGTGCTGCTCGGCATCTTCATGATCTATCCGATCCTGTGGTCGCTCTGGATGAGCTTTCAGGTCGGCCGGGGCATGAACCTCAGCTTCGGCGGCCTCACCAACATCATCCGGCTGACCCAGGACCCCGTTTTCATCCGGGCGCTGACCAACACCCTCACGTTTCTCGCCATCCAGGTGCCGGTCATGCTGGTCCTGGCGCTGCTGTTCGCCAACGCGCTCAACAACAGCCGGCTGTGGGGCAGGGCGGTGTTCCGCACCGCCATCTTCCTGCCCTGCGTCACCTCGCTGGTGGCCTATTCGGTCGTGTTCCGCTCGATGTTCTCGCAGGATGGCATCATCAACCAGATGCTGATGGCCCTTAACATCATCGGCAGCCCCATTCCGTGGCTGGCCGATCCGTTCTGGGCCAAGGTCGTGATCATCATCGCCATCACCTGGCGCTGGACCGGCTACAACATGATCTTCTACCTCGCCGCGATGCAGAACATCGACCGCTCCATCTACGAGGCGGCGCGCATCGATGGTGTGCCGGCCTGGGCCCGGTTCTGGTACATCACGGTGGCCATGCTGAAGCCGGTGATCCTGTTCACCACGGTCATTTCCACCATCGGCACCCTGCAGCTCTTCGACGAGCCGAACCTCATTCCGCCGATCCCCGGCGCACCGTCCGACGCGACGCTCACCCTGTCGGTCTACATCTACAATCTCAGCTTCAAGTTCATGCCCAGCTTCGGCTACGCGGCGACGGTCTCCTACGTCATCGTCATCCTGGTCGGCCTCTTGAGCCTGCTGCAGTTCCTCGCCGCAAGGGATCGCCGCGCATGAGCAATCCCCTCGCCCTTCTCGGCCGCGGCGCCACCTACCTGCTGCTGTGCCTCGCCACCTTCGTGTCGGTGTTCCCCTTCTTCTGGATGGCGATCGGGGCCACCAACACCTCGCCCGACATCCTCAAGGGCAAGGTCACGCCCGGCGGCGCCCTGTGGACCAACATGGTCAACTTCTTCACCTCGGTCGACATGCCGAGAATCCTGTTCAATTCGTTCTTCATCGCCGGCGTCGGCACTGCGCTGACGCTGCTGGTGTCCTCGCTCGCCGGCTATGGCTTCGAGATCTTCCGCTCGCGCCTGCGCGAACGGGTCTTCGCCGGCCTGTTGCTGATGCTGTCGATCCCGTTCGCCGCGCTCATGGTGCCGCTGTTCATCATGATGGCGAACCTCAAGATGATTAACACCTACCAGGCGATCATCCTGCCCACGATCGCCTCCATCTTCATCATCTTCTACTTCCGCCAGGCCACCAAGGCCTTCCCGCATGAACTCCGCGACGCCGCCCGGATCGACGGCCTCAAGGAGTGGCAGATCTTCTTCAACGTCTACATGCCGGTGATGCGCTCCACCTACGCGGCGGCCACCATCATCGTCTTCATGACCATCTGGAACAATTACCTCTGGCCGCTGATCGTGCTCCAGACCAACGACATGAAGACCCTAACCCTCGTGGTCGCCAGCCTCACCTCCGCCTACACGCCCGACTGGGGCGTGGTGATGGTCGGGGCGATCTTTGCCACCCTGCCCACCCTCGTCATCTTCTTCCTGCTCCAGCGCCGCTTCGTCGAAGGCATGCTGGGCGCCGTCAAATAGAGAACCCATGCGTCCCCTGATCGACTTCAATTCCGGTTGGCTCTTCGAAGGCTCCGAGACCGTCCGCCTGCCGCACACTGCCGTCGAGCTGCCATTCAGCTATTTCGACGAGACGAGCTACCAGCGCCGCTTCACCTACGAGAAGCGCTTCACCGCCGATCCTTCCTGGGGGGACCGGGAAGTCTCGATTGTTTTCGATGGCGCGATGGCAGACTGCAAAGTCAGCCTGAACGGTAACGGAATACAATCACATCGTGACGGATACACCCCGTTCGAGGCCCGCCTGACAGGGCTCCTCCAGCCCGGCGAGAACGTCCTCACCGTCACCGTGGATGGCAGCGAAAACCCCGAAATCCCGCCCTTTGGCGGGCAGATCGACTACCTCACCTATGCCGGCATCTACCGCGAGGTCTGGCTGCGCGTCACCGCCCCGGTCTTCATCCGCAACGCCAAGGTCGAAACGCCCGAAATCCTTGCCGAACGCAAGGCCGTCCGCGCTCGCATAGAGCTCGAAAACCCCCAAAACCTGCCGCTTTCCGGCACTCTGGTGGCCACCCTTCGCGACAGCGCGGGCAACACCATCGCCACCACCGAAGCCCCCGTCGACGGCGCCAGCATCGACGTCGCCTTCGACGGGCTGACCGGCATCTCCCTGTGGGACCTCGACAATCCCGCGCTCTACACTCTCGCGGTCACCCTCGACACCGCTCACGGGCAGGATGAGGCGAGCTTTCGCTTCGGCTTCCGCTCCGTCGAGTTCACCCCCGAGGGCTTCCGCCTCAACGGCAGGCCGCTCAAGCTTCGCGGCCTCAACCGCCACCAGTCCTTCCCCTATTCCGGCTACGCCATGGGCCGCTCGGCGCAGGAGCGCGATGCGGAGATCCTCAAGCACGAGCTGCACCTCAACATCGTGCGCACCTCCCACTACCCCCAGTCGCACTGGTTCCTCGACCGCTGCGATGAACTCGGCTTGCTGGTCTTCGAGGAAATCCCGGGCTGGCAGCACATTGGCGGCGAGGCCTGGAAGGACGAGTCGGTCGAGAACGTCCGGCGCATGATCACCCGCGACTGGAACCACCCCTCCATCGTCATCTGGGGCGTCCGCATCAACGAGAGCCAGGACGATCACGATTTCTACGTGCGCACCAACGCGCTGGCGCATGAACTCGACACCACCCGCCCCACGGGCGGCGTACGCTACATCACCGAGAGCGAACTGCTCGAAGACGTCTACACCATGAACGACTTCATCCTCGGCAACGAGGAACTGGGCGGAAACCGGCCCCGGACGCCGCTGCGCCCGCAGCAGGAAGTCACCGGCCTCGACCGCGTCGTGCCCTACATGATCACCGAGTATGGCGGGCACATGTACCCCACCAAGGTGCACGACCAGGAGCAGCGCCAGGCCGAGCACGTCCGCCGGCACCTCGAGGTGATGAACGCCGCTTATGGCGACCCGCAGATTGCCGGCTGCATCGGCTGGTGCGCCTTCGACTACAACACCCACAAGGATTTCGGCTCCGGCGACCGCATCTGCCACCATGGCGTCATGGACATGTTCCGCGAACCCAAGTTCGCGGCCTACGCCTATGCCAGCCAGTGCGAGCCCGCCGAGGAGGTGATCCTCAAGCCGGTCACGTTCTGGGCCCGCGGCGAACGCAACATCGGCGGCGTCCTGCCGCTGATCGTGCTCACCAATTGCGACGAGGTCGAACTGCGCTACGGCGCCAACCCGCCCAAGCGCTTCACGCCCGATCGCGAAGCCTATCCCCATCTGCCGCATGCGCCCGTCGTGATGGATCGCCGGCACTTCAGCGACGAGGAACTCGGCCGTTGGGGCATGTCATGGGAAAGCGCCACCATCACCGGCTATGTCGGCGGCAAGGCGGTGAAGACGGTGAACTTCGTGGCCGATCCGGTGCCGGCCACTCTCGAGGTCGAAGCCGATGGCGACCGCCTGCGTGGGTCGGGCGATACCGTGCGTGTCATGGTTCGCGCGCTGGACCAGTCAGGTCACAAGCTGCCCTTCTTCTCCGATCCGGTGAGCATCGAGGTTTCCGGTGCCGGCGAACGCCTCGGCCCCGGGCTGGTGCCGCTCCGCGCCGGTTCGACCGGGTTCTGGGTGCGTGCCACCGGGCCCGGCGTCATCACTGTCACCGTCACCAGCGAGCGGCTCGGCCGCCAGTCCATCACGCTCACCGCGAGCGAGGAGAGATCGTCATGTCCGGATTGAAGCTCAGGGGCCTGCGCAAGTCCTTCGGCGCCGTCGAAGTGATCCGCGGCGTCGACCTCGACATTCGTGACAAGGAGTTCGTGGTCTTCGTCGGCCCCTCAGGCTGCGGCAAGTCCACGCTCCTGCGCATGGTCGCGGGTCTCGAAACCATCACCGCCGGCGAGTTGCAGATCGGCGGGGAACGGATGAACGACGTCGATCCGTCGCGCCGTGGGATCGCCATGGTGTTCCAGAGCTACGCGCTCTATCCGCACATGACGGTGCGCGACAACATGGGCTTTGCGCTCCGCTTCGCCGGCGCGCCAAAGGCCGATATCGAGCGCCGCGTGCTGGAGGCCGCCCGCATCCTCGAACTGGAGCCGCTGCTCGGCCGCTACCCCAAGGAGCTTTCCGGGGGTCAACGCCAGCGCGTTGCCATCGGGCGCGCCATCGTGCGCCAGCCCAACGTCTTCCTGTTTGACGAGCCCCTCAGCAACCTGGACGCGGAACTGCGCGTCCACATGCGCATCGAGATCGCCCGCCTCCACAAGGACCTGCAGGCCACCATCATCTACGTCACCCACGACCAGGTCGAAGCGATGACCCTCGCCGATCGCATCGTGGTGCTGCGCGATGGCAATATAGAGCAGGTGGGCACTCCCCTTGAGCTCTACGATGATCCGGACAACCAGTTCGTCGCCGGCTTCATCGGTTCCCCGCGCATGAACTTCCTCAAGGGCACTGTCGAGAGCGGCGCCATCCGGCTGACCGACTATCCGGCGACCCTCGTGCCCGCGCCCGTCTCGCTTTCGGACGGCACCGAAATCACTGTCGGGATTCGCCCCGAGCACTTCCGTCGAGAGGGCTCCGCCGTTCTCGACGTGACCGTCGAGCTGATCGAGCACCTGGGCGGGGAGACCTATGCCTATGCACGCGGCTCCGCTGGCGAACTGCTGACCATCGCCACGGACAATGATCGCGAGATCGCCTCCGGCCACAGTTACCGCGCCCATTTCGACCCGGCCCAGCTGCTTCTCTTCGGCGCCGACGGCAGGCGGCTCCGCTAGGCGGCCTGCATCTGCGCCTTGGCCGCCTTCAGCTCCCGCGCCGGCGGCAGGCCGAACAGCCGCCGGTAGTCACGCGTGAACTGCGGCACGCTTTCATATCCCACCGCATAGGCGGCATTGCTGATCATCTCCCCATGGCTCAGCATGCGTCGCCGCGCCTCGATCAGCCGCAACTGCTTCTGGAACTGTAGCGGAGTGAGCGACGTGATCGCCCTGAAATGCTGGTGGAACGAGGACAGCCCCATTCCGGCCGCCTCGGCCAGTTGCTCCACTCTCAGCGGTTCGTTGAACTTCGTTCGGATCACCCCCACCGCCCGGCCGATGCGCTGCACATGGCTACCGGCCACGCCGAGGTTGCGGATGGCGCTCCCATGCCGGCCCATGAGCAGCCAGTAGTGCAGTTCGCGCACCAGTTGCCCCTCGAGCACCGGCTGCGCGGACGGACGATCCAGCAAGCGCATCAGCCGCAGGGCTGCGTCTGCCACTTCGCTGTCGGTGGGATCAACTCGCACCGGTGCTGCTGATCCGGCCGGTGCCGGTCCGATGTCCACCAGCAGGTCCGCGATCACCGACGGGTCCAGGTCGATCACCAGCGAATAATAGGGTGTCGCCGGCGTGGCGCGGGTGATCTGGCTGACTGTGGGCACGTCGGCGGTGATCAGCAGGGACTCGCCGGCCCCGAAGTTAAAAGTGCTGCTGCCGATGGTCACGCGCTTGCTGCCCTGCAGCACCAGCGTCACCAGCGGCCGGTTGATGGCGAACTGCAGCGCGGTGGGCGCCGTCTCCTGGATGATGGTCAGCCCGGCAACAGGCGTCGCGGCCACGCCCCCGCTATCCGCATGGATGGCGGCGTAGCGGCTCGCGATGGAAAGTAGGTCACCTTTCATGTCGCGACCCTATGCGCCGTCGCGACGACCGGCAATCCCATTTGGAGGAATAGGCAAGAACCTGCGATGAACGGGCAACCGGGCCCGGCACTCCTCGCGGATAGTGCGCTCATCGCAGCGCCAATCGAAAGGAACGCCCATGAACACGATCTCCATCGTCACCGGTAGCAGCCGTGGCCTCGGCCGCAACACTGCCCTCAGCATCGCCCGCCGCGGGGGTGATGTCATTCTCACCTACCGTCACGGCGCGGAGGCGGCCGCGGCAGTCGTGGACGCCATCGAAGCCATTGGCCGCAGGGCCGTTGCGCTGCAACTCGACACCGGCGACGTCTCCAGCTTCTCCGATTTCGTCGAGGACGTCCGCTCCACCCTCGCCGCCTGGGGCAGGGTGGATTTCGACCACCTCGTCAACAATGCCGGGCATGGCGAGATGGCCGATTTTGCCGCCACCACGGAAGCGCAGTTCGACATGCTGTTCGATGTGCATGTGAAGGGCGTGTTCTTTCTCACCCAGGCACTGCTGCCCCTGCTCGCCAATGGCGGACGGATCGTCAACTTCTCGTCGGGCCTGACCCGCGCCTCCTATCCGGGCTTTTCCGCCTACTCGGCGGCAAAGGGCGCCATCGAAATCCTGACGCTCTACCTCGCGCGTGAACTCGGCGGCCGCGGCATCACCGCCAATGTCGTCGCCCCCGGTGCGATAGAGACGGACTTCCTCGGCGGAGCCGTGCGCGACACCCCGGCCTACAATGAGGCCTTCGCCAGCATCATTGCCCTCGGCCGGGTCGGCGTGCCGGATGACATAGGCCCTGCGGTCGCGAGCCTGCTGGCTTCCGAAAACCGCTGGGTTACCGGCCAGCGGATCGAAATCTCGGGCGGGCAGAACATCTAGCAAGGGTATACGGGCGCGGGCGGTTCACAGCCGTCCGCGCCAGGTCGTCGAGCTTCCCTCGACTTGCAGGCGGTCTTGCCGTACTCCGGTGCCGGACACACACCGGAGGTTGAACCATGAAGACTCGTGCCGCCGTTGCCTTTGAGGCCGGCAAGCCGCTTGAAGTCCTGGAAGTCGACCTCGAAGGTCCGAAAGCCGGCGAGGTTCTCATCGAGATCAAGGCCACCGGCATCTGCCACACCGACGAGTTCACCCTCTCGGGTGCCGATCCCGAGGGTATCTTTCCCTCGATCCTGGGCCATGAAGGCGCCGGTGTCGTCGTTGAAGTGGGAGCTGGCGTCACCAGTGTCGCCGTCGGCGATCACGTGATCCCGCTCTACACCCCCGAATGTCGCCAGTGCGCCTCCTGCCTCTCAGGCAAGACCAATCTGTGCACCGCCATTCGCGCTACACAGGGCAAGGGCCTCATGCCCGACGGCACCACCCGCTTCTCCCTCAAGGGACAGCCCATCTACCACTACATGGGCTGCTCAACGTTCTCCAACTACACCGTCCTGCCCGAGATCGCGGTCGCGCGGATCGATCCGAAGGCGCCGTTCGACAAGGTGTTCTATGTCGGCTGCGGCGTTACCACCGGCGTGGGCGCGGTGCTCAACACCGCCAAGGTGGAGGTCGGTGCCACCGCGGCGGTGTTCGGCCTCGGCGGCATCGGGCTCAACGTCATCCAGGGACTGCGTCTCGCTGGCGCCGACATGATCATCGGCGTCGACATCAACAACTCCAAGAAGGAATGGGGCGAACGTTTCGGCATGACCCATTTCGTCAACCCGACCGAACTGGACGGGGACGTGGTTGCGCACATCATCAACATGACGAAGCGCGGCATCGACCAGATCGGCGGCGCCGACTACACCTTCGACTGCACCGGCAACACCAGGGTGATGCGGCAGGCGCTCGAGGCCAGCCACCGCGGCTGGGGCAAGTCGGTGGTGATCGGGGTGGCCGGCGCCGGCCAGGAGATCTCCACCCGCCCGTTCCAGCTCGTCACTGGCCGCAGTTGGATGGGGACCGCCTTCGGTGGCGCTCGCGGCCGCACGGACGTACCGCGTATCGTCGACTGGTACATGGACGGCAAGATCGAGATCGACCCGATGGTCACGCACACTTTGCGTCTCGAAGACATCAACAAGGGCTTCGATCTCATGCACGCGGGCGAGAGCATCCGCTCTGTCGTGCTGTTCTGAGCGCCAGCAGCCCCACCGCTGTCCTGAACCCATTGTGAACTAACCTGCGTCAACAGGACGCCGGCGTGCGGTTGACTGCAAACGGTCGACACAAACACCGGCGAATGGGGCAGGCAATGCGGGCACAAAGCGGCGAAGGGCTTGGAAAGACCCTGGTTCTGCCCTGCTGAGTGCCCCTTCAGGACACAGCCGTTCGTATAAAGCGTGGGGTAACGCAACGAACGGAGTTTAGTTCCCCACCCATGCAGAAGTTTTCTCGTCTTGCCACTGGCGCGCTGGTCGCCAGTGCTCTGGCCATTGCCACCATGGTCCCACCCGCTCTCGCCGCGACCGGAAATCACTCCGGAGTCGCTTCCTGGTATGGACCAGGCTTTCATGGCCGCACGACGGCTAATGGGGAGCGTTACGACATGCACGCCATGACGGCAGCACACAAGACGCTCAGCTTCGGTACGAAGGTGAAGGTCACTAACAAGAACAACGGCAAGTCCGTAGTGGTGCGCATCAACGATCGCGGTCCCTATGTTGGAGACCGTGTTATCGACCTGTCGCGCAGCGCCGCAGTGGCGATCGACATGATCGGCCCCGGCACCGCCCAGGTCAGCATCGAGGCTGTGGGCTAGTCCGCAACCCGCCTGTTCTGCAGAAAGCCCGGCCCGAGTGCCGGGCTTTTTCGTTCTCGAGGGGTATGAGGCGCGTTCAGCGCAGTCGCTGGAACGCCTCCGATACGCTCTGTGCGGTCCTCGCATGAACTGCGTGAGCCTCCTTCAGACCAGCGCGTATCGCTTCCCAGGATTCTGCGCCGGCCGCGGAAATCTGGCCGGCCTTGGCCTGCACCATGTCAGCCTCGCTTGAGAGCCGGTCGAGGGCGGTATCCATGTCCCTGCGCGCCGCTTCCATCGCCTTGGTCGTTTCGGCGTCGATGCGGTCGAGCGAGGCATCGATGGCTTCCCGGTCCGCCCGGGCCCTTGCCGCGAGGGCCTTGCGCGCCATCTGTGCATCGTCGTCCACTGCGGCGAGGAAATCCTGAAAGGCCAGTTCCGCCTGGATCCACTCTTCCTCGATCTCGGCCTGCGTGTCCTCCAGGGTCTGCTTCGCGTTCGCGGCGCTCTCCCTGAACCAACCCTCTGCCTCGGTATCCGCATTGGTCACATAGGCCTGGAGCGCATCCCGCGCCGAGCGGATTTTGTCGCGCGCCTTGTCCGCCTGCACTTTCATTTCGCCCTGGAGCCGGGCGGTCGAGGCATCCAGTTCGTTGAGAAGGGCATCGAGTTCGTCGAGCTTCTGCTTGCTCCAGACGATGCTTCGACGGGTGCTGCTTTGTGCCATTGCATTGCGCCTTTCGATTGCAGCGATGCGGGGGCAGGGCCGTCGCTCATCGCTGTTCCGTCAGCGTAGATAGCCCGGCTTCGGTGGAGCAAATTGCGTAAAGTCAAAAGTGGCGCTGTTTCCCTGCGCCCCCGCCGCCTGCCGGCCTAGTCCCGGTCGCCGGTGCCGACCCGAACCACCTCGACGCTGCCGAGGAGCCCGCGGTCATCGAAGTAGCCCTCCGGGTCCCCGTTGGTCACGAGGACGTCGACCTCGGCCATGCGTGTCACCACGTGCGGCGCCTTGCGGTTGAACTTGCCGTCATGCGCGACGAGTACGACCCGCCGGCTGTGCCGGAGCACTTCGCGGGTGAGCTCCACCTCCATCGGATCGAACTCGAGCACGGTGCCATCCCTGTCGATGGCGCTCGCCCCGATGATCGCGAGGTCGAACTTGAAGGACTGCCTGCCCGACCCGGCCAGCGTCAGGATGGACGTGTCCTTGTTCCGCACATAGCCGCCGTAGACATACACCGTCGCCTCGGTGTGAAGCGCGCAGCTGTACACCACTTCGAGGTTCGGTGAGGCGATGAGGATGCCGGGGATGCCGGCCACCACCTGGTGCAGGGCGTGGAAGGTGGTGCCAAGGCCGACGAAGATCGTCGCGCCGTCGAACAGGATCGGCTTCAGCGCCGACATCAGTTCGCGCTTGATGTCCACTTCGGTGCTGTGGCGCTCGCTGTAGGTGTACCGCGCCACGCCCGGCGAGGCGAACGCCCCGCCGAAGCCCTTGACCAGCAGGCCCCGCTCGTTGAGCAGCTTGAGGTCACGCCGAATGGTCTGCGTGGTTACCGAGAACTGTGTCGCAAGTTCGGTGACGGAGGCGGCGCCATTGGCGCCGATCGCCTCCAGAATCTGGGACTGGCGGTGGTTCAGTCCCTCGACTGCGGAGGTGGCAGTTGCACGGTGAGACACAAGACCATCAACGTGCGTTCTGCCACTCACTACAGCCTCACTCCAAGATATGTCCTGTCGTCCGTCAGTATGACGTCGGTCGACCCCTTGGTGCTCATATAAGGCCCAATCTTGTGGAAGTCTTCTTCTTCCACCTCCCGGAACGCCTGTTCCCACGATGCGGTGCCGAAGTCTTCCCCCAACTTGAAATAGCCGTCCGAGAAGAGTTCGATCGTGTGCACGTCTTTCAGGGCATAGCTGCGGCTCTCGATATAGCGGGTGGGAACGGCAAAGCCGTCGAGCCCGCCATAGCCCAGTACCGGCTCCGTCACGTTCTGGAAGTCGCCCTGTGCGAAGCAGATGCCGCCATGAACGAGTGCCAGGATCTCCCCCTCGGGCACCTCGGGCAGGTGGGCCGCGCAGGCCGCGAGCGCCCGCCGCTCGATCTCCTTGAGGAATTCCGGCTCCGCCGTCTCGGCCCCGGCTTCCTGGTTGCGGGTGCCGCGCCATGTCACGGCGGCGGCGAGACTGTCGCAACTGGCCGTGTCGCGGCCGAGGTCGCGGAAATAGTGCCAGGTTTCCCGGCGCATGATGGCGGTGACATCGTCGAGCGGCTTCAGAACCTGGAGCACATCGGTGCCATTGATGCGAACGCCGCTGTCGCCGACGGCCACGATCTCCAGCCGGTCCCCGATGATCATCGTTGCCATCACCGTACAGCCGCCGCGAAGCTTCCAGTCCGCAGTTACGGCCTCGACCGCGCCGGCGCGCTCGTACTCGGCGAAGATCGCCCTGGTGAGATAGTCGATGAAGTGTTCCGGCCCGGCGTACTGCAGGTCCGCCTCGCTCTTGTCGCCCTGGGCGAGCAGAAACCGCTCGGTGGCCGCCTGGACGGTGCGCGAGGCGAACTGGCCCGACAGCATGCCGTTGTACCGCGTCCCGTTCCGGTCGGTTACGCCGTCGATGACGGCGTAACCACGATGGGGAAGAACGACGAGACTGTCCTCATTGGCAGCTGGATCGGCAAGTCTCTTGCCGAGTGAAAACGCTTCCAGTTGCTTCATTCATCTAGTTCCCGTCGTTGGTCTTCAGATTATTCGCCGATCGCCGTGCGCCACTTGGAGAGCACTTCCTCGGTGCCGCCGAAATCGTCGAGCGGCTTGATGTCGACGAGCGTCACGCTGGCGAGGTCCGGAGCGCCCGGAGGGGGAGCCACCTCGGTGTGGATCGCCCGGCGGCCGATCTCGTTGGCGAGCAGTTCCTGGGTCGACTTGGACATGGCCCAGTCGAGGAACACCTTGCCGCCGTCCGGATTGGGGCCGCCCTTGACCAGGGCCACGCCGTCCGGAGTTGCCACGGTGCCGTCCTGCAGCAGGACGACGGCCATCGGGGCGCCGCCGTTGATGTATTCGAACGCGTTGTCCTCGAGGGTCAGGCCCATGGAGGCCTCGCCGTCGGCGACGTAGCGCGGAACCGCACCCGAGGAATCGGTGAAGATGAAGTTGCGGGCCATCTCGGTGTACTTGCCCCAGCCCTCGTCACCGAACACGGTGAGGACGGTCTGGAGCTGCTGTACGGCCGAGCCGGAATTGTCCGCGCGTGCCGAGGCGATCTGGCCCTGCCACTTTGGGTCGGTCAGGTCGGCCCAGGACTTGGGAGCATCCTCGAGCGACACCATGTCGGTGTTCACCGCCAGCACGTAGACGACGGCCGTGTAGGGCGTCCACGCTTCGTGGCGGACGAAGTCCGGGTTCAGCTTGTCGTGGGTGGCTACCCGGTATGGCTCCAGCAGGTCGGCCATTTCGGTCAGCAGACTGCCGGTGATCGACCAGATCACGTCGGCGGCGGGTGCGCCGGCCTCCGCGCGGACGCGGCGCACGATGTCGCCGGAACCGAGCTGAATGACTTCAGCGTCAAGGCCGGTTTCGGCCTCGAACACCGGCAGCAGCCGGTCGACAATCGACGACTTGTGCGCGGTGTAGATGACTACGGGGCCCTCGGCCGCCTGGACAGAACCAATTGCCGTGGACGCTGCGAGCGCCAGCGTCAATCCCAACAATGTTCGTTTTCCAACACGCATAACGTTCCTCCTGTTCGATCGTGCTCAATCCCGACCAAAAACGATCATGAAGCGACGTTGCGCTTGTTGCAATACGAAAAATGTGTTTGGTTTTTGGCGGTTTCAGGGAAGAGGGAATGGAATGGCCTACCTGACGGTCACCGATGGTCTGAAGCAGTTCATCGGCTTTCGCGCACTTGATGGCGTCTCGCTTTCGGTCGAGGAGGGTGAGTTCTTCACGCTTCTGGGGCCGTCCGGTTGCGGCAAGACCACGCTGCTGCGGGCCATCGCCGGCTTCAATGATCTCACTTCGGGCAGCATTACGCTGGCCGGCAAGGACCTGCGGTCCGTGCCTCCCCATCAGCGCGATATCGGCATGGTCTTTCAGGACTATGCGGTGTTCCCGCACCTGACCGTCTTCGACAACGTCGCGTTCGGCCTCAAGCCCCGCAAGGTGCCTGCCGCCGAGATCAGGACGCGTGTCGCCGAGGCGCTGGAGTCGGTGCATCTCGAAGCCCTGTCCGAGCGCCTGCCTGCCGCCATGTCCGGTGGGCAGCAGCAGCGCATCGGGCTCGCCCGCGCCATGGTCATCAACCCGCGCCTGCTGCTGATGGATGAGCCGCTCAGCAACCTCGACGCCAAGCTGCGAATCGAGCTGCGCGAGGAAATCCGCGACATCCAGAAGCGGGTGAACATCGCCACCATCTACGTCACGCACGACCAGGAAGAGGCGCTCGCGATCTCCGACCGCATCTGCGTGATGAGCGCCGGCCGGATCGAGCAGATCGGCACGCCGCAGGAGATCTACGGCAATCCGCAGACCCTGTTCGTCGCCAACTTCGTCGGCACCCTCAATACCCTCGCCGCGGGCCCGGGTCTGGATCAGGTGCTCGCGGGCCTGGGCCTCGCCTCGGCCAGCGCGGCGCACTGGACGATTCGCCCGGAGAGCCTGCGTTTGCTTGGGCCGGGCGAAAGCGCCGGCGCCGGTGCGGCAACGCTTGAGGGTCGTGTGGCCAAGTACACTTATCTCGGGCGCGAGGCGCACGTCCTCGTCGATACCGCTGCCGGCCAGGTCGTCGTCCAGCTCGGTGCGTCTGAACTCAAGACCATCCGCAATCCCGGCGACGAGGTTCGCATCCTGTTCGATCGGGAGTCGCTGATGGCCTTTGATTCGGCCAGCAAGCGAATCGGTCTGGGGAGCTAAGCCATGGCGCGTCGGTTCGACTTCTGGACGCTTGTAACGATCGGCACCTGGGCGATTCTGCTGCTGCTGCTCGTGATCCCGGTCGGTTCGGTGCTGCTTTCGAGCTTCTTCGATCGCTCCGGCAACGCCACCGCCGCCAACTATCTCGCCTTTGCCACCGAGCCGCGCTTCCAGCGGGCGTTCGTCAACACTCTGATCGTCGGCTTCGGCGGCCTGGTGGGGGCGATGCTGCTGGGCTCGATCATGGCCTTCTGCATCTCGCGATTTCACATCCGGGGCGGCCGCTTCATCTCTCTGCTGGCCATCCTTGCGCTCGTGTCTCCGCCGTTCATCGGCGCCTATTCGTGGATCGTGCTGTTCGGGGCGGGTGGCGTCGTCAGGGGCTGGGCCCGCGAGATCGGCATCAACATGCCGCCGATCTATGGCGTGGGCGGCATCCTCATCGTCTTCGCCCTCAAGTTCTACCCCTTCGTGTACCTGATGGTTTCCGGTGCACTGTCCAACGTCAACCGCTCCCTCGAAGAGGCCGCCGAGGGTCTGGGGCTGACGCCCCTCCAGCGTACCTTCAAGATCTCGTTCCCCCTCGTCCTGCCGGCGCTCTCCGCGGGCGGACTGCTGGCGCTTATCCAGTCCATTGCGGATTTCGGCACCCCGCGCCTGCTGGGCCGCGGCTTCAACGTCCTGGCGACGGAAGCCTATGCCCTCTACTCGGCCGAGGTCGGCTCCAACATGTCCATGGCGACGACCATCTCCATGGTCCTGATCTTCATCTCCATGGCCTTCGTGATGCTGCAGCGGTTCATGTCGCGGCGGAACGTCTACCACGGCAACATGATCAACAAGCCGATCAAGATCCGGCTCAAGGGCTGGCGCAACTGGCTCGCCCACGGCGCCGTCTATCTGATCGGCCTGTGCGGAGCCATGCCGGTGATCATCTCGGTCATCTACTCGCTCCGCAAGACCAACGGCCCGGTGTTCCAGGATGGCTTCGCGCTGCAGAGCTACGAGCGCATCATGTTCAACCTGGGCGATGTGGTGCGCAACTCGCTCACATTCTCTGCCGTCGCCGTGGCGCTCATCGTGCTTGCAGGGACCGTGATCGGCGTGCTCGTCGCCCGCCGCACCAACCTGAACACCTCGCTGCTCGATGGCGCCTTCATGATCCCCTATGTGATGCCGGGCATCGTCATCGGCATCGCCTACATCGCGGCCTTCAACACCGGCCCGATCGTGCTGACCGGCACGGCTGCCATCATCATCCTGTCGATCTTCATCCGCCGCCTGCCATATACGGTCCGCACGACGAGTTCGGCCCTGAGGCAGATCTCCCCCAGCATGGAGGAGGCAGCGATCTCGCTCGGCTACAGCCCGTTCCAGGCATTCCTGCGTGTCACGGTGCCGCTGATCGTCCCGGGCATCATCGCCGGCGCCATGCTCAGCTTCGTCACCGCAATCAATGAGCTGTCGTCCTCGCTGGTGCTCTATGTCGGCTCGACCATCACCATGCCGGTGCGGATCTACCTGCTCATTCTCGACGGAGACTTCGGCACGGCAGCGGCCATGTCGACCATCCTGCTGGTCCTGAGCGGCATCGCCGTCTACATTGCCTTCCGCCTGATGGGGCGGAACGAGCAGGCCCTGCTCTAGTCACCTCTTCCGGAGCCGACGAGGCTCCGGCAGGTCCCCCCGTCGCCGGCTGTCGGCACGGGGGAGGCGCACGGGAGGCCCCTGTCATGCTCGGGCAGGTTTCGGAGACGTCATGGCTGCATCCGGGCGTGAGCCCGGCGCCGTCCGCCATAGCGGGGACGGGGCTCTTCGCCACGCACCCCATCGCCATGGGAGACGTGGTGATGCGGCTGGGCGGCAGTATCATCGACGATCACGAGCTCGAGGCACTGACGCCGCCCTACAGCAGCCTCTGCATCGGGGTCGGCCAGCACCTCCTCATTGATCCGGCCCATCCTGTCCGGTTCGGCAATCACAGCTGCGAGCCGAACCTCTGGCACGAGGATGCCACGACCCTTGTGGCCCGGCGCGACATCATGGCGGGCGAGGAGGTTACGATAGACTATGCGACCCATACCGCCAGCGAGCGGTGGTCAATGCCGTACCGGTGCGGGGCACCGGCCTGTCGAGGCATGGTGACAGGCTCGGACTGGCGCAACCAGACCCTGCAGCGCCTCCACGGCCGCCACTGGACTCCGCCACTTCTGGCCCTGATCGCTACAATGTCGGATGATTGACCCGCAGCCCAGGGCCGTGTCGGGTTGCTGGAGCGGGTGAAGGGAATCGAACCCTCGTCGTAAGCTTGGGAAGCTTCTGCTCTACCATTGAGCTACACCCGCAACACGGCGATAGATGCTGGAAATCGCCGTGGGCGTCAAGGCGCCGTGAACACCTCTGGTGCTGTCGGGATCAGCCGGTCGCCGCTTCTGCCGCGTTGGCGTTGGCGGCACGCAACTGTGCCCGGGCGATGCCGTAGCGCCAGCGATGGTCGGTGGTGCGCAGCCGGCTCTGGTAGAACAGCACCAGTTCATTGCCCTGTATCATCACCGTGGAGTGTCCGTTCTCGCCCGGCTCCAGCGGGTCGAGCACCGGGCCGAGCGTGCGGTAGGGTCCCTCCACTGAGTCCGCGAGAGCGAAGAACACGCGCTGCCGGTTGCCGCGCTCGCCGGCGGGCAGGAAGCAGGTGGCGTTGAGCAGCACCCTTCCGTCAGGCAGCTCGACGAGCTGCGCACCTTCTATGCCCCATTCGTAGTCCGCGTGGTCGCGCGGGTTGTGGTGGGGAATGTCGCTGTGGTCGAGGATCTTGCCCAGCCGCTCCCATGGCCCGAACCAGCTTCCCGACAGGCTCCGCGCCAGGAATACGTCCGGCTGTGGCACCCGGGAGAACTTGGCCATGCCCGAATAGACGATGTACTTCTGCCCACCGACGACCGCCGGATGCGGGTCGTAGATGCCGTCTTCCTCGGTCCCGGGCAGTGCGACGAAGGCTGTTTGCAGCCGCACCCACTCGAAGCCGTCATTGGAGACGAGGTGCTCGCAGCGGCCGCCCGACTTCATGAACTCGGTCTGCACGAACATGTGGAACACGCCTTCGTCGAAGATCACGCCCGGCGCAGCCACGCCCGAGCCGTGCACGGGCAGGGAGATCAGCGGCTGCTGCGTCCACGGCCCCTCCATGGACGGCGCGGTCGCATGGTAGATCTTCCAGGTTTCGGTGGTCACCGTGCCCCCGGAGCCGAACACATGCCACAACGCGCCGTCGAACACGGGGCATGGATCCTTTACGTCATCCAGGTCGGCTGGATGGAAGAGGGGGAACTGGTTGGAGTCGAAACTGATCTGCATTTTTCTTGCCGTCGGGATGGAACCTGGAAGTCCATCGAGCGTTGACGCTGCGCCCGAAGTCTGGCCTTCCATAGGGTCCGCGCAGATATCTGGCCAATCAAGTCCGTTTCAAGAATAGATTTTTGCTGTGTCCCGGCGGACTCACCTTTGCACGCAAAGGTGATGGCTTTGGCGTGCCGGGTGATGGTCAGCCGACCTCCCGGTCCGCTTCCGGCGGGCGGTAGAAGCGGTCCGGGCGCCGCCACCATCCTTGCGCCACCGCGTGTGCTCCCGTGCACACCCCCGAATCAGCCAGCTCCCGTGCAGCCTCGGCCAGATAGGTCTCCGCTGGCGGGTCGAGGCGGATGTCGAAGGCGCCCGGCTCGTAGAAGCCGTTGTTCTCCGTCAGCAGCGTGTTCCAGTCCACTGCACCGAACAGCGACCACATGGTCACCGCCCTGAGGTCGACCCCGTCCGCTGCCACCCTGCAGGCCGCCTGCCACACGTCCAGCACCCAGCGCACCTGCTCTTCCCCGATGCACCCGTGATGCGCCTCGGTAACCGCGATCGGCAGGCGGTAACGCTCCCAGGCTTCCCGCAGGCGCGCCTCCGGCCCCACCTGGTCCTCGAGTTGCGGAATCCGCACGGCCTCCACGTCGGCATAACGGTCCCGTCCGTTGCCGCCCTCGAAGTGCGGCGCATAGTGCCACCAGCGGTGATCGAGATAGCGCTCGCTGGTCAGGTAGTGATTGATGCCGATGATGTCGGGCGGCGTCGGATTGTCCCGGAAGAAGGCAATCTCCGCCTCGCTCACCCCGGCGTCGCGCAGGGGATGGTAGAAGCGGTGGTCGGGCCCGACCCGGCCGCAGAGCAGGTCGAACCCCAGCCAGCGCCGCTCGTTCTCGTAGTCCGCCTGGTATTGGAGGCGCCCGGTGGCGAACACCTTGCCCAGGTCTTCCGTCTGCACCAGTTCCGCATCCGGGGTGATGCGCCGGATCGCCTGCATGGCAAGCACCGTCGCGCGGCACTCGTTCGCCAGCATCCTCAGCGAGGCGAGCTCGTCCCGCAGATGCGGGTACCAATGGCCATAAAGCCCGCTGAAGCGGGCCGTGGTGAGGGGTTCGTTGACCGGGGTGAAGCGCTTCACATGCGGATAGCGGGCCGCCACCCGCCCGGCGTGGCGGGCTAGACCGGTGGCGAAGCCGGGATCGAGCAGGTCCGTGTAGCGCGGCCCGCTGCCGTGGTGGACGAGCCCGACGATCGGCTCGATCCCAAGCTCGCTCAGCCGCTCCAGCCGTTCGTCGGCAAAGCTCCAGTCGCACCTGTCGGGATGCTCGGGCGAGACCGTTTCCCACAGCACCGGATAGCGCAGGGTACGGATGCCGAGCGCCGCGACGCGGTCGAGGTCCTCGATCCGCCTGTCATGGCCGGTCTCGACGAACTCGTCGCGATAGGTGTCGCCGATGCGGACAACGGTGCATTCGAGGCCGCCCCACAAGGGGATGCGGCCGGGTCTCTCTGTCGGTTCATCACGCTGCACTACACGGCCTCCGCTTGCCGCACCTCCGTGCCTACGGGGATGCTCTCCTGGATGCGGCGGAACTCGGCCAGCGCCTGGCCCACCACCTGGTCCATGTTGTAGTAGCGGTATGTCGCGAGACGCCCGATGAAGTGGACGTTCGGCGTTGCGTCCGCCAGGTGCTTGTACTGCCGGTAGAGGTCCTGGTTCTCCTCGCGCGGCACCGGGTAATAGGGGTCGCCGACGTCGGAGGGATATTCGTAGGTCAGGCTGGTCCGCGGGTGCTGCTGGCCCGTGAGGTGCTTGTATTCGGTTATCCGGGTGTAGTCCTGGTCCTGCGGATAGTTCACCACCGCCACGGGCTGGTGCCACTCCTCATCGAGCGTCACGTGCTTGAACCGCAGCGAGCGGTAGGGGAGCCTGCCGAACCGGAAGTCGAAATACTCGTCCACCGGCCCGGTGAACACCAGCCTCCGGTGGGGGATGATGTCGCGGATCTCGCGATAGTCCGTCTGCAGCATCACCTTGATCTTCGGGTGGCCGAGCATCCGCTCAAACATCCGGGTAAACCCGCCGTCGGGCATCGCCTGGAAGCTGTCGGTGAAATACCGGTCGTCATCGTTGGCGCGTGTCGGCACCCGCGCCGTCACCTGCTTGTCGAGTTCGGAAGGGTCGAGCCCCCATTGCTTGCGCGTATAGCCGCGGAAGAACTTCTCGTAGAGATCGCGCCCGACGCGCGACAGGACGACATCGGCCGATGTCCTGATCTCCTCGATCTTCTCGCCCCGCTCCGCCAGGAACGCCTCGACCTCGCCCTCGGTGGTGAGGTTGAGGCCGTAGAGCCTGTTGATCGTCGTGCGGTTGATGGGGATGGGCAGCAGTTGCCCATCGACGCTCGCCAGCACGCGGTGCTCATACGGCCGCCAACCCGTGAACTGCGACAGGTACTCGACGATCTGCTCGGAATTGGTGTGGAAGATGTGCGGCCCATACTGGTGGATCAGGAGGCCCGCTTCGTCGTGTCGATCATAGGCATTGCCGCCGACGTGATTACGCCGGTCCACGACCAGCACCGACTCGCCCCGCTGTGAGGCGAGGCGTTCGGCGATGACGCTGCCGGCGAAGCCGGCTCCCACGACCAGCCAGTCAAACACGGGCGGCCACTCCCCCCTGGGCCCGCACGCCCAGCCCCGCGGCCGGGCGGAGCTCGGCGAGGATCAGGGCGTTCATTTCGCCCCAGGTCCTGTCCCAGCTCATGCTCGCGAGCTTGCGGGCCACCTTTTCCTCCCACGGCCGGCGATCCATCCGGAACAGCCTGTCGACGGCCGCGGCCGCCTCGGCCGGGCTTCCGGCAATCTCCACCAGGCCCTCGACGCCATAGGGCTTCACTACGTCCGCCACCGCCGTAGACACGACGGGCTTGCCCGCGGCGAGGAACTCCGGGGTCTTGGTCGGGCTGATGAAGCGGGTGGATTCGTTGAGCGCGAACGGCATCAGCGCCATGTCCCAGCCCGCCAGGTAGTCGGGCAGTGCCTTGTAGTCCTTGCCGCCCAGCCAGTGCACGTTCGCCCGCTGCGGCAGGGTCTCGGGGTCGATCTTCACCACCGGCCCGATGAACACGAAGTTGAGGTCGGGTCGCAGTTCCGCGATCTCGCGGACGAAGTCGAGGTCCATGCGTTCGTCCACCACGCCGAAAAAGCCCACACGCGGGTGCGGGATATGGGCCTGGTCGAGGGGATCGGTCGCGCCGAGCCGGCGGGCGCGGGCGAAGTGCGCCGCGTCGACACTCGAGGGAAAGGCATGGACGTTGCGGTGCTGGCGGCGCTTGGATTCATAAAGGCTCATGCCGCCGGTGAACACGATGTCGGCCCGGCTGAAGAGCGTGCGCTCGGCGTCCCGCATCTGGGGGGATGCGCCTCGGAAGGCGGAGAGTTCGTCCATGCAGTCATAGATGACGACGTCAGCCGAAAGGTGGTCGCTGAAGCTCATCGCCATCGGCGTATAGTACCACAGCACCGTCTCGGCCGACGGCGTGCTGCCGACGAGGCCGTCCACGAGGTCCCGGAGGATCTCGTCGGTTTCGGTGGCGCTCAGTCCGTGCGGCAGCACCGGCACAGCCACCATCACGCCCTCGTTCGAGCGCTCGATGCGCAGATCGGGCTCGGCGTCCTCCTCGAACACGGGCTCTTCGAAGAAGAACACCCGATAGGTCTTGGTGGCGCGCGACAGCAGGTGTTGCGGTCGCTGGAACACGAAGTTCCAGCGCAGGTGGGAGAAGCACAGCAGCAACGGCGGAGCGGTCGTCGCCGCCGCGGTCTGTCGTACGATGCTGGGGATTGGGCTG
>JAEZHZ010000183.1 GCA_023436745.1 Pseudomonadota bacterium | reverse complement strand
GCATCCGGATCGCTGCTCGACAGCCGGAACTCGGTGATGGTTCCGAGTACAGGGCCGCCACCTTCGTTGGGGCCACCCTCGCCTGCGGCCCCGGACTGGGCGACATGGGTTCTTGGCCGTACGGCATGCGGTGCGACCCCGGTCGCGGCGTCGGATCGGTCGGCGGTGGGGTGTTCCCTGGCCACCGGGGGGCGGTCCACACCAGTGCCGCCCACCAGCAGGGCAGTCCCAAGTCCAAGCCAGATTCGCGTCTGCCGTTGCACCCAAGCCCCCATCGCGCCAACGCGCTTGCCAGCTACGGCTGCAAGGATTAGAGAAAGATGAACTTCAAAGTCAACTATCCATTTTCTTCGAGCGAGCGGATGTAGACGGATGATCATCTGTATCGGTGATGCACTCGACGCGGCCGCCGTGGCGCAATTGCGCGAGACGATTGCTGCCGGCGTGTTCATCGATGGCGTTCTCAGTTCCGGCTGGGCGTCGCGGCAGGTGAAGAACAATGAACAACTGGGGGCCGGGCCGGCGCTGGAGGCGGCGCAGCGGCAGGTAATCGGGGCGCTTCGGGGCAATCCGGTGTTTGCGGCGGCGGTGATGCCGCGCCATTTCGCGCCGCCGCTGTTCGCCCGCTACATGCCCGGGATGGAGTTCGGATCGCACATGGACAACCCCCTGATGGGGCCGGATCACATGCGGGCGGACGTGTCGGTGACTATCTTCCTCTCAGATCCGGACAGCTATGACGGTGGTGAGCTGGTGATGGAAAACACTGGCGGTGAAACGACTTACAAGCTGCCGGCCGGTTCGGCGGTGACCTATCCCACCACTATGCTGCACCGGGTGGAGCCGGTGACGCGGGGGGTGCGGGAGGTGGCGGTGACCTGGGTGCAGAGCCTGTTCCGCCGGCCTGACCAGCGCGAAATCCTGTTCGACCTCGAGCGAACGGCACGGGCGATCTTCGAGCGCGAGGGCAAGTCCGAGCACTACGACCTCATCAACAAATCGAGCTCCAACCTGCAGCGAATGTGGGTGGATTGAGGAAGAAATGATTGCGTTCCGTTACCGCCTCGCGGCAATCTGCATAAGTCTCGCCAGTTTTCCGCTAGCAGCACAGGAAAACGGGATCACGGTCTACACGTCCCAGCACCAGGCCCTGACCCAGGAGTGGGCCGACGCCTTTACGGCCGAGAGCGGCATACAAGTCGCGATCCGAAAAGGGACGGACATCCTGATGGCGAACCAGATCGTGCAGGAGGGCCTCAACTCTCCGGCCGATGTCTTCCTCACCGAAAACTCGCCTGCCATGGTGATGGTGGAACAGGCCGGCCTGTTCTCGCCGGTGGCGGAAGAGACCCTCGCGGCGGTGCCCGAGGAGTTCAGGCCATCGAGCGGCATGTGGACCGGCATCGCCGCACGCACCACGCTGTTCGTCTACAACAGGGACATGCTGGGCGAGGACGAACTGCCGGAGTCGATGCTCGACCTCGCCGACCCGGAATGGCGGGACCGCTGGGGCGCGGCGCCGGCCGGGGCGGACTTCCAGGCTATCGTTTCGGCGCTGCTGGAACTGCGCGGCAGCGAGGAAACGGGGAACTGGCTGGCGGGGCTCAAGAACAACGCTGTGTTCTATCGCGGCAATTTCGAAGCGATGCGCGGCGCCAATGTGGGCGAGGTCGCCGGGGCCCTGATCTACAACTACTACTATTACGGCGACCAGGGCGCGACGGGCGAGAGTTCGGACAGGCTCGGCCTCCACTTCTTCGGCAACGAGGACCCCGGCGCGTTCGTGTCGGTCTCCGGCGGCGGGGTGCTCAAGGCCTCCGACAACCCGGAGGCCGCGCAGGCTTTCCTCGCCTTCGTCACCGGCCCGAAGGGTCAGGCGATCCTGCGCGACGGGAACAGCTACGAGTATGCAATCGCGAGCGGCGTGGAGGCCGACGCTGCCCTGCCCCCGCTGGACACGCTCGACTATCCCAGGATCGACCCCTCCCTGCTGAACGCGCAGGAAGTGGTTCAGCTGATGACGGCCGCGGGCGTGATGTAAGTGACAATCGCCCTGCCGGGGACCGCAGAGACGTCTTTCCCGCCCCGGATGGAGCGGCACCGGCGCTCGGGCGTGCACCCGGCACTGTTGGTGGCTGCCATGACGGTGGCCGCGCTGGCGCTGATCCCCGCGGGGTTTGTGGTCTGGGTGCTGGTCCAATCCGGTTGGGAGACGGCTGCTTCCCTGCTGTTCAGGCGGCGCGTGGGTGAAATCCTGCTCGCGACGTTGTTGCTGCAGGCACTTGCCGTGCCGGTGTGCATAGCACTGGCGCTGGTTCTGGCCTGGCTCACAGAGCGGAGCGACCTGCCCGGCCGGGCGCTGTGGCGATGGCTCGCCGTCGCGCCGCTCGCCATCCCGGCCTTCGTCATGGCCTATGCCTGGGACAGCACCTTCCCCATGCTGCGCGGGTTGTGGCCGGCAGTCGGCATCTCTGTGCTGGCCTACTTCCCGCTGGCGTACCTGCCGATCATCGCGCAGCTGCGCCGGGTGGACCCGGCAGTGGAGGATGTCGCGGCAAGCCTTGGCCATTCGCCGGCAAAGGCATTCATCCTCGTCGTCCTTCCGCAACTGCGGCTCGCGATCCTCGGCGGGGGCCTGCTGATCGGGCTGCATCTGCTGGCCGAATACGGGCTCTACGTCCTCATCCGCTACGACACGCTGACAGTCGCCATCGTCAACCAGTTCCAGGCCGTCTATGACGGGCCTGCTGCCAACCTGATGGGGATTGTGCTGGTCGCCTGCGCGCTCGGGCTGCTGGCGCTGGAGGCGGCGCTACGCGGGAACCGGCGCTATGCCCGCGTGGGTGGCGGGGCGGCCCGTCATCCGCCGATCGCCCAACTCGGACGCGCCAAGGCCATCTGGATGCTGATTCCCGTCGTCATATCAGCACTGGCGATCGGGCTGCCCGTGATGACCCTGCTGCGGTGGATGCTGATCGGAGGCATCGATGCCTGGCACCTTCCGGAACTTGCAGCGGCCCTGGGGCAGTCCAGCCTCTACGCCATTGCCGGAGCCCTGCTGGTCACCCTTGCTGCCCTGCCGATCGCGTGGATGGCAGCCCGCGCTCCGGGGCCGGTGCAGAGGGCGCTCGAGAGCGTACATCTGCAGGTCGGCGCCCTGCCGGGGGTGATCG
>JAEZHZ010000152.1 GCA_023436745.1 Pseudomonadota bacterium | reverse complement strand
TCCGAGACCCTGGCAGCAAGAACCGGCGAGATTTCCGAGACCCTGGCAGCGAGAACTGGCGAGATTTCCGATACGCTTGCCACCCGCGCCGGCGAGATCAACCAGGCCATCGCGGAACGGGCGAGCGAACTCGACCAGACGCTGCAGGTTCGCAGCCGCGACATGAACGAAGCCATCCGCCTGCGCAGCCAGGAACTCGGCGAAGCCCTGGCGACCGGCACCGAGACCTTCGACCAGGCCCTGGCCGGCCGCACCCAGCGCCTGTCCGACGCCCTGGCCGAGCGCACCACTGCCATGTCTCTCGAAATCGAGACCCGCACCGGCGAACTGGCAAGCCAGATCGACGAACGCACTGGCCGGTTCAGCGAGGAGCTCGGGGCCCGCGCGGGCGAACTGCGCGAAGTTCTCGACGGCGGCACGCAGCAGCTGGCCCAAACCGTCGGCACCCGCACGCATCAGCTGTCCGAGGCCCTGAACGCCCGCACCCAGGCGCTCAGCGACACCCTTGCGACGCACACGTCTTCCCTTGGCGAAACGCTGGGCCTGCGCACGGCCGAACTGGCCGACACTATCGTTCACCACAGCGAAGAGGCCCGCACCCGCATCGAGACCTCGCTGCGCGGCGTGACCGAGACCATGGACGAGCGGGTCGACGCCATGTCGAACCTGATCACCGTGAAGATGGCCGAGGTGAACGGCAATTTCGGCAGCAATGTCGACACCGCCATCGCCCGCATCTCCGATGCCGAACAGGGCATCACGGCCCGTATCGAGTCGGCCAGCAGCACCGTGGGCGAAAGCGCCCGCCGCGCCGCCGACCTCATCGAAGCCGGCGTCAACTCGGCCCGCAAGGCGATCACCGACATGGTGGACCAGCGCCTCGGCACCCTGCCCGAAGCGATCACCGCCCGCGCCGACATCACGGCCGAGCGCCTCGCCGCCCTCAACGCCTCGATCAACACCTCGATCACGCAGTCCATGGCCGATCTCGAGGCTGGCGCCGACCGCATCGAGGAAACGATCGCAACCCGCATCACCGGGGCGACCCAGAGCATCGCGACGGACATCGTCGAGACCGCCAACCGCATGGACAGCGCCGTTCGCACGGCCCTGGACCAGATCCGCGTCGCAGCCACCGACATCGACGACCTGCTGTCGGTGAAGGCCGTGACCGCCGTCGACACCATCGAGACGCGCCTCACCGACATCAACCGCTCGGTCGAGCAGCAGACGAACGCCTTCGCCGCGCTGGTCAGCGAGAAGTCGGACCAGCTGCAGGGTGCGCTGAGCACCCATGGCAACCTGCTGCGCGAAGCCCTGAGCGAGAATGCCCGCGAGGCAGAGGCCATCATGGCCGTTTCCACCTCGCGCATCCTCACCGACGTCACCGCTGCCCTGGGCAAGCTCAACGACTCCAACCTGCTGCTGCAGCGGGTGCTGGATGCCTCCACCGCCAATCTCGCCAACCTCGAGACCAGCGTGGCCCAGCAGACTGCGAGCTACTCCAGCACTGTGCGCGACGCCATCGGCCAGACCGAACAGGCCGGTGCGCTCGTCAGCCAGCATGTCGGCGCCCTGCAGTCGACCATCCGTTCGATGGTGGAAGAATTCTCCGGCGTGCTCGGCAAGCTCGACGCCGAGGCCCAGAGCATGATGCAGGCCTCGGACTCGCTGGCCCAGACCAGCGGCCAGGCACTCGAAACGCTCGAGGACCGCCGCGGCGCGATGGACTCGCTGGCCCAGAGCTTCGCTGCCCGTGCTGACGACATCGACAGCCGCATGCGCATGTTCGCCCAGTCGATCGCCGACACGGTCAACGACACCGAACGCCGCCTGATCGGCGCCCGCCGCGCCATGGACGAGGCCCTGCAGGCCACTACCGGCACCGTGGTGGAGACGCTCGACCGCACCACCGGCACGATCACCGAGGCGATCCAGTCCTCGACCACCAACGTCAACGAAGCCCTCTACGCAACCAGCGAGCGCTTCAACCAGACGCTTCACAGCAACGCGGCGCAGGTGGACAGCGCCGTCCAGCGTGCCGCCGAAGCCGCAGCCGCTGCGCTCAACCAGACCGCTTCGACCGTCCGGCTGGCGCTCAGCGACCAGGCCCGCGACGTCAATGCCGCACTCGAGCAGAACGCCGAGAAGGTCAGCGACGTGCTGGCATCCACGGCCGGCAACGTCACCGACGTGCTCAACACCACGACGAGCACACTGGCCGACACGATCAGCGACAGCACGGTCAGCGTGCGCAACGCCATCATGTCCAACACCGGCCAGCTCCGCCAGGCGATCGACCAGTCGACCGGCACCTTCCGCCAGGCGCTGGACGAGACGACCTCCGACGTGGGCGAACGCCTCGGCGACTTCCGCAACACCGCCGATGCGGAGGGCCGCCGCGCCAACGCCGTGCTGCAGCAGGCGCAGCAGCAGATGGTGGCCGAGATGCAGCGGGCAATGGAGGAAGCCACCCAGCGCTTCGCCGAGACTGCCCGCGCCATGCGCGAGACGGCACGCGAGGTCGGTCACGAGCTCGAGGCGACCCGCACCGAACTCACCCGCGGCATCAACGAGCTGCCGGAGGAGACCCGCGCCAGCGCCGCAGCCATGCGCCGCGTCGTCGCCGAGCAGATCGAGGCCCTGAGCGAACTGAACGCCATCGTGCGCAGCCAGCCCACGACCCACGACGTCAACGACCGCCGCCCGCCGCAACGCCCTGCCCTGCGCAGCGAGCCGCGCCAGCCGGAACCCGTGCGCGAAACCTACCGGCCAGAACCGGCCCGCCAGACGCTGGTGGACCCGATCCGCCCGGTGGAGCGCCAGCCCGAGCCGGAACCCGTCGCCGTTGCCGAACCGCAGCCCGCTCCGGAACCGATCCGTCAGCCCGAACCGCGCCCGGCACCGGCCGCCGAGCCCGCACCCGCTGCTGCCGCAGACGGCACCGGCGGCTGGCTGCGCGACGTGCTGCGCAACGCCACCGCCAAGCAGCAGGGCACCCAGCCCACGCAGCAGCCCGCCGGGCTGTCGGGGCTGACCGATGAGATCGCCCGTTCGATCGACAACGCTGCGCTTGCCGAGGCCTGGACCCGCTACCAGGCGGGTGAGTCGAACGTGTTCTCGCGCCGCATCTACACGCTGTCGGGCCAGGGCACCTACGACGAGGTCCGCCGCCGCCTGCAGCGCGACGCGGAGTTCACCCGCACGGCACAGGCCTATATGGGCGAGTTCGAGCAGTTGCTGAAGCGCGCCGCCGCCGGCCCCCGCCCTGCCGCCGAGACGCGCGAGTACCTGCTGTCGGACAAGGGCAAGGTTTACACCATGCTGGCCCACGCCAGCGGCCGCCTCACCTAGGCAATGCCAAAACAGTTCAGCGGCCCCGGAGCGATCCGGGGCCGAATTGTTTTGGACGAGGGCCGGAGGATGCTCACCCGGCCTGCCGGTCTTCCAGCAGGGCCTTGAGGGTCTGCAGGTCCTTCATCACCGCCGCCGCATCGCGCTGGTAGTCGGCGTTGCTCATTCCCGGCGCCTCGATCAGCAGGAAGGTGACCTCGGCACCCTCGCCATTCGGCACCACCCGCATGGATATGTGCACCGGAGGCTGCCCGGCAGGGAATACGTCGTGGTCGAGCACGCCGTAGACGTTTGGTTCGGTGAAGCGCAGGCGGGCCGTGCTGCCGTCGGGGGCGCGAAACACCCAGTCGTCGTCCTCGCACCGGAAATCCGCGCCGAGCCCGGCCGCCCATTGCGGCATGTTGGCGGGATCGGCGGCATAGGCGTACACCTCCTGCCATGGCCGCTCGATGCTGATGCTGAGGGTGGAACTGCGCAGTGTGGGCATGACGACACCTCCTCTAGCGGGGCATTTCATCCTTCGGCGGCTTCATCCGCAGCGACAGCCACACGAAGGCTCCCCCGATGAATGCCAGTCCTGCCGAGGCAAAGAAGGCCTGCGCGCCGAACAGTGGAATGAGGGCGCCGAAACCGATGACCGTGATGACGGACGTCAATTGCTGGCCGACCGTGAACAGGCTCTGGGTTTCGGCCGCTATGTCCTCGCTGGTCCAGTTGGCGATGAAGTGGACACATCCCAGGTAACCGATGGCGAACGTGATGCCGTGGCCCATCTGCAGCGCGATCAGCACCGGCACGGACGGCTCCATCGCCATTGCCGACCACCTGACGAGACCTGCGGCCGCTGCAATGAGCATCAGTTGCCGGGCAGAGACCCTGCCGCCGAAGCGCTGCCAGGCGAACATCATCAGCGCCTCGGAGGCGGAACCGAGCGCGATCAGCGGCCCGATGATCTCCTCACCGACGCCCTGCCCTTTCCAGACGAGCGCTGCAAAGGCGTTGAAGATGTAGTGGGCGGCGTAGATGAAGCAGAAGCCGATCAGCGGCAGCAGGAACCACGGCTGCAGCACGGCGCGAAGACGACCCGGAGCTCTCAGCGCAGGCACGGGCTGTGCCAGGGTTGCGAGAGTCGGCTCCTCCGCAGGCGCCCGGAATGCCGGCAATTGCAGCGCAGCAAGGGCACGCAGCAGGGTCAGTCCCACAAAGAGCGGCACGAACACACCGGAGCCGTACCAGGCCACGAGGTACCCGGTCAGGCCGTTGAACAGCATGAAGCCGATCGTACCCCAGGCGCGGATGGCGCCGAAGTCGGAGCCGTTGCGGCGGGTGAGGCGCATGGTTGCCGCATCGAGCACCGGGCCGGTGACCCCGGTGGGCACGCATGCCAGCGTCCAGAACAGCAGGATGCCCCAGAACTCGTTGACGAAGAACAGCCCGATCGGAACGATGCCGCCGATCAACGCGCCGATAAGGATAGCCTGCCGCCAGTCCCGGGCCCGATCGGCGATCCGGCCGACCACAAGGTTGAGCGCCAGGATGGCGAACACCGGCACCGCGTTGATCAGGCCGATCTGCTCCGGCGTGATGCCTTTCTCGCTCAGCCAAATCGGCAGGAACATCACGGCTGCGCCGGGGCCCATGAAGTACGTGAAATAGAACGTCGTGGTACGGCGTTCGGCGGTCAGGGCCCTGGCCATCGCCTAGGCGTCCCGGGGCGGCCGCAGCCGTAGCGAGACCACCACGCAGCCGACAGCGAGCAGGGCAGTGACGGTGGAATAGAAGAATGCTGCGGAGCCGAAGTACTCGACGAGCACGCCGAACACGATCAGCGCCAGCATGGACGCGCCCATGCTGAGCATGTTGGCGAAGCCCTGCGCCTCGGCCGCATTCGCCTCGTTGGTCCAGTTGGCGATGAAGTGGACGGTGCCGAAATAGCCCATGCCGAAGCTGAAGGCATGGAGAAGCTGCGTGAAGAACAGCACCGCGACTGGCGGGTTGAACGCCATGATCGTGAAGCGCACCAGTCCCGCGAGTGCGGCCACCAGGATCATGTTGCGTGCCGTGACCCGCCCGCCGAACCGGCGCCAGGCAAACATGAGGGCTGCCTCGCCGACGGCCGCGATGCCGAGCAGCGGTCCGATGAAATAGTTGGGCACGCCGTTCTCGTGCCACAGCAGCGCACCGAACCCGCCGATCAGCGCATTGCTGGAGTTGACCAGCGCGAAGGCGAGCAGAGGCAGGACAAACCAGAGCTTGAGTGAGTCCTTGAGACGGCTGGGCTGTGGCGCGATCTCGGGCGCGACGCTGGCAAGGGTCTGCTGCGGCGCCGGCGCCCGGAACCGCGGCAGCAGGAAAGCAAGGGCGGCGCGGGCCACCACCATCACGACATAGAGCGTCACGAAGGCGGATGAGCCGAGCACGTTCAGCAGCAGCCCCAGCCCGCCCGCCGCGAAGACGTATCCCACAGTTGCCCAGGCACGTATGACGCCGAAGTCCGTGCCGTTGCGCCGGGCCATCCTGACGCAGGCGGCATCGATCACCGGGGCGACGAGGCCATTGGTGGTGCCGCAGATCGCCCAGATCAGCAGAATTCCCCAGAACTCCGACACGAAGTAGAGTGGCAGGGGGGCCAGCGCCGACAGGGCCGACAGCACGATCAGTGCCGTTCGCCAGTCATCCGCCTTGTCGGCTACACGGCCGACGACGATGTTGAGCAGGAGCAGGCAGAAGGTCGGCACCGCGTTGATGACGCCGATCTGGTCCGCGGGAATGCCATGCTCGCTCAGCCAGATCCCGAGGAAGACGGAGGCGACGCCCCCGGGAACGTAGACCATGAACTGGAAGATGGAGGCGCGCGCCTCGGGCGTGGCCCAGCGCGATCGTGCCGACGACATCGGGAAAGAACTCCGGGCAAATCAGTGCCCGGAGTCCTTGGTGGCGCGCACCTTTCGGCAAAGCAAGCCCCCAAGTGCCACCTGGTGACTAGAACGTTGCAATTAGCAGGGGCGTGTGGGCTCAAAGCCACGGCCGCAGCAGGAAAAATCAGCTGGCGGCGGCGCGGCGCAGACGGAAGCGGCGCGGTTGGCCCGCGACCATCTCGGTCCACTTGATCAGCTCGAAATTGCCATCCGGGTTTTCCACGATGGCCGTGCAGCTCTCCACCCAGTCGCCGGTGTTGAGATACTGGATGCCGAGACGGTCGTGGATGTCGGCGAAGTGGATGTGGCCGCAGATGACGCCGTCCACCCCCGACACCTTCGCCTCGTGCACCAGCGCCTCTTCGAACCGGCCGATGACGGACACGGCGTTCTTGACCTTCTGCTTTGCCCAGGCGCTGAGCGACCAGTACTGAAGGCCGAGACGGCGGCGAACCCAGTTGATGACGATGTTGATGCGCAGCGCCAGATTGTAGGCCCAGTCGCCCACATGGGCGAGCCACTTGGCGTGCATCACCACCACGTCGAACTGGTCGCCATGGATCACCAGATAGGTGCGGCCGCTCGCCGACGTGTGGATGGTGCGGTCCACGAACTCGATCTCGCCGAAATAGGTGCCGAGATACTCGCGCAGGAACTCGTCATGATTGCCCGGCAGGTAGACGATCCGGCTGCCCGCCTTGGCCTTGTCCAGCAGGATCTGGCCGAGCACGTTGTACTCGGCCGGCCAGTGCCAGGCCTTTGCCAGGCGCCAGCCATCGAGGATGTCGCCAACAAGATAGATCGTCTCCGCATCGTGGGCGCGCAGGAACTCGATGAGTTGCCCGACACGCACCGGCTTCATGCCGAGATGCACATCCGATAGGAACAGGGCCCGTACCTGCCGAACCTCACGGGTTTCCGCCATCAGTGTGGTGGTCTCCTAGTCGTTTGGGCGCGCACAATAGCGGCGCAGCGCCTTCGAGGGAACCGCAAGGATGAGAAACCGGGGGATTGTCAGTCGATCCGCTGCTTGAGCGTTACGATGCGTTCGTAGCTCTGCTCGATGCGGTCGGCGAACTCCGGGTCTGCCTTCGCCTCCGCAAGCAGGATGTCGAGCACTTCCTGCCCGAGGCTGGGACGATAGTTCGCCGTGTTGGAAAACAGCAGGATGTCCATGCCCGCCTCAACCCCGCCGACCACGGTCTGCTCGAGAGTGAAATGGTCGCGGATGGCCCCCATTTCCAGGTCGTCGCTGATGACCACGCCGTTGAACCCGAGTTCGCCGCGGAGCACATCCTCGATCCAGCGGCGCGAGAGCGAAGAGGGCTCGCCGGGCGCCGCCGCATAGTCAGCATGGAACAGATGACCCACCATGACCATGTCGGCGTCGCCAGCCGCGATCAGTGCACGATAGGGCTCGAGCTCCACGGGATCCCAGGTATCGGTGATGTCGACGAAGCCTTCATGGCTATCGGCGGTGGATGAACCGTGACCCGGAAAGTGCTTCAGCGCCGTGACAAGACCCGCCTGGTGGTGGGCGGTGACGAAAGCATCGGCATAGGCCGTGACGGTCTCGGCATCGCTACCGAAGGCCCGGCCGTACTTGGCGATGACCTGATTATTGGGATTGCGATTGATATCGACCACGGGGCCGAAATTGATCGTGAAGCCCAGATCGGCCAATCCTGCCGCCATGCGCGCATAAAGAGCCTCTGCCTCGGCCGGCTCATAGTCCCGGGCGACGACCGACGCCCGGGGTACCTCGGTGAAGCCGACCTCCTCGGTCAGACGCTCAACCGCCCCGCCCTCCTGATCAACGGTGATGAGCGGCGGCAGTTCGGGGCTCGCGGCCCGGAACATCTGGTTCATCGCGGCGACGTTCTCAAGGCTGCTGACATTGACCTTGAGGAACATGACGCCCCCGATCCGGCCGGCAGCGATATCGTCGCGCACCGCCTTCACCGAGGCATCTGCGGCGCTGTCGCCCTGAAATCCCACGACGATCATCTGGCCCGCCATCTGCTCGAGAGTTGCTGCCGTGGCGGGAGCGGACGCGAAAAGTGTAGCGCCCAGCAACAGGCAGACAGACGAAATGCGCAAGGTGGATTCTCCGGAGGGCTTTCGGAACATTGGGCGGGAATTCCCCGCGACACAATGATCCAGCAAGGTTGGCGCGCTCCTAGCCGCGAAATGGGGCCCGACAGAGACCGCAGGACGATTCGCGCACGATGAGACCACCGGGAGCGAACAAATGTCTGCGAAGACCCGAAAACGACGGACAGAACCGGCGAAATGTGATGCTTGTGCCAACTGTTACTGAGAAATGTCGTCACCCCTCAATCAGGGGGTGCAGTTCGCTCAAGAACCTGACACTATGACGTCAGGCGTCTTGGAGCGTGGACCGTCCTCAACCTTCGGTCCATCGGCTGGTCGCCATTAGACGGGCGGAGGTTAAGGGCCCTCCGCC
>JAEZHZ010000102.1 GCA_023436745.1 Pseudomonadota bacterium | reverse complement strand
CCCATGGATCGTACCGCTTACGCAATGGCGGGCGATCTAGCCGGTGGCGGTAGCGGCGGCATCGAGTTTTCGCGCTCCGGGATCGAGCTGCGGGTGCTGGAAGGAACGTTGCGGATCGGTTTCGCGGGCGGGGATTTCGTCGCTGCATCGGACGAGGTCCCCGTGCCATGGCCAGGCTCGCTTGTGGTCGCCGAGGGTGATCGCCTCAACATCGCGCCAGGCAGTTGGGGAAATTACGGGTATCTCCGTTTCGCGGGGAACGTTGAGGTTCCGGCCGTCATCGGCAGCATCTCGACCAACAGCCGGGCGCGCATCGGTGGCATCGGAGGCATGAGCTTAAGGGCAGGAGACGAGTTCACCGTTGCGGGCTCAGGTTCGGCTCCGAACCAGAATCCGAATTCCTCTCTGGACGAAGGGCCGATTCGGTTCATCTGGGGCATCCATGCCGATCGTTTTTCTGCTCAGGTACGAAATCGGTTCGTGGGCGAGCGCCTTGTCGTGTCGGAGCGACTCGACCGCATGGGGGTGCTGCTCAATGATCCCGGCGGCATATTTGCCGGGGAGCGCCAGCTGTCGCTGGTGTCAGAGGCCGTGGTGCCGGGAGACATCCAGATCCTCGGTGACGGTACGCCAATAGTGCTGATGCGCGATCATCAGCCAACGGGCGGCTACCCGCGGATCGGGACCATCATCACCTATGACCTCGACCGCTTTGCGCAGCTTCGTCCCGGCACCCCGGTTGCCTTCCGCCCGGTGACCGTGGAACATGCGCACCAGCTGTTGCGGAGCCGCACCCGATGACGTCGATAGACCTCAATGCCGACCTCGGTGAAGGCATGGGCACCGACGAAGATCTGCTCCAGGTGGTTTCAAGCGCATCGATCGCCTGCGGCGGACACGCCGGTGATGCGCAGACAATCCGGCATATTCTGAAGGTCTGCAAGGCACGTGGCGTGAGGGCAGGGGCCCACCCTGGTTACGCGGACCCCAAACGCTTCGGCCGCTTTCGAGTGGTTATGCCACTTGATCAACTGCTGGGACAAATCAGATCGCAGTTGTTCCTGGTTCGCTACATTGCCGACGAAGTCGGCGTGAAGCTCCGCTATGTGAAACTGCATGGAGCGCTGGCAAACCAGACAGCCGAGGAGCTCGCCTTTGCCGTTGGAATCTTCGCCACCATCCAAGGCATGGATCCGCGAATAGCCGTGTTGGCGCTCGACAATTCGCAACAAGTCCGCGCTGCCAAGGCTGTCGGGATGCCATTGATCCGCGAGGCTTATGCAGACCGGGCCTACAGCCCGGATGGCCTTCTGGTGCCGCGCGGTGACCCGGGGGCTGTCATCCACGATGTCGATGCAGTGGTCGAACGCTGCCTGCGCCTCGCCAAATCTGGCGAGATCATTGCGCAGGACGGCACGGTGTTGAAATCCAGTGCGCGGTCCATCTGCCTTCATGGGGACACACCCGGCGCAGTGGATCTTGCCCGGGAAGTTCGAGATGCCCTCGAAGCCGATGGCGTCACCATCGAGCCGATTCAGCCGGAAGTCGCGGAAGGGGCGTCCGGAGGCGCAAGGACCCAGGACCTTCCGGCATTGGGGAGAGGGTGAGATCGGCGGAAATGCCTTTGCGCCGAAAGGCCCAGGATATCGGTGCTGGCTCAGATCGCCAGGTATTCGTGCCGGAGCTCGGCGTTGTCGAGAACCTCCTTGGCGGTCCCGGAGAATGCCACCTCGCCCGTATCCAGGATCACGGCCCGGTCCGCGAGCTTGAGCGCCGCAACCGCATTCTGCTCGACGATGATGGTGGTGATGCCCAGGGGTTTGATCGAGTGCAGGATGCGCTCAATCTCCTGGACGATCACCGGGGCGAGACCTTCATAGGGCTCGTCCAGCAACAGCAACTTCAGGTCGCGTGCCAGAGCGCGGGCAATCGCCAGCATCTGTTGCTCCCCACCTGACAACGTCACGCCCTCTTGCTTGCGACGTTCCGCAAGGCGCGGGAAGCTCTGATAGATTTGTTCGAGGCTCCAGCCATTGCCGGGCGAAACCTTGGCGAGGGTGATGTTCTCCTCCACCGTCAAACCCTGGATGATCCGGCGGTCCTCCGGAACCAGCTGGATGCCCGCGCGCGCCGCTTCAAACGACTTCATCTTGTGGATGGCCCGTCCGTCCAGCCAGATTTCACCTTGCCGCATCTGCGGCTTGTCAGTGCGGGCGATTGCCCGAAGAGTGGACGTCTTGCCGGCTCCGTTGCGGCCCAGGAGAGCCAGTATCTCGCCCTTGCGAACGTCGAGGGACACGCCCTGCACGATGTAGCTTTCCCCGTAGTACGCATGGAGGTCGCGAACGCTGAAGAAGGGGCGGGCGGCCTCGATCTCGGCGGCATGGCTGCCGCCGATGATGTCCGTCTGCATGGCGATTGCACTCATCAGTGGGCCCCTCCGAGATAGGCTTCCTGCACCTTGGGATTGCCGCGCACCTGGTCGGGCGTACCATCAGCGATGATGCGGCCCTGTGCGAGCACGGAGATCTTGTCGGCAAGCGAGAACACCACGTGCATGTCGTGCTCGATGATGACCTTGGTCATGCCGCGCGCCTTGATCTTCTGCAGCAGCTCGATGGTGGTGTTGGTGTCGTGGCGGCTCATGCCTGCGGTGGGCTCGTCGAGCAGCAGCAGCCGTGGATGCTGGATGAGGCACATGGCAAGTTCCATGCGCCGCTTGTCGCCGCGGCTGAGGCTGCCGGCCTTGGAGTGCCGGCGGCCGACGAGGCCCACGTCTTCCAGCATGTCTTCGGCTTCGGCCCGGATGCCGGTTTCGCTGTCCAGCGAGCGGAGCATGTTGAGCTTGAACGCGCCATCCCGCTTCGCGAGTGCCGGGATCATGACGTTGTGGAGCACCGAAAGGTCGGCGAAGATCTCAGGCGTCTGGAACACCCGGGCGATGCCCAACTGGTTGATTTCATAGGGCTTGCGGCCGGTCAGGACAGTGCCGTCGAACACCACCTGTCCACTGGATGGGGCAAGCTTGCCGATGATCACGTTGAGCAGGGTCGACTTGCCCGCCCCGTTGGGACCGATGATGGCGTGCGTCTTGCCGGCTTCGATCTGAAGGTCGATGTCGGACAGGGCGTGCAGACCACCAAAGCGCTTGTGGACGTCGGCAACGTGCAGAACGATATTTGGCTGGGTCATGACGGTCTCACTCAGCGGGTTGGGTCTGGACCGTGGGCGAACCCGCGGCTCCACGAGGCCGGCGCAGCCAGCTTGTGAGGCGACGGACGCCTTCCATGATGCCGCCCGGCAGGAACACCACCACCAGCACGAACACGAGGCCCAGGGTCAGGAACCAGCCTTCACCCACGAACTTCGAGGTGACGGTGACCATGGGGTCGGCCACACCATCTGGCAGGAAGCTGTAGAAGCGCTGCAGGACCTGGTCGTTCAACGCTGACAGGATGTTCTCGAAGTACTTGATCAGCCAGGCACCGATGACCGGGCCGACAAGCGTTCCCACGCCACCGAGGATCGTCATCAGCACCACTTCGCCCGATGCCGTCCACTGCATGCGCTCGGCACCGGCAAGCGGGTCGGTGACGGCGAGCAGGGCGCCGGCGAGACCGGCATACATGCCGGAGATCACGAAGGCCGCAAGGGCATAGGGCTTGGTGTTGAACCCGGTGTAGTTCATGCGGGTCTGGTTGGACTTGATGCCCTTGAGCATCATGCCGAACGGCGATCCGCTGATCCGCTGGGCGATGAAGAACGCCAGGATCAGGAAGCCGGCGCAGAAGTAGAAGCCGGCATAGCCGCCCAGTGACTGACCCAGCAGGGTCGGCACGGGCTGCCCCGGAGCCGCCTCGCTGAGCAGGCGGTCGAAGTGGCGGGGGTCGCTGATGGTGAGCTGCAGGCCGGTTTCACCGTTGGTGATCGGCGTCAGCACCGAGTAGGCGAGATTGTAGCTCATCTGCGCGAAGGCGAGCGTCAGGATCGAGAAGTAGATGCCCGAGCGCCTGAGGCTGAGAAAGCCGATCACCAGGGCGAAGAGCCCGGAGACGATGATCGCCAGCACCATGGCGGGGATGGCATCCAGACTGAACAGCTTGAAGGACCACACCGCGGCGTAGGAGCCCACGCCGAAGAAGGCGGCGTGGCCGAAGCTGAGATATCCGGTGAGCCCGAACAGGATGTTGAAGCCGACAGCGAAGATTCCGAAGATCATGAAGCGCTGCAGCAGGTCGGGGTAGGCTGCGCCGAAGGGTGCCAGCCAGATCGGCATTGCCAGCACCACGAGGGTGAAGCCGACGAACAGAAGCAGATCGTTGCGGGACATAAAGGTATTCATATCAGGCCTCCATCACACCACGGCGGCCCATGAGACCACGCGGACGGACGAGCAGGATGACCACAGCGACCAGGTAGATGATGATCTGGTCGATGCCGGGGATGATGGCCTTCACCTGGTTCATGGAGGCGAAAGACTGCAGGATGCCGAGCAGGAAGCCGGCGGCGACGGCGCCCGGAAGGGAGCCCATGCCACCCACCACCACGACCACGAAGCTGAGGACCAGGAAGTCCATGCCGATGTGGTAGTTCGGCGGAAGGATCGGCGTGTACATAACGCCAGCCATGCCAGCCACGACCGCTGCGATGCCGAATACGATGGTGAAGCGGCGGTCGATGTTGATGCCGAGCAGGCCGACCGTCTCGCGGTCTGCCATGCCGGCGCGCACCACCATGCCGAACGTGGTGAACTGCAGAAAGGCGAAGACCGCCCCGATCACGACTGCGGCGAACAGGAAGTAGACCAGGCGCCAGATCGGGTACGTGATGACGTTGGCCTGCATGCCCAGCCAGGCGCCGATATCGGCGGCCCCGCGCAGGTCGGTCGGCATCGGCTGCGGAATGGGATTGGGCCCGAAGAAGGCCTTGACGATCTCCTGCGCCACAATGGCGAGGCCGAAGGTCACCAGGATCTGTTCGGCGTGGGTGCGCTTGTAGAAGTGCTTGATGATCCCGCGTTCCAGCAGGATGCCGATCGCCAGCATCACCGGGATGGTGATGATGATCGACACCGGAACCGAGTAGTTCACGAGCACGGCGCCGTAATCACCCAGCCACGCCTGGACCAGCGGCTCGCGGACCTCCAGCGGCGCCCCCCAGGGCGATAGCTGGGTAGGATCGACGGTGACCGTCTCCAGGGTCAGCAACTGGCGCACCAGCACGGCGCAGAACGCGCCGAGCATGAACAGAGCACCATGGGCGAAGTTGACGACGCCCAGGGTGCCGAACACCAGCGTCAGGCCGAGGGCAATCAGCGCGTAAGCGGCGCCCTTGTCCAGCCCGTTGAGGAATTGAAGAAAGATGACTTCGAACATGACGAGCTCCGATCAGAGGGAGCCGGCGGCCAGCCGGCGGCTGGTGGGACAGGCC
>JAEZHZ010000002.1 GCA_023436745.1 Pseudomonadota bacterium | reverse complement strand
TCAGCAGGACCGTGGGAAAGCTCGAGAATTCCAGCGGCTTGTGGATGAACAGCGCCGTCATCAGGATCATGACCGAGAACACGAGCGAGATGGCGAGCAACACGTCGACAAGGATCGGCGGCAGCGGCAGGATGAGGATGACGATCAGCCCCATCACCCCGACCGCGAGCGCGATGTCGCCCGAGCGCAGCAGATCGACCACGCTGCTCACGGAGGGGAGCTTGAAGCTCCTGGCTGGGGCGTTGGGCAGGTCTGACATCTAGCGGCTACGCCACGTTCCGGCGTTCGCCGGGCTCCGGGATGCGCACACCCTCGTCGGCATACTGGTTCAGCTTGTTGCGCAGGGTGCGGATCGAGATGCCGAGGATGTTGGCGGCGTGGGTCCGGTTGCCGAGCGTGTGGTCGAGTGTATCGAGAATCAGTTCGCGCTCGACTTCGGCCACGGTCCGACCGACCAGGGCGCGGGACATCGCCTCTGCCGTCTGCGCCAGTTGCGCGGCGGGGTTGGACTGGCGGGCGGCTTCGGCAAGGCCCATTCCGTCGGGAAGAACGATCGAGTCCGGCCCGATGACGTCGCCCGTCGCGAGCAGTACGGCGCGATGAAGGGTGTTCTCGAGTTCGCGCACGTTGCCCGGCCAGGGGGCCCTGAGCAGCGCATCGCGCGCATCGGGCGAGAGACTGCGCGGGGGCAGTCCGTTTGCCTTGGCATACTTGGCAACGAAATGCTCGCTCAGCACCACGATGTCGCCGGGGCGGTCGCGCAGCGCCGGCAGCTTGAGGTTGACCACGTTCAGCCGGAACAGCAGGTCCTCGCGGAACGTGCCCTCGCGCACCGCTTCGGCAAGGTTGCGGTTGGACGTGGCGAGGATGCGGATGTCGACAGGCACCGGCTTGTTGCCGCCTACGCGGTCGATGACCCGCTCCTGGATGGCGCGCAGCAGCTTGGCCTGGAGCCGTACGTCCATCTCGCTGATCTCGTCGAGCAGCAGCGTGCCGCCGGAGGCTTCCTCGAACTTGCCGATGCGACGGCCGACGGCGCCGGTGAAGGCACCTTTCTCGTGACCGAAGAGCTCGGATTCCAGCAGCGCCTCGGGAATGGCGGCGCAGTTGATCGAGATGAACGGCTTGTTGGCGCGTCGCGACTTGGCGTGGACATGGCGGGCGATCACCTCCTTGCCGGTGCCGCTCTCGCCGGTGATCAGGATCGAGGCCTCCGAGCCTGCCACCTGCTCCGCAAGCTTCACCACCCGCTCCATCGCCGGGTCGCGGAAAAGGAAGTCCGAGGACTCCCGAGCGACCGCGGCGATCACCGCGGCGATCAGCTCGGCGTCCGGCGGCAGGGGGATATACTCCTTGGCGCCGGCACGGATGGCGTTGACGGCAGCGGCGGCGTTGGTCTGGACGCCACAGGCGACCACCGGCACAGCGATCCGCTCTGCCTCGAGGCCCGCGATCAGCGTTCCGATGTCCACCATCACGTCGACCAGCAGCAGGTCGGCGCCGCGTCCTGCCCGCAGGCTCGCCAGTGCGATCTCGACGCTCGGGGCATGCGCAACCTTGGCGCCGCCATCCATAGCCATCTTGGTCGCCTGGCTGAGCTGGCCCTCTAGGGCACCGATGATGAGGAGGCGCATGGGTCTCGCTCCTATTGCGGCTTGATGATTTCGGTCATGGTGACGCCGAGCTTGTCCTCGACGAGGACGATTTCTCCACGCGCGACCAGCCGGTCGTTGACGAAGATTTCCACGGCCTCGCCGACCTGGCGGTCAAGTTCGATGACGGTGCCGGTGTCCATCTTCAGCAGTTCGCTCACCGGCATCTTGGTGCGCCCGAGAATGACCGAGATGCGGACAGGCACGTCGAAAACCGCTTCGAGATCGGCGGCAGTGCGCTCGACATGGCCCTCGGGACGGGTGCGCTGGGGCGCCTCCATCTCCTCGAAGCTCACGGACTCCTGGGCGGTGAGATCCTGGTCAGGGGTGCTCATGAATGGCTCTCCTCATGGGAGCTGGGGCGCTGCCGCCCGGCTAGATAGGCAGAGATGTGAGTGTCGATGTCGGCCGCGATGACGGCGATGTCTCGCACCAGCCCGCCGTCGACCCATTCCAGTCGCCCGTCGCCGAGCCGAATATCGGGGTCTCCCATCACCACCAGCCTTCCCTCGAACCCGGAGGTCTGCATATGGGCGGTGGCGATATCGCGGACGCCGTCGGCAAGTTCGGGGTGGCAGCGGATCACGAGGTGCGGGACGCCGGCGAGGCTCTGCATGCACTCGGCGATCAGAGCCTCCAGCTCGACCGTCGGATAGCGGGCCAGCAGGTGCAGGGCCAGCTTGCGGCCAATCGAGGCTGCCAGATCGACGCCCTGACGGCGAATGTCGGCAGTGGCATCGTCGAGTGCCGCGGCCATCTCGGCGCTGCGTGTTGCAAGAGTGCCTGCGGCGACGGCAAGGGTCTGCGCCGCCATTGCGGTCGCACTGGCTTCGCCGGCGGCGAGCCCCTGGGCATATCCCTCCTCCCGCGCCTGCTGCACCATCTGCATGACGGCTTCCTCGGGAATGCCGGGAGGCGGCGGCGGGGGCGCGGGTTCCAGCCCCGGTGAGGCGGCCGGTGCCGGGCGCTCGGCCAAGTCGAGGTCGAAGTTGAAGCGAGCGACGCGGGCTGACATTTAGGCCACCATCTGGTCGTCGGCCTTGGTCTTGAGGATGACGATTTCCCCCTTGGCGGCCATGTCCTTGGCGGTAGCGACCATCCGCCCCTGGGCCTCGTCAACGTCCTTGAGACGCACCGGCCCCATGGCCTGCATGTCCTCGCGCAGCAACTTGGCCGAGCGGGAAGACATGTTGGCAAAGAAGGTTTCCTTGACCTGCTCGCTTGCGCCCTTGAGCGACATGGCGAGTTCCCGCTTGTCCATGCGGGCGAGCAGCGTCTGGATAGCCGAGGCTTCGAGCTTGGCCAGATCCTCGAAGGTAAACATCAGCGCCTTGATGCGCTCGGCGTCGTCGCGGCTGGTTTCCTCGAGCGTGGTCAGGAACCGTGCTTCGGTCTGCCGGTCGAAGGCATTGAAGATCTCCGCCATCTGCTCATGGCTGTCGCGGCGCTTGGTGTGGTTCAGGGTCGACATGAATTCCGTACGCAGGGTGGCCTCGATCTTTTCGAGGATCTCCTTCTGAACCGGGTCGAGCCCGAGCATGCGCTGCACCACGTCCATGGCCAGCTCTTCGGGCAGCACCGCCAGCACCTTGCTGGCGTGCTCCGTCGCGATCTTGGACAGAACCACGGCAATGGTCTGGGGGTACTCGTTCTTCAGGTAGGCGGCGAGCACGTCGGCCTGAACGTTGCTGAGCTTTTCCCACATGTTGCGACCGGCCGGACCGCGGATTTCCTCCATGATCGCGTCCACCCGCTCCTGGGACAGGAAGCTCAGCAGCAGTCGCTCTGTGGAATCGGTGTTGCCAGCCAGCGATCCGTTGGAGGAAACCGTGGTGACGAACTCGATCATCAGGTCGTCGAGCATCTCCTGGGTGATCGGGCCGAGCCGCACCATGGCGCGCGACAACTGTTTGATCTCGAGTTCGTCGAGCTCGTCGAAGATGGGACGCCCGTATTCGGGGCCGAGCGCCAGAAGCAGTGCAGCAGCCTTCTCGTCGCCCTTCAGCACGCGCTGGTTGGAGGCCTCGTTGCCGATTGTGAGCTGCTTGCCGAGGGTCTGGGGATCGGGTTCGGCGGATTGGGAGACAAGGGCCATGGGTGCTACGCAGCGCTAGAGAGCCAGTCGCGCACGATGAGCGCGGCCTGTTTTGGATTTTCCTCGACGAGAGTGCCGACGGTCTTGAGTGTCTGAAGCTGGGTCTCGCCCATCGACTTGGCATTGGCGACCCAGGCCGGAGTCTTGTTCTTCGGTTCCTCGACTATCTCGGGCACTACCTCGCCATTGGGAGCGAGCACGCCGTGCTGGCCGAGCTCGGCTGCGGGCGGTAGGGCCAGCGGCTCCTGTTCGGGCGTCAGCACCTTCTTGAGCAGCGGCCGCATGACGAAGAGGATCAGGGCCAGCGCGATCAGGAGTGTGACCGCCATCTCGGCGCCGTTCATCAGGTCATCGCGGGTGAAGTCGAGCAGGCCGGCATTTGCATCGGTGCCGGGGAGGGCGAGGTCCGGGCGCTCGGCGAACTGCATGTTCACGACTTCAACCGAGTCGCCACGCGCCGCATCATAGCCGACGGCCGACCGGACCAGCGTCAGGATCTGGGCGACCTCTTCGGCGGTGCGGGGCGTGTAGATGCTGTTGCCGCTCTCGTCGGCCGCGTACTTGCCGTCGACGACCACCGCCACGGACAGCCGCTTCAGGGCGCCAGCCTCGGTGACTGCGGTCTGGGTGGTCTTGTTGATCTCGTAGTTGACGACTTCTTCGCTCGTCGTGCCCTGTTCGCTCGGTCCCGCGACGGTGTTCTCGCTGGCGCCGGGCAATTCGTTGGCGACGGAGACCTGGCCGTTGGCGTTGGCCGACAGGCTTTCGCTTTCGCGGCTCTGGCTCGAACGCACGACCTGGGATTCGGGGTCGAAGATCTCGGAGGTGGTGGTCGAGCGGTTGAAGTCGAGTTCGGCGGCCACTTCGACGCGGGCGCGGCCGGCGCCGACCACATTGGCCAGCATGTCCTCGAGGCGGGTGCGCAGGCGGTTCTCGTAGCCGAGGGTGCGTTCGCTGGCTTCCCCGGCGAGAAGTCCCGCATTTTCATCGCCCGTGCCGGCGGCGAGCAGGTTGCCACGGTCGTCGACGATGGCGACGCGGGAGGGGCTCAGGCCCTCGATGGCAGAGGAGACCATGTGCTGCACGGCGCGGATTTCGCCGGCGGAGAGTTCGCCCCGGACGGACAGCACGATGGATGCGGAGGGGTCCTTGCGTTCGCGGCGGAACAGCTCGCGCTCGGGCAGGACGAGGTGGACGCGCGCCGATTTGATGCGGTTCAGCGAGGTGATCGTGCGGGCGAGCTCGCCTTCCAAGGCACGGATATTGTTGACGTTCTGGACGAAGCTGGTGGCGCCGAGCGTCGACTGCTGGTCGAAGATTTCGTAACCGACCTGACCGCGCGTGGGCAGGCCTTCACCGGCAAGGCTCATGCGCAAGGTGGTGATCTGATCACGCGGAACGAGGATGGTGTCGCCTTCGCCGCGGAGTTCGTAGGGGACGTTGAGCGTCTGCAGTTCGGTCACAATTGCCGAGGAGTCCTCGAGGCTGAGACCGGTGTAGAGCGGGGCGAGGGTCGGGGTCTGGGCGCGCAGGATCAGGAAGGCGAAGAAGCCCAGCATAAGCACCGCCACCGTGGCCATTGCGGCAAGCCGCGGAAGGCCTATGCGGTTGATCAGCTGGGAAAAATTATCCACGCCCCGTCCCATCACACGGCCCCGGTCAGGGGCTCTGTTAGTGGGCAAGAATTACCTAGCGGATGGTAAACAAGGTATTAACCTGCCGTCGCAGAACGCAAAAAGTGGGCAGAAACTGCCGCCAAAACGAACCATTTTGGCCGCAAACATGAACGAAGGTGAACGCAACATGAACGTACTCGGGCGTGTGACCTCGATAAACGTACGCAAGGTCCTGTGGGCCTTGAACGAACTGGGGATGCCATATGAACGGGAGGACTGGGGGCTGCCGCTCAGGGATCCGAAGGTGCCCGAGTTCCTCGCACTCAACCCCAACGGACAGGTCCCGGTGATCCGCGACGGGGAGGTGACGCTGTGGGAGAGCACCGCCATCCTGATCTACATCGCCGACCGGTACGGCTCGGGACTGCTGCTGCCGACCGAGCCGGGAGCGCGGGGACGGGCGCTGCAGTGGCTGGTGTGGCAGGCAACCGAGCTCAACCCCACCTGGGGCTATGCGGTCAATGCGCGGCTCCGCAACACGCCCGGCTATGACGACCCGGTCAAGGTGCGCGAATCGATCGTGCGCTGGAGCGGCAAGATGCAGATTCTCGAGAACCAGCTCGCCAGGGGCGGCGAATTCGTGGACGGGGCCTTCTCTATCGCCGACATCGCCCTCGGGCTGTCGGTGCACCGATGGTACGGAGTGCCGGACGAAAAGCCGGAATTCCCGGTTGTTTCCGAGTACTATCGGCGCCTCCGGGAGCGGCCCGCGGGCGCCGAATGGATGGCGCCCGAGACGCCCTAGGGGGTGTCGGGCCTGAGCAGCGCGGCGGTCGCGGCGAGGTTGACGAACTCGGCGCGATAGCCGCCCTCGTCGGTGCCGCGGGCACCTTTGGCGAGGGCGAGGATGTCGTCCCAGTCCATCGCCGCATAGGTGCTGCCCCTCAGCTTCTGGCCGAAGGCGGCGACGGCGGCGGCGAAGCGGAAGTCCTCGCCGACCGCCTCGACGCCCGGGGCGACCAGGTCGGGGGTGATCGGCTGCTCGATCAGCCGGCTCGTGGCCTCGCCCGGGCGCTTGTAGCGGATGCGAAGGAAGGCGATCTCGTCGCTGGCCAAGGCGGGCGCGGCCTCGCCGCCATAGCGGAGTGGATCGACCAGGGCGGCGCCGGAGCCGACGGGCGTGATCTCGTAGATGGCGGTGACGGTGTGACCCGCACCGATGTCGCCGGCATCGACCCGGTCGTTGTTGAAGTCCTCGCGCGCAAGGGCCCGGGTCTCGTAGCCGAGCAGCCGGTGTTCCGAAACGACGGAGGGGTTGAACTCGACCTGTATCTTGACGTCCTGCGCGATGGTCCGGAGCGTGCCGCCGATCTCTTCCACCAGCACCTTGCGGGCCTCGCTGAAGCTCGCGATATAGCTGGCATTGCCGTTGCCGTTCTGGGCCAGCGCCTGCATCGTGTCGTCGCCCAGATTGCCGCGCCCGAAGCCAAGCACCGACAGGCTCACCCGGTCACGCCGCGCGGCAATGAAGCGCTCGAGATCCTCCGGATCCTCGATGCCGACATTGAAATCGCCATCGGTGGCGAGGATCACCCGGTTCACCCCGTTCTTCACCAGATTGTCCTCCGCCAGCCGGTAGGCGAGTTCGATCCCTGCGGCCCCGGCCGTCGAGCCTCCGGCCCACAGGCCGTCGAGGGCTGACAGGATGGTTGCCTTCTCGGTGGCGCGGGTGGGCTCCAGCACCACACCGGCGGAGCCGGCGTAGGCAACGATGGCGACGGTGTCGTTGGCGGAGAGTTGTTCGACCAGCAGCGAGAAGGCCCGCTTCAACAGCGGCAGCTTGTCGGCCTCGTCCATCGAGCCGGAGGTGTCGATCAGGAAGACGAGATTGCTTGGCCGGTCTTCGGTCGCAGGTGGCTCGTAGCCCCTGATGCCGATGTGTACCAGCTGCGTCGCCGGGTTCCACGGTGTCGGGTAGACCGCGACCGTCGGCCGGAACGGCGTCTCGGCTGTCGGGGGGGCCGGATAGTCGTAGGGAAAATAGTTGATCAGTTCCTTGAGCCGCACGGCGTCGGGCTCGGGCAGCATCCCGTCCTCGAGCATGCGGCGCACATAGGAATAGCTCGCGGTGTCGACATCGACCGAGAAGGTCGAAACCGGCTCTTCCGCGGTGACCCTGACACGCTGCTCGTCGAAGCCGCTGAAGCTGTCGCCACGGGGGGAAGTGGAGGTGGTGAAGCCGACGCCGGGCGAAGGCGCGGCGGTGGGGGCGAGGGCACGCTGTGGCGCGATCTCGCTTTCCATGAAAACGGCGGGCGGGGCAGGGGCGGCAGTGTCCATCTCTGCCGTGCTGGTGAGGGCATCGGCCACGGGCTCGGGGGTCCGCGGCAGCGCTTTGGCGACGTCCTGCGGGGCGGACGCCTCGGCGGCGGGCTGTTCCTGCACCGGCTGCGGCGCGATCACCGCATCGGCCGGGATCAGGGCCGTTGTCGAGTAAAGCTGCCAGCCCAGCGGCAGGACCAGCAGGGCAATGGCGGCGGTGCCGACGGGAAGGCGCATGTCCATGATCGATATCCTCCTGAAGGACGTGATGATGGACTTGAGACGCCGGCCCGCGCCGGCACCTTTGGGCGCAGTGACGGATATTGGTCCGAGGCCGGTCTCGAAGGCGGCACGGGCGGCGGCGAGGGCGGCGGCGCGCGCCTCGGGCCGCGG
>JAEZHZ010000260.1 GCA_023436745.1 Pseudomonadota bacterium | reverse complement strand
CGTATCCGTGGTGGAGGGCGTAGTGGTCGTCGTGTCCGTAGTCGGCGTCGTGTTGGTCGGGCTGCCAGTATTCATGTTCATGAAGACGAACACGAGCAGAACGAGGATAACGACGACGACGATGCCTATGATGACATTGCGGTTCATGGCGTTGACTCCAGTGTGGGCCTGCATTCAACCCACGGCGAGGCAATTGGCTGCATTGTGTCACGCGGACCGCTGGCGAGCGAGAAGCTAGGCGGCCGACGGAGTGTTGTGACGTTCAGCGGATGAAGCTTTCAAGCTGACTGAAGCGTGGGGCAACGCGGGTCACCTTCTGCGGCCGCGACATCTCCCACCGATAAGTGAGAGCCGCTGCCCCAAATCCGTTGCGGATGCATCGTCTTCGTCTTATATTAACGTCGTTCCCCCTCACGACTGAAGCATGAGGCGGAGCGGCCGGGAGGAAGACCCGCCGCGCCACGAGGAGTGTTATTCTTATGACCCAATTGTTGATGCCTAAGGCAACCGCTGTCTGGCTGGTCGACAATACTGCCCTGTCGTTCGAACAGATTGCCGCCTTTTGCTCGCTGCACCCGCTTGAAGTGCAGGGCATCGCCGATGGCGATGTCGCGGGCGGCATCATGGGCGTGAACCCGATTCAGAACGGGCAGTTGACCCGCGAGGAGATCGAGAAGGCCGAGGCCGATCCCAACTACCGCATGAAGGTCAGCGACCCCAAGGTGCGCGTGGCGGCAGCCAAGCGCAAGGGACCGCGCTACACCCCGATCTCACGCCGCAACGAGCGCCCCAATGCCATCAAGTGGCTGGTGCGCAACCATCCCGAGCTCAAGGACGCCCAGATCATGCGTCTGGTCGGCACCACCAAGGCCACCATCGAGTCGGTGCGCGAGTCGACCCACTGGAACTCTGCCAACCTGACGGCCATGGATCCGGTGACCCTGGGCCTGTGCAGCCAGATCGACCTCGATCTGGAAGTGAAGCGTGCAAGTAAGGGCGGCACGCCCGGCGAAGAGGTTTCCGAAGGCACCACCCTGCTCACCGCCGAGGAGGCGCTGGCACGCAGCGCTGCCCGCGCCGAGCAGGAAGGACAGGACGAGGGCGGCTACGAGCGCGCAGCCGAGCGGCAGGATGGCCTCGACGCCGACTCCGTGTTCGCCAAGCTCAAGTCGCTGCGCAGCGATACTGACAACTAGGCTCCCGCGAGCCGGTAGCAGGGCCCCGCCACCAGCGGGGCCTTTCTTTATGTCCTTCGGTCCGGCCAGTTCATGCAGTTCGATCCTGTCTTCGTAACCGTTGCCGTGATTGCCGTGCTCATTGTCGGCCTGTCCAAGGCCGGGCTGCTCGGCAGCCTCGGCATGGTCGGCGTGCCGCTCCTCAGCCTCGTCATGCCGGCCCGGGACGCCGCAGGCATGATGCTGCCGGTGCTGCTGGCAATGGACGTGATCGCCGTCTGGACCTATCGGCGCGATTTCAACTGGAACATCATCCGGATCATGCTCCCCGGCGCCGCCGTCGGTACCATTCTCGGATGGCTGCTGTGGTCTGTGGTGTCGGATGCGGCGGTGCTGCTCTTCGTCGGCGTCATCCCCCTGCTTTTCGTGGTCGACGCCATCCTGCCGCTGCGCAAGAAAGTCGCGGACCGGCCGCCCTCACGCGGCTGGGGGCGCTTCTGGGGTGCCGCCGCCGGCTTCACCAGCTTCATCAGCCACACCGGCGGCCCGCCCTTCCAGATCTACGTGCTGCCCCAGCGCCTCTCGCCCACGCAGTATTCCGGCACGTCCGCCTGGTTCTTCGCCATAGTCAACACGGCGAAGCTCGTACCCTACTTCTTCCTTGGCCAGCTCAGCGTCGGCAACCTGGCGCTTTCGGCAGCGCTGGCGCCCGTGGGCATGCTTGGGGTGCTGCTTGGGGTGATGCTGGTGCGCCGCATCTCGATGCTGTGGTTCTACCGCATAGCCTACTGGCTGGTGTTCCTGCTCTCCCTGAAGTTGATCTGGGATGGCGCGCGGGCGGTCTTCTGGGGCATCTGAGCATCAAAAAAGGGCCGCGACCATGTCGTGACCCTTCCGAAGTCCCAGGACGGGCTGGTGCCGTCTAGCTGTTCTGATTGTAGCGGTAGAGTTCGTCCTTGACCTCGAGCTTCTTGCGCTTGAGTGCGCTGACCGCCATTTCGTCGTAGCGTCGATCCTGCATCTGCGCCTGGATCTGGCGATCGAGTTCCTGATGGCGACGTTCCAGTGCCGCGATATGGCCTTCGGTAGTCATGACAAAGCCTTTCAGAACCACTATGGACAGGCCGATGGTCACAAATCTTGCCGGCCTTGTCGACCCGGTTGTTGGCACGCATTAAAGCTGGTGCAAAAAGCGTGGTCATCGGCTAACCACAATGGTGTGATCTCGGGGCTCGTCACACATGCTGCAGCTCACCAAGGAGCAGGAGGCCGTTCTCGGTCTCGAACTGGCAACCAAGCGGCAGGAGCACGCCGACCTCAACGCGGCCATTGATACGCTCACCCAGTCGCACGTAGCGGATCGCATGCTGATTCAGCGCCTGAAGAAGCGGAAGCTGGCGCTGAAGGACCGGATCGTCCAGCTCGAGAACATCCTGCTACCAGATATTATCGCCTGAGCCTGCCTGAGGGGGAGCCTGCATGCTGACGAAGCCACCGGTCGCCATTGTCATGGGCAGCCAGTCCGACTGGCCCACCATGCGCCTGGCCGCGGAAACCCTCGAGACCCTGGAGATCGAGTACGAGGCACGAATCGTCTCGGCTCACCGCACGCCGGAACGGCTCGTCGACTTCGCCACCACGGCCCGCAGCGAAGGCTTCAAAATCGTCATCGCCGGCGCCGGTGGCGCCGCGCACCTGCCGGGCATGATTGCTGCGATGACACCATTGCCCGTCTTTGGCGTGCCGGTCCGCTCCAAGGCGCTCAACGGTCAGGACAGCCTGCTCTCGATCGTACAGATGCCCGGAGGCATTCCGGTGGGCACCCTCGCCATTGGCGAACCGGGTGCCATCAACGCGGCGCTCCTCGCCGCTGCGGTCCTCGCCCTCGCCGATGACGAACTCGCCGACAGGCTCGATGCATATCGTGCCAGGCAGACCGCAATTGTTCCCCAATTCCCTGCAGACAGCGAGTAAGTGTGAACGGAAAGCAAGACAAACCACTGCCATCCGGCGGCACGATTGGCATTCTTGGGGGCGGTCAGCTCGGCCGCATGCTGTCGCTCGCCGCCAGCCGCCTCGGCTTCAGGACCCGCATCTACTGCCCCGACCCGCAGAGCCCAGCCTTCGAGGTTACTCCGCACAGGACTGTCGCTGCATATGACGACGTGGAGGCGCTCGAACGCTTCGCGGCGGCGGTCGATGTCGTGACCTACGAGTTCGAGAACGTTCCGGCCGCGACCGCCGAAACCATAAGCCGTGTCAAGCCGTTGAGGCCGGGCGCCAACGCGCTCGCGATCTCTCAGGACCGGCTTGCCGAGAAGACGTTCCTCACCAGCAAGAACATCCCAGTTGCACCCTATCGAGCGGTGGAATCGGAAGCTGATCTCGCCGGCGCCATCGCCGCCCTCGGCCTCCCGGCTGTCCTCAAGACCACCCGCCTAGGCTACGACGGCAAGGGTCAGCGCATCCTCCGCACCGACGCCGATGCAGCGACCGCATTCGACGAGCTCTCCCCGAAACCGCTGGTCCTTGAAGGGTTTATCCCGTTCACCAAGGAAGTATCTGTCGTGGTCGCCCGCGGCCTCACCGGTGAGGTGAAGGCGTACGACGCCGCGGAGAACGTTCATCGCGACCACATCCTCCACACCAGCACCGTACCCGCCGCCATCTCCCCTGCCCTCGCCCGACAGGCGAGCATGGTCGCCAAGGCCATTGTCATCGCGCTCGACTATGTGGGCGTGCTCGGCGTCGAGTTCTTCGTCGTCTCCGCCGATGGTCGCCAAACCCTGCTGGTCAACGAAATCGCGCCCCGCGTCCACAATTCCGGGCACTGGACTGAAGCCGTGTGTCTGACCGACCAGTTCGAGCAGCACATCCGCGCAATAGCCGGCTGGCCGCTGGGGGACCCCGCCCGTCTCGCCGACGTGGTGATGGAAAACCTGATCGGTGATGAGGCACTGGCGCTGCCTGCAAGTCTGGACGGCAACACCCAGCCTCACCTCTACGGTAAGATCGAAGCCCGCCCGGGACGCAAGATGGGACATATAAACCGGATACTGCGGAACTGAGGGCGTTCCCCCGGGTTTTTCTCCCGGCAACAGTGGACAACCCCCACATGCTGCGCTATAGACCCGGCCACGGTGACCGGCAACGCTGGTCGGCGACGGTGGCTGTTGTCGCTGGCGCTTACGCCAAACCCATTATGTCAGGCTTTGAAAGGGCGGTTGACCTTTGCAAGTAGTCGTTCGCGATAACAATGTTGACCAGGCGCTGCGCGCGCTCAAGAAGAAGCTGCAGCGCGAAGGCGTCTTCCGCGAGATGAAGCTGCGCAACTACTATGAAAAGCCCTCCGAGAAGAAGGCGCGCCAGAAGGCCGAGGCCGTGCGTCGCGCCCGCAAGCTGGCTCGGAAGCGCGCTCAGCGCGAAGGCGGTATCGCTGCCGCTCCGGCTCGTCCGGCCGCTCGGTAGTCACGCACTATCGTAGACAGAATTGGGGCCGGCCGTGGGGGGCGGGGGGTTTGGGTGTGCG
>JAEZHZ010000360.1 GCA_023436745.1 Pseudomonadota bacterium | reverse complement strand
GGACATGGATGCCCCGGAAACCCACCATCGGCACGTCTCACACCTGTACGGGCTTCACCCCAGCCACCAGATCGGCATCGACACGCCCCAGCTTGCCGCCGCGGCCCGTCGCTCCCTCGAAATCCGGGGGGACGACGCGACCGGCTGGGGTATTGGCTGGCGCATCAACCTGTGGGCGCGGCTGCGCGAGGGCGACCGTGCGCATGAGGTGTTGAGGCTACTGCTGCACCCGCAGCGCAGCTACCCCAATCTGTTCGATGCCCACCCGCCGTTCCAGATCGACGGCAATTTCGGCGGCGCCGCCGGCATCCTGGAAATGCTGGTCCAGTCTCGCCCAGGCGTGATCGCTCTTCTGCCGGCGCTGCCCTCGGAGTGGTCAAGTGGAGAGCTCAAGGGCGTCAGGATGCGAGGGGGTATGGAGCTTGACGTCACCTGGCGTGACGGTCGTCCAACGCTGGTGCGCCTGCTTCCGGTGCGCTCACAGCATGTGGCTGTGACCTGGGGCGCGGAAACGAGGTTCCTGGACGTGACGGCAGGCAGCGAAGTGACGCTGTCTTTCTAGATCTGGCTCCGATGGGTCAGCCGGAATTGTAGCGGGGCAAGCCCGTGCCGATGGCGAAACGCCTTGGACAGATAGTTGGCACTGGAGAACCCCGTCAGCCCGGCAATCGTGGCAACGCTCATGTCGGTCGCGACGAGCAGCCGCTCGATGCGGTCGAGCCGCTCCTTCAACACCCATTCAGACGGCGGCTGGCCGAAGGCGGCGGTGAACTGGCGCACAAAATGGGAGCGGCTCATGCCAGCGACCACTGCCAGCCGCTCGACCTGAAGGTCAGATGCGATGTTGGCTTCGACGTACTGAACGACCCTTTGCATCGGCGCAGCAAGGAAGGACGCCCGTTCGGTGCCCGCCTCGAAAGCTGCATCGTGGCATGCGGCGACTGCGGAGTAGGCCATTGCCGATGCCTCGCCAGAACTGATCTCCGACCGCTCGAGCAAGGTGAAGCAGGCCTCGGCAAGTCGGTCGACGATCGCCGTACCGGGCTTGATCACCGGGCCTCGGGCTGTGATCACCTCGCGCGCCAGCCGCAGCGCTTCCCTGCCGTTGAGCACAAGCCAGAAGTACTCCCAGTGCCCGCCTCGCTCGAGCCAGTACCGATGTGCATGAGGCGAGGTGAGCACCATGGTCTCGCCGGGCACCAGACGATAGCCGATACCGGCAAAATCGAGCCGCCCCTGCCCGAACAGCGTGTGCTGGATGACCACGAAAGGTGCGCTGCCGCGCTGCAGCCCGTCCCAGGAGTAAACCTCGTTGCGGCGTTGCTCGTATCCGGCGCTGACCGGCATGCAATGCAGCGGAACGGCGGACTTGTGCAGATCGAGGACGCGGATGTCGTGTCCGTGCTGGAGCAGGCGAGAAAGCACAAAACCACCCGGGTTGGCACAAGCTTTCTATACCATGTGCACAGCCGGAGGAGCTAGAAATACTCACTGCCTAGCCATGCGGACTGTTTGGGGGGGAACCACGATGTCATTCAAGGTCACAGTGATCGGCGCAGGCTCGATCGGCTTCACCAAGACCCTCATCTCGGATCTGCTGAAGGTGCCAGAGTTCGCGAACGTCGAGTTCGCGCTGACGGACATCAATCCGCACAATCTCGACATGGTACGGCAGGTGATCGAGACGATAATTGCAGTGAACGACCTGCCGGCGACGGTCAGCGCCACCACGGATCGTCGCGCGGCAGTCGCGGGCGCACGCTACGTGATGTCTTGCGTGCGGGTGGGCGGGCTCGAAGCCTTCGCAACCGACGTGAACATTCCGTTGAAGTATGGCGTGGACCAGTGCGTCGGGGACACTATCTGTGCTGGCGGCATTCTCTACGGCCAGCGCAATATCCCGGTGATCCTGGACTTCTGCAAGGACATCCGCGAAGTCGCCGAGCCCGGGGCGGTGTTCCTCAACTATGCCAACCCGATGGCCATGAACACCTGGGCGGCGGACCTCTACGGGGGCGTCAACGTGGTTGGCCTCTGCCATGGCGTGCAGCATGGCGCGCACCAGATAGCCGAGGTTCTGGGGGTGGGCGATGAAGAACTGGATTATGTCTGCTCCGGCATCAACCACCAGACCTGGTACATCGACATCCGCGCGCGGGGCAGAAAGGTCGAAGCGCAGGAACTGATTGCCGGCTTCGAGGCGCACCCGGTCTATTCGAGAACCGAGAAGGTACGCATCGACGTGCTCAAGCGCTTCGGATTCTACTCGACGGAGAGCAACGGGCATCTCTCCGAATACCTGCCCTGGTATCGCAAGCGCCCCGACGAGATCGGACGCTGGATCGACATGAGCCACTGGATCCACGGGGAGACAGGAGGCTACCTGCGCTACTCCACCGAGCGGCGCAACTGGTTCGAAACGGACTTCCCGATGTTCAGGAACGAGGCCGCCAGACCGCTCAGCGAGTACAGGCGCACCGGGGAGCACGCGAGCTACATCATCGAGGCCATGGAAACCGGGCGGGTCTACCGCGGCCATTTCAACCGGCGCAACAACGGCATCATCACCAATCTGCCCGACGACGCCATCATCGAGAGCCCCGGTTATGTGGACCGGTTCGGCATCAACATGATCGAGGGGATCACACTGCCTACGGCCTGCGCTGCAACCTGCTCGGTTTCGATAGGGGTACAGCGCCTCTCCGTCGAGGCCGCGATGACGGGAGACATCAACACACTCAAGCTGGCTGTCCTGCACGATCCACTGGTCGGTGCCATCTGCACGCCGGACGAGGTGTGGGCCATGGTCGACGAGATGGTCGTGGCACAGGCCCAGTGGCTGCCGCAGTATGCGGACGCGGTTCCGGCAGCGAGGGAACGCATCGCGAGGTCCACGGTCAGGACGAGGGACTGGGACGGCGCTGCCCGCCGACGCGTCCGCTCCGTCGAGGAACTGCGCGAGATGGGAGGCGGGCATCACTGATCCGCCTGTGGAAGACGCATGAGACAAACCCCGGGGCCGCTGCACCGGGGTTTTTCGTTGTCGCAGGCCCTCAGGCCACGTTCTGCCGGCGCGGCCCGCGGGCCCATTCGGGGAGCCAGGTGCCGTGGGCCTCGATGAGGTCGTCCACCAGGTTCCAGATCTGTTCGAGATCAAGTTCGGCGGCGGTGTGCGGATCCATCATTGCCGCGTGGTAGATGTGGTCCCGGTTCTCTTCGACGAGCGCCCTTGCAGTCAGCTCCTGCACGTTGATGTTGGTGCGCATGAGCGCAGTGAGCTGCGGCGGCAGTTCTCCCACAAGGGTGGGCTGGATGCCGTTGTGGTCGACGAGGCACGGAACCTCCACCGCTGCAGCGTCGGGCAGCGAGGTAATGGCGCCGTTGTTGCGCAGGTTGCCGTAGATCACCGAGGGTTCGCCGGTCCACACCGAGTTAACGATCGATGAGGCGTACTCCTTCGAGGGCTTTACCTCGATGCGGTCGGCCTTGCGGTACTCCTCGGAGGTGCGCTTCCAGCCGGCGATCTGCTCAACGCAGCGCCGGGGGTACTCATCGAGGGGGATGCCGAACTTCTCGATGAGGTCGGGGCGACCGTCCTTGATGAAGTAGGGCGTGTACTCGGCGAAGTGCTCGGAGCTTTCAGTGACGAAGTAGCCCAGCCGCGTCATCATCTCGTAGCGCACCTTGTTGGGGCAGCGCGGGTTCCAGCCGGGCTTTGGGGCCCTGCCCTCCCGATAGGCCCGATGAAGGTCCGGGTAGAGGTCGCGGTAGGAACCGTCGGGCTGGCGGTGCTCGAACTCGAGAAAGAACGCCATGTGGTTGATGCCCGCGGAGCGGTAGCGGATTTCCTCGTAGGGAATGTCGAGGTCGTGCGCCAGTTCGTGAGCAGTGCCCTGCACCGAGTGGCAAAGGCCCACCTGGCGGATGGACGGGTATTTCTCGGCGATGGCCCAGGTGTTGATGGCCATCGGGTTGACGTACTGGAGCATGATGGCGTTCGGAGCGACCGCAAGCATGTCCTCGCAGATGCGCCATAGATGCGGGACGGTTCTGAGCCCGCGCATGATGCCGCCGACGCCGAGCGTGTCGGCAATGGTGTGCCGCAGGTTGTACTTCCTCGGGACCTCGAAATCGATCACCGTCGAGGGCTCGTAGCCACCGATCTGGAAGCAAACGACGACGAAATCCGTGCCATCAAGCGCCTGGCGCTGATCGGTGTGGGTCATCACGGTGGCCGGAACTCCGAGGCTGGCGATGAGCTTGCCGGCGATAACGGCACTCTCCTCGAGCCGCACCGGATCGATATCCATCAGGCGGATCTCGGCACCCGCAAGTGCAGGTCTCTGCAGGACGTCGCCGACTATGTTCTTCATGAACACTGTCGAGCCGGCGCCGATGAAGGTGATCTTGGGACTTGCCATGTAGAAGAGGCTCCAGAAGGGTCAGGCGGCAATATCGAACGCGGCGCGAACGAGCCGGGCCGTGTATTCGGTTTGTGGGTTTATCAGCACTTCATTGACCGGTCCCTGCTCGACTATCCTGCCGTGCTGCATGACCATCACCCTGTGACAGAGGGCTCGCACGACCTTCAAGTCATGCGAAATGAAGAGGTAGGACAGGCCCCTTTCGTCCTGCAGCTTGCGTAGCAGGTCGATGATCTGGGCCTGGACGGAGAGGTCGAGCGCCGAGGTCGGCTCGTCGAGCAGGATGAATTCCGGTTCGAGCGCGATCGCCCGAGCGATGGCGATGCGCTGCCTCTGGCCGCCCGAGAACTCATGCGG
>JAEZHZ010000146.1 GCA_023436745.1 Pseudomonadota bacterium | reverse complement strand
GTATAGACCTCCAGCGTGAAGTCGACCGCGCCATTGGCGAGTGCCTCGTAGGCCGAGGTGCCCAGGGTCACCGTCTCGAAGCTGCCGATCCCGCCGTCGTGCCGGATGATGCCGCCGATAAGGGCGGTTTCCCAGCCGCTGCCGAAACCGGCATAGGTCTTGCCATCGAGATCGCGGGGCCGCTGGATGTCGCTGCGGTCGGCCTTGAACACCAGCCGCCCCGTCTCTGTCTGCACCAGCGCATAGGTGGCGATCAGGTCGGCCCCGGCAGCGCGCTGCGTGAAGAGGCCGATGGATCCGAGGATGCCGAAGTCCGCGACGCCGTTGGCGACCAGCGTGGCGGCCGAGGTGTCGGTATAGGGCAGGAACTCGACCGCGACGCCGGCCTCTTCGTAAAAGCCTTTCGCCTCTGCGACGAACAGGCCGATGTGGTTGGTGTTCGGCGTCCAGTCGAGCGCCACGGTCACCGGGGTCGGCTGAGCCATGATCGGCGTTGCGGTCAACATGGCGAACAGGGTCAGTGCGGCACGAAGATGCAGCATGGTCAGTCCTCTGGTGTGAGCAGGGTTTGCAGGATCTCTGCCTCGATGGCTGAGAGTGTCGCACCACCCGCCGGTGGGCGTGGATGCGGCAGCGGCACATCGTATTCCCGCAGGACGCGCGCCGGGCGAGGCGAGAGCACGTATATGCGGTCGGACAGCAGCACCGCTTCACGCACGTCATGGGTGATGAGCAGCACCGTCCACTGGTGATGCAGCCGCATGCGGGCCAGCCATTGCTGCATCCTGGCGCGGGTCAGCGCATCGAGGGCGCCGAAGGGCTCGTCGAGCAGCAGCATTGAGGTCTGCTGCACCACGGTGCGCAACAGCGCCACGCGCTGGCGCATCCCACCCGAGAGTTGCGAGGGATAGTGTTGTTCGAAGCCAGCGAGGCCGAACTCCTCCATAAGGGGGCGCACCCGTTCGCGGGCCTCCCGGCGGGTGACGCCCTGCACTTCGAGGCCCAGGACGGCGTTGTCGATGATGCGCCGCCACGGCATCAGCGCATCGCGTTGCGGCATGAAGGCGAAGCGGTGGCTGTCCGCCGAAAGCGCGGCGCCGTCCCAGAGGATTTCCCCGCCATCGCGGTGGACCGCGCCCGTCAGCAGTTGCAGGATGGTGGACTTGCCGGCGCCCGAGGGGCCGAGCACGGCAACGAACTCGCCGGGCCTGACCGACAGACTGACGTCGCCCAGCACTCGCAGGTCGCCGAAGCTCTTGGATACAGACCTGAGTTCCAGCCGTGCCTCGCTCATCACGAGCGTTCTCCAAGGCGCGTCCACGGCATGGCAGCGCGTTGCAACAGGATCGTTGCCCCGAACAGGCACAACGTCAGAGTAGCGCTGACGAACACCGCGGCGAGCACCAGGTCGGGCCGGAAATTGTTCTTGGCGTTGAGAATGTAGATGCCGAGACCGCGGACCGCGCCGGCATACTCCGCGAAGATCGCCCCTACCACGGCATAGGTGATGGAGATTCTCAGCCCGGCGAAGAAGTAGGGAAGGGCCGAGGCCAGCCGCGCGGACAGAAAGATTCGGCGTCGCGAGGCGCCCATCGAGGCCAGCAGCGCCTCGATGTCGGGGTCGGTCGAGTCGTAGCCCTGTACCAGCGCCACCAGCATGGGAAAGAAGGTCACCAGGGCGACCAGCACCACCTTTGGCGTCAGGCCGAAGCCGAACCAGAGCACGACCAGCGGTGCAATTGCCACCAGCGGCAGGGTCTGGGTGATGATGAAGACCGGGAACAAGGCACGGCGGAGGGGACGGAAGAAGTCCAGCAGCAGCGAGAACGCGAATGCGGCGCAGAGCGAACAGGAGAATCCGAAAAGTGTCGCCTGCAGGGTCGCCAGCGTATGGGCGGCCAGCGCCTCCCGTTGCGCGAAGCCCTGGATCAGTACGCGGGAGGGCGCCGACAGTGCAGTGGGGGAAATTCCCGAGACCCGCACATAGGCCTCCCAAGCCATCACCAGCAGTGACACTGACAGGATGGCGGGCCACGCGTGGGCGGCGAGGCGACGGGCTCCGCCCGACGAGACAGATCGAGACGACATGGCCGTTTGCTCCGGCTCTCTAGAGCAGGCTGGGGCTGTTCGCCGATACCGTCAGGTCGATGGTTACATGTCCTTCCGGCGGGCCGAAGCGGCAGAATGCCTGTTCCAGCGCCGCGAAGAGCGCCCCGGTGTCGCCACTGAGCTTGGTGGCGAAGTGCTTGGCCTGCTCGAACGTGCCGGAGGCCTTCAGAAAGTCGATGCAGCCATAGATCTCGTCCATGTGGCTGTCCTGGCCCATGACATAGAGCGACAGTTGCGCCACGGAGGAAACGCCCGTCGAGGGCGCGTTGTGGACCGCGGCAACCGCGAGGGCACGCCGCTCATCGAGTGGTGGCATCCGCCCGTCGAAGTGGCTGGACTGGCAGATGGCGTCGTCCGGTGCACCGGGGCAGCCGCGCGAGATCGTCGCGGACAACACGCAATGAACCCCGGTCCGAGCCGCAGCGGTGAACAGATCCCGCATCGCAGGAAACAGCACCTCGGGTGGTCCCACCATCAGGGTGGAGATGTCGTCGGTCTCGACCTTCAGGTTGTCGCGATGGGGCGCGATTGCGCCAATCGCTCTCGTGATGACGCCGACGAAATCGTCGGTCATCGGATACAGTGACACTTGTGCGCCAGAATACATGGGACCGCCTCGCTCCGCTGGTATTACCCAGATCAGCTTCTAGGGTCCGAAGGCTTGCCGCCCTCATCTCAGCCCCGACCGTACGGAGCACCCCTGTGGATGCGCTTACGGTATCGACTAGCCTGCCGGTGTGCAAGGGTCTGCCCAGGCGAATTGGCAGCTGCACGTCATGCAGCAAATCCGCGCCCCGGAGGGGATCGCGCTAGGCCCTGTTGACATAAGTCGGCATCCATAGCTTTGCGGCGGCGAGTGCCAGGAAGCCAAGGAATGAGACGGCGGTCTTGTCGTATCGAGTTGCGATGCGCCGGAACTGCTTGAGCTTGTTGAACATGCGCTCGACCCGATTACGGTCCTTGTAGGCACGGTAGTCGCAGGCGATGGCCTCTTTGCGGTTGGCCTTGGGCGGGATGACCGGCAGAATCCCCTTGAGCAGCAGGCTGGCGCGGACATCGTCGCTGTCGTAGCCCTTGTCGGCCAGCATCAGCCTGGGTTTGGCGACAGGCAAGGCCATCAGGTCATCGATGGCCTTATAGTCGGAGGCTTCGCCGCCGGTGAGGACGAAGCCAAGAGGGCGTCCCTGACCGTCTGCACGGGCGTGGATTTTGCTCGTAAAGCCGCCGCGGCTTCGACCAAAACCCTCCTTATGAGTCCCCCTTTTGCGCCCGCTGCCTGAGAGTGGCCGCGCACCGTGGTGCTGTCGATCATGTGCTGCCAGTCGTCGGTGAGCCCAAGCTCGACCAGCGTTTCCAGCAAGGCGTCCCAGACCCCTTGCTCTGCCCAGCGGCGGAACCGGACATAGACCGAGTTCCACTTGCCATAGCGCTCATGCATGTCGCGCCAGGGGCAGCCGACCCGCAACACATAGAGCATTCCGTTCAGAAAGCGCCGGTTGTCTAGGGCTGGCCGAGACCACCGACCACGCTCGGCCGGCAACAATGCCCCTACCAGCGCCCACTCATCATCAGTCAGATCGCCCCGGGCCAAAACTGCCTCCTCTGAAAGGAAGCCTTGAATCAGTCAGGCAGCGATTTGGGAATCCCTTTTGTCAACACAGCCTAGCACGATCTTCTGCCATTTAGCTCACGTCTACTGGAGGCGGTGTAGCAATTCTTATTTTGTTCACGGCGTTGTCAAGGGATACAGGTGCCGAGTCATTGCAAAAGTGTGGCTCAATCGCGTGAAGGTCGAAATTCCCCCACCCCGTTCGTCGCTAGTGCACTCGACAGCCTTTTTGGCTGCCAGCACAACAGCGGGGAAGCACCATGCGCAAAGTCACAGCCGGCCTGTTCTATTCCGTCGACGGGGTCGCCGAGTCGCCCGACCAGTTCCAGTTCGACAGCTTCGACAACGAGCTGGGCGCGCTGCTCGGCGAGATCATGGCCGATGTGGATACCGTGCTGCTCGGCCGGGTCGGCTATGAGGAATGGGCCGGCTACTGGCCGAACGCCAGTCAGGACCAGGACTTTGCCGGTTTCATCAACACCGTGCCCAAGCACGTCGCCTCGCGGACGCTGAAGCCGTCTGACCTCGCCTGGAGCAATTCGCAGCTGATCGAGGGCGACCTCCTCGATTTCGTGCGCGGTCTGAAGGCCAGCGAAGGCGGCACCATCTCGGTGATGGGCGGCATGTCGCTGGTGCGCCAGCTGATGCTCGCCGGGCTCCTCGACGAGCTGGCGCTCATCATCCACCCGGTGATCAGCGGCAAGGGCCGGCACCTGTTCGAACCCGACACTCCCACCACCCGGCTCGAACTCAGGCGCGCCGAAATCACCAGCAAGGGCAACGCCGTGCTGTGGTACGGGCGCCGGGCGTAACGCCGGCAGGCACGATCGCGCCCCTCCCCCCTCTCCGGGGGAGGCGGGGGGGGGGATGGGCGGGATAGATCGGGGAAGAACCCCCACCTAGCCTCCCCCTGGAGGGGGAGGGATAGGCTGGTGGGGCCCGAAGGCTGCGGCAGGCTCGATGCGCCCCTCCCCCTTCAGGGGGAGGTCGGGTGGGGGTGCTGCCGCGGGTGCCGAGGTGCGCACAACGAGCCGCCCCGGGGTGAGCCGGGACGGATCGGAGATACGGGAAACGAGATGGTCTCGGCGGTTGCCGGGGTGGAACCCCGGGGAGACGCCTAGGGCTCGGCGCCCACCGGCGGCACACGGGCCGCCTCGCTCGCGGGGGCATACTTGTTGAGCAGCGACACCTGCGTCAGCGAGAAGATCACCGTCAGCGGCATCACGCCCCACACCTTGAAGGCCACCCAGATGTCGGTGGAGAAGTTCCGCCACAGGACTTCGTTGATGATGGCGAGGGCGACGAAGAACAGGCCCCAGTTCAGAGTCAGTTTGCTCCAGCCCTCCGGGCGAAGCTTGTAGACATCGCCGAACACGTATTTCAGCAGCGAATGCCCGAAGACCAGCCCGCCCAGCAGCACCGCCGCGAACAGCGAATTGGTGATGGTCGGCTTCATCTTGATGAAGGTGTCGTCCTGCAGCCACAGCGTCAGCCCGCCGAACACCAGCACCACCACGCCCGTGACCAGCGGCATCACCGCGATCCGCCTGAGGATGGCCCAGGTGAGCGCCAGCGACACCACCATCGCGCCCATGAACCAGGCGGTGGCGACGAAGATGTCGGCGCGGGCATTGGCGATGAAGAACACCACCAGCGGGCCGAGCTCGAGGGCCATCTTGATCAGCTGCGGACGCAGCTCGTCCCAGCTGACGTCCGGTTCGGCGGTCTTGTCGGTCATTGCTCTCTCGTTTCAGGCACTGTGGGGTGCCTCGCCCGAACATGCAATAGCTCGCATAGCCCTGAAGCGTGGTGAGATTTTGGCCTAGTAGTCGACCAGCCTCTTCTCGGGATCGTAGGGCTGGTCCGCCGCGACCCGGGTCACCGCCTGCCCGCAGCGCATCTTCTTGCTCACCGCGTCATAGGCATAGCTCGGCCCGCCATGGAGCTGCCAGCCCTCCGAAAGCGCCCTGGTGACCTTGTGGCAGAAACTGGCGTCGTCCTCTCCGGTGAGGAAACGGTAGATGAGCATGCGGGTTATCCTGGCGCCCAACGGCTAGTTGATCTCGCGCCTAGCTAACGCTAATCGGAAAACATGCAAAGCTTTCCTGAACATCTCCTCAAGGGTCACGCCAACTTCATGGAAGGGCGCTATGCCCGCGAGAAGGACAGGATACGCGACCTCGCCAGCGCCGGTCAGCATCCGACCACCATGATCATCGCCTGCTGCGACAGCCGCGCCGCGCCCGAACTGATCTTCGATGCGAGCCCCGGCGAGATGTTCGTGTTGCGCAACGTGGCGAACCTCGTGCCGACCTACGAGCCCGATGGCGGCCAGCACGGCACCTCCGCGGCCATCGAGTTCGCGGTGAAGGCGCTCGAGATCGAGAACATCGTGGTCATGGGGCATGGCCGCTGCGGCGGCATCGGCGCGGCGCTCAGCCATCACCACACCCCGCTCGACGATGGCGATTTCATCGGCAAGTGGATGAGCATGCTCGGCGAACTGCCGGCCCAGCTCGGCCAGAATGCCCTGCTCACCCAGGCCGAGCGGCAGACGGCGATGGAGCGCATCTCCATCCGCAACTCCATCCGCAACCTGCGCACCTTCCCCTATGTCGCCTCGCTCGAACAGGAAGGCCGGCTCAGCGTTCACGGCGCCTGGTTCGACATTTCGACCGGCGAGCTCTGGGTGATGGATCCCGACGGCGACTTCTACCGCCCCGAACTCTGATCTGACCCCGCGACGACTTGGCTGCCGCGACGCCGCGGCAGCCGATCACGGCCGCGTGACTGTCGGCCTTCAATAGATCTTCTGCAGATACGTTTTCGTGAGTCGGCAATTTCACAGTTGTCGGCCAGCAACGATTGCGTGATGGCGCAAATGCGGCGCCGAATACATGTCGGCGCACCCCGTGTACATCGGCGGCCACAACTTGCCCCTGTTGCGGCAGAACCGGCCCAGAATGACCAAGATCATTCCCGCTTCGCGGCCATCGGTTGCCGCAAACCGCCACCATCTTCGTTTCCACGGTTCGCAGGGAAGCGACCGTCGGTAGCGGGCAGACCCGCCGCCGCCTTTCCCCATCATGGAGCAGACCTCCTATGAAGAAGATCGTACTCACCTCCGTTTTCGCCCTTGGTCTTGCCTCGGCTGCCTATGCGCAGGCCGGTGCCACCGACTTTGCGACGCTGGATGCCGACCTCAGCACCGGCCTGTCGCTGGCGGAAGCCCAGGCGGCCTGGCCGGACCTTACTCCGGAGGCCTTCGCGGCCGCCGACGCCGACGGCAATGGCGAACTCTCCGCTGCCGAGTACGACGCGCTGATTGCGGCAACTGCCGCTCCCGCGACCTGACCTCGAGGCGTTCGCCCCCCGCGAACGTCATGCGCAGGAGCCACCCCCGCCCCCGGGGTGGCTTCTGCCATGTTCAGGTGCCGCGAACCGGCGCTGCAATTGACCGCCGCCGCACCAGCGTCACCGCCACGCCAGCGATGATCAGGACCCCTCCGGCGATCTCGAGCGGCGTCACCCGCTCCCCCAGCACCAGATAGCCCGAGGCCAGCCCCGTGATCGGCACCAGCAGCGTGAACGAAGCGACGACGGACGCCGGGTGCCGCCCCAGCAGCCACGCCCAGATGCCTCCGCCCAGCAGCGTCGCCGGATAGGCGAGGAACGCGATCAGCAGCGCATCGTCCCAGCCGAACCCCATGATCGCCTGAGAGACCGCGGGCCAGCCTTCGACTGCCAGCGACAGCGCCAGCAGCGGCAGCGGCGAGACCAGCGCGCTCCAGGCGGTGAACGACACGACATTGACCCGGCCCGCCTGCTTGGTCAGCACATTGGCGAAGCCCCAGCTGATGGCCGCGAGAATGGTCAGCCCCAGCGCCACGAGCCCGGCCCCGGCCATCCGTTCGAGCGCCATCACCCCGATGCCGGCAAAGGCGATCGCCGCCCCCGCCACCTGGAAGCGGCTCGGCCGCTCCCCCAGCAACGCGAAGGCGATGGCCATGGTGAAGAAGGCCTGCGTCTGCAGCACCACCGAGCTCAGCCCGGCGGGCATGCCCCAGGCGATCGAGACATTGAGGAAGGCATAGAGCGCGAACCCGAAGGCCATGCCATGGGCGATGATGATCCACCACGGCGCCTTGGGCGGCTTCACGAAGAACACCATCGGCACCGCGGCCGCAAGAAACCGCAACGCTGCCGCCAGCAGCGGCGGCATGGCCTCGACGCTCAGCTTGATGACGACGAAATTGAAGCCCCAGATGGCGACGACGACAAGGGCAAGCAGGACGTGGCGCAGGGGCATGTCTGGACTTTGGGGCCGGCAGGACACTCGGTGTCACCCCGGCCGAGGGCCGGGGCCGACGTCTGTCGCCTCCCCGCGCGGCGCCGTGTTGCACCGCGGAGAAGGAACGCTATCGCCTATGCGGCCTTGCGGGCCTCGAGGCCGTGCTCGATCAGCGTTTCGGCGATCTGCACCGTGTTGAGCGCGGCGCCCTTGCGCAGATTGTCCGAGACCACCCACATGGCGAGCCCGTTCTCGACGGTCACGTCCTCGCGGATGCGCGACACATAGGTGTCGTAGTCGCCCACCGCTTCCACCGGGGTGGCGTAGCCGCCCGGCTCGCGCTTGTCGATCACCGAGATGCCCGGCGCCTCGCGAAGGATGTCGCGCGCCTCATCGGCGGTGATCGGCTTGTCGAACTCGATGTTGACCGCCTCGGAGTGGCCGACGAACACCGGCACGCGCACGGCGGTGCAGGTGACCTTGATCTTCGGATCGAGGATCTTCTTGGTCTCGGCCAGCACCTTCCACTCTTCCTTGGTGTAGCCGTCCTCCATGAACACGTCGATCTGGGGGATGACGTTGAAGGCGATCTGCTTGGGGAACTTGGAGGCGGTGGGCGCGTCGTTGACGAAGATGCCCTTGGTCTGGGTCCACAGCTCGTCGACGCCCGCCTTGCCGGCGCCGGACACCGACTGGTAGGTCGACACCACCACGCGCTTGATGGTTGCCGCGTCATGGAGCGGCTTCAGCGCCACCACGAGCTGGGCCGTGGAGCAGTTGGGATTGGCGATGATGTTGGTGCGCCTGGGGTCGTTGAGCCAGCGATCGAGCACATGCCCGTTCACCTCCGGCACCACCAGCGGCACGTCCGAATGATAGCGCCAGTAGCTCGAGTTATCGATGACGATGGCGCCGGCGGCAGCGATCCGCGGCGCCCAGTCCTTCGACACCGAACCACCGGCCGACATGATGGCGAAGTCGGTGCCGGAGAAATCGAAATGCTCGAGGTCCTTTACCTTCAGGACCTTGTCGCCGTAGCTGATCTCCACCCCGATCGACTTGGAGGAGGCGAGTGCCACCACCTCGTCGGCCGGAAAGTTGCGCTCGGCGAGAATATTGAGGACTTCGCGGCCCACATTGCCCGTGGCCCCGACGACAGCGACGCGATAACCCATTTTTCGGAACTCCGGTCCCTTGCCAGTCCGCCCCGCGCAGCCTAGTCGGCCGCGGCCATGTTCATCGGCCTCTCCCCGGCGGGGAGGATGACCCCGGGGACAGGCTTCAGGCGGTTTTGGTCAGTTTAGTCGACAGGGCAACGCCACCGGCAACGAGGCCGGTCAGAACGCATCCGGAGGCGGATGAGGCGAAGCGCATGAAATCGACTGCTTTCAGCTGGAAAAGCTCGGCACGTCTCATACGCTGAAACGCCGAAGAGTCAATGAACTTCCCCACCCGGGACGGCCGCCGCCGGGAGCGCCCGGAAGGACGCGAGGCCCCCTGTTGGCGGCGGGGCGGGGGTGGTGCAGGCCTGAGAGGGGCTGGTGCGGCGCGGCAACAGCGCGTACACCACCGCCACCATGAGGCGATTATTCTGTTGCCGCCGGGGCGATTTGTGGGCGCAATGGCGGCAAGTGGAGGCGGGCATGCGGTTTGATGCGGTAGCGACAGGTGTAGTGCTGGCGGCATTTGCCGTGTCGGCAGCGTCGGCGCAGCCGCTGGAGCAGGTCTATTTCGACCCGGCACCGGCCCCCGTCCTGGTGGCCCCGACCCCGGTCGAGGGCCTCTATGCCGGCGTGCGGCTGGGCGCCATTTCGGCG
>JAEZHZ010000393.1 GCA_023436745.1 Pseudomonadota bacterium | reverse complement strand
GCAGCCAGCCAGGGCTGGCCGACATGGACGCTGTTCGCCACGGCCCTTGTGGCCGCCGTGATGCCGAGCTTTCCCGCAATGATCCGCGCGCGCTGGAGCGAACTGTTCCGGGGACGCCCGGAACTCGGCACGGCATTCGCGTTCGAGTCCGCCGCGGACGAACTGGTCTACATCACGGGCGCATCGCTGTCGGTGGGGCTGAGCGTCGCCCTATTTCCGGCAGCGGGCCTGCTGGCCAGCACGCTGATGCTGGTGGTGGGCGGACTGTTCTTCGTGATCCAGCGCTCTACCGAGCCGAAGCCCCATCCTGCGGGCGCCGGCAGGGGGCTTGGGCGCTCGGCCTTCTGGTACCGTCCCGTCCAGATCGTGACTCTGGCGCTGGTGTTCGTCGGCGCGATCTTCGCGACGGCGGAAGTCAGTTCCGTCGCCATGACGGAGGCGCTGGGCCAGCCGGAAGCGGCGAGCCTCGTGATCGGGGTTTATGCCGCCGGCTCATTCGTCGTGGGCCTGCTGGTGGGGGCCATCAACCGTACGATGGCGTTGCAGAAGCAGCTTCTGATTGCCCTCGTGGTGCTGGCGGTGACGGCATGGCCGCTGCCGTTCGCCAACTCCGTGCCGCTCCTTGCCGGGGTCGTGTTCCTCAGCGGCGTTGCCATATCGCCCACCCTGATGACCGCCTTCAGCCTGATCGAGCAGCGCATACCGGAAACCGCGCTCACCGAGGGCGTAACCTGGGTGATGACGGGTGCGGGCATCGGCATGGCGCTGGGCGCCTTTGTCTCGGGCTGGATGGTCGACACCTATGGCGCGCAGAGCGGGTTCTGGGTCTCGATCGTTTCGGGTGCGCTGGCGCTGTTCACGGTGCTTGTCGGACAGAGGGCTCTGGGAGGCACCGTCGAGCCGGCAACGCCCGCCCTTAATGCGACGTCGGCATGATGGACGTATCGGCGGGACCGATCGGGTAGCCGGCGATGGCGCGCAGGCCTTCGAGGGCGGGGCGCGGCAGGATCGGCACCCGCTGTCGCAGCCAACCCGGCAGCCCCGCCAGCACCGGAAGCAGGCGGACGGTCAGACTGGCCGCCAGCGTCGACCGGGGCAGGAGAGCGTCCAGCAGTTCGGGCGCGATCCGCTCCGTCTTCGCAACAAGCGGCTGCATGGCGGCGGCGTAGGCGGGGAGGGCGCGGGAGGCTTCCCCTTCGCCCACGGCCGTGGCGAGCAGGTAGGCCGACAGGACGGCGAGGCCCGTTCCGCCGCCCACGGCCGCTCCGGGAGCAAAGGCGGCATCGCCGATCAGCGCCACTCTGCCACGGACCGGCGTTCGGGTGCGAACGCGCACGATGGTGTCGCCGTAGAAATCATCGGCCTCATCCAGCCCTGCGGTCAGCAGCGGCACGGGCCATGCCTGGTCGGTGAAGGCCTGTCGGATGTCATCGATGCTCGCCGACGGGTCGCCGGACGCGCTGGTCCGCTCCAGCGCAATGACGGCAAGCCGGTCGCTGCGCGGCACGGGGAAGGCAACCATGGTGCGGCCGGGGGCGAGATAGCGCACGATGGTGCCGTCGAGGTTGAGGCGGTTGGGCATGGACCAGTTGCCGAACCGGGCGCCGAGCGGGAGCACCTGCCTGTCATCGCCGAAGACGAGCCGGCCCACGGCCGAGTGAACGCCATCCGCACCGATGACCAGCGAGGCCTCTCGCTTCGAGCCGTCGTCGAGGGTGACGATTGCGCCATCGGCGTCCTGTTCCACGGCCACGATTTCTCGTCCGAACATCCACTCCGCGTGCGCGTCGGCGGCGTCGGCGAGGAGGGTGACGAGATGGGAGCGCATGATCTCGACATGCTCCGGGTGGATCGATGCCGACAGGGTGGAGAGGGGCACTTCGGCGCGGCGGCCGTTGCCGGTCACGGTGATGCCGACGTGGTTGCGGATGGACAGTTCGGCGAGTTGCCCGGAGAGGCCCATGCGGCCGAGGATTTCCAGGGGGCTGCCCCATAGATCCACCGCGTGGCCGGTCGCGCGGAGCGATCGGGACCGCTCGACCACCACGGGCCGGAAGCCGCGCTCGCCGAGCCAGCAGGCGGCCACGAGGCCGGCTATGCCTGCACCCGAGATGATGATGGTCGAGCCCTGTCGCATCGGTGCTCCCGCGGGTCAGCGGAGGGCTTCGGATGCGGCGTCGTCGTCGCAAATGTGCACGCGGACCTCCACGAGCCTGTCTCCGGCGAACCTAAACTGCTCGGCAATGAAAATGGTGCCAGCGGAGCCGGCAAGCCCCGCCCTCATTGTTGCGAACACCATGTCGCCGTCGCCGAACACGCCCAGCAGGTCGAAGCGGGTGAAATCGTAGAACGCCCGGACGGCGGGATAGAACTCCTGGAACTCACCCAGCCCGCGATAGCTGCCGCCAAAGGGCAAGGATGCGGGCTCATGCATGACGAGATTATCGTCGTACCGGCCGGGATAGTCCTCGAGGCGCTTCTTCGTACCGATCATTTCGCGGATGAAGGCCTTGTTCTGCTCGGTGAAGCTCATACGTCAGTTCTCCGTCGGGCCAGCAGAGCCCGAGGGATGAAGGTGCGCAGCACGAGGCGGGCCTGCAAGAACGCACAAATCGGCCTGCGAGTACCATTTCGGGAAGTAGCGCGATGCGGTGGAAACAGCAGTCGGGGCAGCGAACCGGCTGCCCGATAGAGGCAACGGTCTCGGTGATGGGCGGCGTGTGGAAGCCGTTGATCTTCTATGCCCTGCTCGGCGGTCGCCGGCGCTTCAGAGATCTCCGGAGGCTCGTTCCGGGGCCGACGGCGAGAATACTGACGCTGCAACTGCGGGAGCTTGAGGCGGACGGCATCGTGGTGCGCACCGTCTATGCCGAGGTGCCGTCGCGGGTGGAGTATGAACTCACCCCGCTCGGACGTTCGCTCGAGCCGGTGCTGAGCGCGCTTCACCGGTGGGGAGTGTTCTATGGCGAGAGGCAGGGCATGGCCGACGCCGAACGCGACGAGGCATCGCGCGGCTAGAACTGCGCGGCCCGCCGTCACATCCGGGGCAGAAAAGTCCGGGGCAGGGCGCCCCGGAGAGTTCTATGTCAGGACCGACAATGACGGGACCACGAGATTTAGTGGGCCGACGCTGTCGCGGCAGAACCTACAGCTTGGACTGGTCCGCGCATCCTCCATTTGCATGAGGCGTGTGGCGGATTTCGGCTGCTACGCCGGTTTCGAAATTCCCTGCAGAGTGCCCGTGTGAGGCATGGTATCAGGCCGGCAGCCTGATGCTGGCGCCACCGAGGGTCAGCATGGCGAGGACCAGCAGCACCACCGCCGATCCGGCACGGGCGGTGGCCTCGCGCTTCACCAGCACCAGCCGGACGGTGGGCCGGGCCACGAACGCTGCCAGGGCGCCGTACCAGCACAGGTTGGCGGCGGCGACGAGCAGCGCAGCCAGCAGAATTGCGGTGGGTGCGCGCGAGCCGGCCAGCGGACCGGAGAACATGGTGGTGGTGAAGACGGCCGTGAGCGGCGACGTCAGCGCCGCAACGACGCCCGCGCCCGCAAGGGTGAAGGACGTGGCCGGGTTGAACCGGCGTGTGAGCGCAACCGGAGCCCTCAGGATCATGCCGGCGGCCAGCAGCAGGACCCCGGCTCCCGCCGCCTGCACGACCATGGCGGGAACCGCGCGGAGAACCAGATCGGCTGCGAAGCCGGCGCAGGCCGTTATTGCGCCGGCCCCGGCCGCGACCCCGAAGATGAAGTTCGCCGCCCGCCTCATGCCATCGAACGCAGCAATCGTGCCGGCGGTCAACATGATGGAGCCGGGAACGACCAGCACGAGGGTGTACGCCGCAATGAAATGGAAGAGAGCGATCAGCAACTCACCGGACATGCCTTCCCCCCGACGGTCGCAGCAACTCTTCGCACTGCTTTGAACCGGGGGGATAATCGGTACCGGATGCCCCGTTGCCATCCTCTGTTTGTACGAGAGGGGCAAGATGTGAAGGGGAGCGGGGCTGTGTGGCGGTCGCTGCGGCGGCGAGTTGCGCAAGAGCGGCGCAGTCTAGTTCGGTGTCAACTCGAGACGCCACACGTCGCTCTGGACCGGCCAGGCATTGCCCGCGACGACCAGCAACTTGTTCTCGCCCAAGTAGTAGGAGGACGCGAAGTGCCGGGGGGACGGGCTCTCCCCCTCTGTCTCGGCCATTGCTTTCCATTCGACGCCGTCACGGCTTATCCAGACATCGGACAGATTGCGGGCCTCGCTGTTGCTGAAGCCTTGGGCCAGCACGAGGTAGTCTCCGGCAGACATGAGGAGAGGCCACATCCGCGGCTGCCATGGCGCGTTGCTCAAGACCATGTGCCAGTTCTCGCCATCGCTGGATGACCAGACATCGTTGAATTCCGTTGTGCCCGGGTACATCGATCCGGCGATGCCGTTGGGCCGCCCCTCGTCGGCGCCGGCAACCACAAACACCTGACCGTCGTGAAGAGCTGCAGCGTAGTGGGTCCTGGGGGCAAACGGCGGGGTGTGATGGGACCAGTTGACCCCATCTGGCGAGGTGGCGATGTCGCTTCCGCCAGCGTAGATGAACCGGTCTCCCGTCCAGAAGGCCTTGCCGGCGTAGGTGCGGTTGCTCGGCCCCTCATCGGAGATCTTGACCCAGTTCGTCAGCGTGCTGTCCTGCGCCTTCCACACGGTCTGGCCGACCGCGAGGAGTTGGGAACCGTCCGTGACGAGCGCCGCATAGTCGTCATACGGCGTATCGTCGGTTGCCAGGCTCCACGTCTTTCCGTCGCTGGACACCCAGAGATCGGACAGCGCCGGCTTGTCTGAAGACAGGAAGCCTCCGCTCAAAACATATCGACCGTCGAAGAAGGCTGCTGACGCCGAGTCTCTGCCGGCAAATTGTGTGGCATCAACAACTTGCGTCCAGGAAGCAACTTCTGGATCTGCTGAAAGCGGGGCCGCGCGAGATGTGATGTAGGCTAGAAACAGGGCTGCGCCAACTGCAACCGACACTGCAATGAATGTCTTTATGCCCATGACAAAATTACTATCGAGATCAAGTAATAGAGTCAAATTCCGCCGATACCGGCCGTATTTGGCTATATTTTATTTGCTGTCAGTTATTTGCGGGAACATGAAGCTGCCCACGTGGGGCTCGCATTTGAAGATGTGAACGAAGGCACGGCAGGGAACCGGTCTGGATGCCTGGAGCGCAGAGCAATGGTGCTGCCAAGCAGCATTGGGCGTGGCGCGGCCAGCCGCGACTACGACGTCAGACCAAGGCGCTGACTTGTCGCTGTCGTTCCTGAACTCTTCAATGCTCTGGGGAGCGTGGTCCCGTCGCCGCGTGTGTCCGGGCAAGGTGGTCCCCAGCCAAGACGCCGGCGGCGGCGGAAGCAGCGACTATTCCACGGTGACGCCCGGTTCGAGGGGTATCGCGTGTTGCTGCAGCCATTCAGCCACCTGGCGACGGGCTGCCAGGGCTCCGTCGGTCAGTATGGCAGTGGGGTATCCGAAGTAGTACCG
>JAEZHZ010000389.1 GCA_023436745.1 Pseudomonadota bacterium | reverse complement strand
TGTCAGTGAACGCCGCACCCGTCAGGAAATGGTCAACGCGCCCTAGTTCCGCCGGCTGTGCTTGACGATCTCGATGCTGTGGGTGCGGATCTTCTTTCGCAGCGTATTCCGGTTCAGACCGAGCAAGTCCGCTGCCCTGATCTGGTTGCCCCCGCACGCATTCAGCGCCATGGCAATCAACGGCGCCTCCACCTTGTCTATCACCCTCTGATATAGCCCCGCGGGTGGCAGGTGGGGTTCGTACTCCCGCAGCAACTGCCCTACGTGAGTTTCGACAGCCATCGAGACGTCCACGGGACCTGCCGCGCCCGGCGTAGCTGTCCGGTCCGCGATATTGAGTTCGTTCTGGACGATCTCGGCCGAGATCATCTCGTCGGCATAGAGAGCCGACAGCCGCCGCACCAGGTTCTCTAGTTCGCGGATGTTGCCCGGCCAGTTGTAGTTCTGCATGAGCCGGATGGCTTCGGGTGAAATGGACTTGGGCGGCTCGCCCTCTCGCTGCGCGGCGTTGAGGAAGTGCTGCACGAGATCCGCTACGTCATCTATGCGCTCCCGCAGGGGCGGCAGGCGGATCGGGACGACGTTGAGCCGGTAGTAGAGGTCCTCGCGGAACAGACCCTGACGGATCATCTGGCTGAGGTCCCGGTGGGTCGCCGCAACTATGCGAACGTTGGTCTTGATGGGGCTGCGCCCCCCGACCATGGTATATTCGCCTTCCTGCAGGACGCGCAGCAGACGCGTCTGGGCATCCATCGGCATGTCGCCGATCTCGTCCAGGAAGAGGGTGCCGCCCTCGGCCTGTTCGAAGCGGCCTGACGAGCGAGTGTTGGCGCCCGTGAACGCGCCCTTCTCATGGCCGAAGAGCTCGGCCTCGATGAGGTCTCGGGGGATGGCGGCCATGTTGATGGCGACGAACGGACCGTTCCGCCGTTTGCCGAAGTCATGCAGCGCGCGAGCAACCAGTTCCTTGCCGGTGCCGCTTTCGCCCGTGATCATCACCGTGAGATCTGTCTGCATCAGCCGAGCCAGGGCCCGGTAGATGTCCTGCATTGCCGTCGAGCGGCCGACCAGCGGCATGGTCTCGCCGGGCTCTTCCGCCTTGCGTTCGGCCGGCGTGGGCTTCTTGGCATCCGCCAGAGCACGCGCCACAACCGACAGCACCTCGGTGATGTCGAAAGGTTTCGGCAGGTACTCATAGGCACCCACTTCGGAGGCGCGAATTGCGGTCATGAACGTGTTCTGCGCGCTCATGACGATCATCGGCAAGTCAGGGCGCAGCTTCTTGATCTTCGGCATCACCTCGAAGGCGTTGCCGTCCGGCATGGCGACGTCGGTGATGAGAATGTCGCCCTCCCCACGGCTCACCCAGTTCCACATCGTGGAGATGTTGCCGGTTGGACGCACTTCGTATCCGGCACGGGTCAGCGCTTGGTTCAGCACCATGCGGATGGCGGCGTCGTCATCAGCGAGCAGGACGACGTGGCTCATTTCAGGACTACCTCGTTAGGCGTGAGACTGCGGCTTGCGACCGGCAGCAGGATGCGGAAGCGCGTGCGGCCGGACCGGCTCTCGCAGTCGATGACTCCTCCGTGGTCACCAACGATCTTAGCGACGAGCGCCAATCCGAGGCCCGAGCCGTTGATCTTGGTGGTGACGAAGGGATCGAACAGGAACGGCATGATGTCGGAGGGCACGCCCGGCCCATTGTCCTCGATGACGATTTCGAGGGGCAGAGAAATGCGCTCTGACACACCGTTGACGCTGATGCGAATGCCTGGACGGAAGGCAGTGGTGATACGGATCTCAGGCTTCTGCGTCCGCTCGAGCGCTTCCGCGGCATTCTTCACCAAATTCAAGAACACCTGGATCAGTTGATCACGGTTGCCAAAGACCGGAGGCAGCGACGGATCGTACTCTTCCGAGAAGCTGATACCCCGAGCCACCCCGTTGCGGGCCAGCAGCTTCACCCGGTCAAGCACCACGTGAATGTTGATCGGCTCTCGCTCCAGCGGACGCTCATCGCCGAACACCTCGACTCGATCGATCAGCGTCACTATGCGGTCAGTTTCTTCGCGGATCAGCCTCGCCAGGGGTATCTCGTCCGCGGCAACCGTCTGCTCCAGCAGCTGGGCGGCCCCGCGAATACCTGACAGCGGGTTCTTGATCTCGTGCGCCAGCATTGAAGCGAGGCCTGTGACCGACCTCGCAGCCCCACGGGACACCATCTGCCGGTCGATCTTGTCGGCCATGGTGCGTTCCTGAATCAGCAGCGCAATACGTCCGTCGCTGTCCGAGAGTGGGCTCGCGAACACGTCCGCCACGCGTTCATCGCCGAAGCGGGAGGAACCAACCCGCACCCGGTACTCCGTCATGGGCGCGCGGCGCTGCGCAACCGTCTCGACCAGCGAGATTATAGGTGAGCCGAAGGCGATCAGATCGTCGAGCCGTTGTCGGGTGAGCACACTCAGCGAGGCGCCGAAGAAGGCTTCTGCAGCATAGTTCACGAAGACGATCTGGCGATCGTCGGTGCAAACGATGATCGGTTGAGGCAGTGCCTGCAGAACCGCGATCGATGACGCGGTTTCGGCTGAATCTTCGTTGGCGAGGGCGGAGGTGCTCATGCTGCCTGCTTCCAGTCGCCGCTGAACAGTGTGGCGATCATATCAAGCACGGCCTCAGTGGAATCATTGTCGAGCAACGCCTTTCGAGTGGGCTTGTCCAGATCCAATCCGGCGGCTTCCGCATACCAGTCGAGATGCTTGCGCGCGGCCCTCAGGCCCACCGCAGTGCCGTATTCGATCAACATGTCCTCGTAGTGCTCGGCGATCAGCTCGGCGAGTTCCCTGCCCTGTGGTGTGGTTGGCTGGGGCCTGCCGGCAAGGGCTGCGCCGATCTGGGCAACAAGCCACGGCCTGCCATGCGCCCCACGCCCGATCATAACCGCTGCCGCGCCTGATTCCCGCAGCGCCTCACGCGCGGTCTCATGGTCGACGATGTCGCCGTTGACGACGACCGGCACGTCCACCGATTCAACGACAGTGCGAACCAGGTGCCACCGGGCGCTACCCTTGTAGAACTGCTGCCGGGTGCGTCCATGGACGGTAATCATCCGGGCGCCGGCATCAACGGCACGCCGCGCAACGTCTGGGGCATTCAGGCTGTCATCGTCCCAGCCAAGGCGCATCTTGACGGTCACCGGCAACGGCGTAGCCCCCACCACGGCTTCGACGAGTCGCACCGCCTGGTCTGGCACCCGCATCAGAGCTGATCCAGCATATCCGTTGGTCACGCGCTTGGCAGGACAACCGAAGTTGATGTCGATAATGTCCGCTCCTGCCTCGTAGGCAAGGCGAGCGCCCTGTGCCATCCACTCGGCTTCGCACCCGGCGAGCTGGACCATGTGCGGGAGTCGGTCCGGGCGCCCCAGCTTACGAACCATGTCGGCGTGACCGGTGCTCAGCGCATTGCTGGCAATCATCTCGGACACGACCATGCCTGCGCCGAAGCGCTCTGCGATCCTGCGGAAGGGGCGGTCGGTTATGCCGGCCATCGGCGCCAACAGAGCATTGTTGGAGAGAGGGTGGCTCCCGATGCTCATAAGGCAGGCAGTGTCAGGCGATGAGTGCATCAGAAATGTTCAAGCCACCGGTTGTGCCTGCACAATAATCAAATACGTTTCCGGTGCAACTGCTTTACGAAGCCGCGGTTGGCAGCGGCTGCCCTGCACTTGCCGCATAGCTTGGCGAGCGCTAGACCACAGGGACGTGTCATTTTGAAGTCAGAGTGGGTTCATGCCGCAGAAGTCCATCGCCGTGGTTATAGTCGCGGCGGGACGCGGAGAGCGGGCGGACACAACTGGCGACCAGATCCCCAAACAGTATCGGCTGGTGGGCGGTCGTGCGGTCCTCGCGAGAACCGTCGACACATTTCTAGGCCATCCTGATGTCGACTGGGTACTACCTGTCATCCATCCGGAACATACCGAGCTGTATGCGTCGCTCGGTCTTGGGAACGATCGATTGCTCACGCCGGTGGAGGGCGGCTCCACGCGGCAGCAATCAGTGCTGGCAGGGCTGCGAACCCTTGCGCCATTGAAGCCCGATCTGGTGTTGATCCAGGACGCAGCACGACCGTTCGTGCCAGAGGCGCTGATCGATCGGGTGATCGAAGCGCTCGGTGCCTCGCAGGGAGCACTGCCTACGCTGCCCGTAACCGACACCATCAAGCGCTCGGCAGATGGCAACGAGGTGACGGCAACGGAAGATCGCCGGCAGCTTCACGCAGCTCAGACGCCGCAGGGATTCCGCTTCGGCCAGCTCTTCTCCGCGCATATGCGCGCTGGCAGCGTGCGGCGCGAGTTTACGGATGATGCCGAAATCGCTGAATGGGCGGGCTTGCGCGTTATCATGGTTCCCGGGCACCGGGACAATATCAAGATCACCCATCCCGACGACTTTGCGCGGGCGGAGCGGATCATCAGCGGAGACACTCGGATGGAAACGCGCATTGGCACCGGCTATGACGTTCACCACTTCGCCGAGGGCGACGCAGTGTGGCTCGGCGGGGTCCAAATTCCACACGACAAGCGCCTCATGGGCCACTCGGATGCAGATGTGGCCCTTCATGCCCTTACCGATGCCCTGCTGGGCTCAATCGGCGAGGGTGATATCGGCATTCACTTCCCTCCGTCCGATCCGCAGTGGAAGGGCGCCCGTTCTACAGTGTTCCTCCGTCACGCTGGGGACTTGGTGGCGCGCCGAGGTGGGCGTATCGTCAATGTGGACGTGACCATAGTTTGCGAGGCTCCCCGTATCGCCACCCACGTGCCGGCGATGCAGATGGCGATCGGTGAGGCACTGGGCATTCCCACCAGCCGGATAGCCATCAAGGCCACGACCAACGAGAGGCTTGGGTTCATTGGGCGTGAGGAGGGTATCGTGGCAATGGCAAGTGCCAGCGTTGAAGTGCCGAGGGACGACTAATGGGCGCCACAGCCGATCCCCAACTGAATACCGGCCGCGAGGTCCTCGACATACTTGCGCGTGACGGAAAAACCATCGTGACCGCGGAAAGCTGTACCGGCGGCATGATCGCGGCAGCGCTCACCGACATTCCCGGCGCGTCTCAATCGTTCTATGGCGGCTATGTGGTCTATGCCAACGAAGCGAAGGCCCGGCTGATCGGCGTGCAACCGAGGCTGATCCGAGACTACGGCGCAGTCAGCAACCAAGTGGCGCGCGCTATGGCCGACGGCGCTCGAAACACGGCTCATGCCGATTTCGCGGTGGCGGTGACCGGGATCGCGGGCCCCGACGGCGGCTCAGAGAAGAAGCCGGTGGGGTTGGTCTACGTCGCAGTGTCTTCCGAACTGGGAACGGTGGTCATCGAGCACAAGTTCGGAGACCTGGGCCGGGACGCGATCCGCAGGGCGAGCGTTCAGGCGGCGCTCGACCTGGTTCTGCAGGTGCTGACGAGCGAGGAAAGTTAGGTCCCGAAGCGGCGATCAGCTTCATCGCAGAAGGCGAGCATGATCTCTTCCTGCTTTGCCACGAATGCCGGCTCTGCGACGGCTGCGATGAATGGGTTCGAGATCTTGAAGTCGATCTCGAACCTCACGCGTGTACCCATCCCCTCGGGCTCGAAGCTCCACTGACTGTCCAGATAAGCGAACGGCCCATCCACCGCCTTAGCACGAATGGTCAGCGCCTCATCGTCGAGCGTCACCCGGCTCGTGTAGGCCTGCGTGATCGGCCCGAACGACAAAGTCATCCGCGCGAGGCGAACGTCCTTGTCCCCTGCCCTGGGATCCGGCCGTACCAGCATCGCCCTGCAGTTGGGAACGAAGCGCGGATAGTCCTCCAGATCAGCAACGATTTCGTACATGCGATCGGGAATATGCGGCACATGCCGGTCGAAGAAGCGCTTCATTCAGAGTCCGAGCTTCGCCATGCGGTTCGCACGCAGGCGCGCGAAATCCTCACCGGCGTGGTGAGAAGACCGTGTCAACGGGCTTGAGGAAACCAGCAGAAAGCCCTTGGCTTCGGCCACCTTCGCAAACGACTTGAATTCTTCAGGCGTCACGAAGCGCTGCAGCGGGTAGTGCTTCTTGGTCGGCTGCAGATACTGGCCGATCGTGAGGAAATCCACGTCGGCTGAGCGCAGGTCATCCATCAGCTGTAGGACTTCGTTCCGTTCCTCACCAAGCCCGACCATGATTCCCGACTTGGTGAACATGGTAGGATCGAGTTCCTTCACCCGCTGCAGGAGGCGGATCGAGTGGAAGTAGCGCGCGCCGGGGCGGACCTTCAGGTACTTTGAGGGCACCGTTTCGAGGTTGTGGTTGAACACGTCCGGCTTTGCCGCGACCACGATCTCCAGGGCACCGTCCTTGCGGAGAAAGTCCGGTGTCAGAATTTCGATGGTTGTACGGGGGTTCCGCGCACGGATGGCGAGGATCACGTCGGCGAAATGCTGCGCGCCGCCGTCGGCCAAATCGTCACGGTCGACCGAGGTGATCACCACATGCTCGAGGCCGAGCTTTTCAACGGCCTTGGCGACATTCTCCGGCTCCTGCGGGTCCAGCGGTCCCGGCAGGCCGGTGCGCACGTTGCAGAAGGCGCAGGCGCGGGTGCAGATCTCGCCCATGATCATCATGGTCGCGTGCTTCTTGCTCCAGCACTCACCGATATTCGGGCAGCCGGCTTCCTCGCACACCGTGACGAGGTTGTTCTCCCGGACGATCTGCTGGGTTTCCTTGTACACCGGCGACCCGGGCGCCTTGACCCGGATCCAGTCCGGCTTGCGCAGCACGATGGTCTCGGGCCGGTTCACCTTTTCGGGGTGGCGGGGCCGGGCTGGGGAATTGTCGATGAGCGTAACCATAGCGGTCCTGACTGGGCGGGTGCCCTGTATATCGCTCCCTTGACCGGCCGGTTCAACCGGCTCTTTGGTTGGTTTGATGCGGTGGATCAGACGGTTTCCATGATTTCGGCGATATCGACCCAGGCCCCGTCCCTCGCGGCGGAGAGGATCGTCGCCTGGACGAGCGCCAGCGAGTGCAGGTTGTCTTCACCGGAACTGAACCGGGCCGGCACGGAGCCAGTTTCGATGACCTTGGCAATGGCGTTCAGCGTGCCCATGCGGTCGGCGAACTCGACCTGCGGCAGGTCGTAGGGCTCCGCCTCATGATCCCGTTCGCGCAGGAACAGGCGGTCCGGGGCCGTCTTGCCCATGAAGCTGTCGCGAGAAGTCCAGGTAATCTCGCCTTCCGAGCAGTCCATCGACCATTCTCCTGCCCACGGTGTGACGGGACCGGAGCTCATCCAGGAGCCGCGGTATGACACGATGGTGCCCTTCTCGAACTCGAGCGTGGCGACGCCGATCGGATGGTGGCCGAAGGGGCTGGCCGGCGGATTCCAGGTGCGGCACGAGACCCGTTTTGGGTTGTCGCCGAGCACCATGCGCATCAGGTCGAAATGGTGGATCGACATGTCCGCGAGGAGCGGATCGGGCATGTCCCAGTAGCGGTATCCCTGAGATGGGGCGTGGCGGCGGAAGTCGATGGACACGAGGTTGACCGGTCCGAAACGCTGGGCGCCGATCAGCTCCGCTGCGGCGATCGGTCCCGGCTGGAAGCGGTAGTTCTGGCTGACCATCAGCACGCGGCTGTTGGCCTTGGCGATGGCCACCAGTTCCTTGCCCTGCGCGATGGTCGAGGCAAAAGGCTTTTCCACCAATACGTTAAAGCCGAGCTCGAGGCAGCGCTTCACCACCGGATAGTGCGCTTCGGTGCGCAGGGTGCAGATGGCGAGGTCGGCCTGGATGGCGCTCGCGGCCTCTTCAAGGCTCAGGAAGCAGCGCTTCTCGTCGATCCCGAGTTCGGACTGGACCCGGGCGATAGCCTCGGGGTTGGCGTCCACATAACCCACCATGTGAACATTGGGAACTTTGGGGATAACTTCCTTGGTCCAGCTGAATCCCCAGTGTCCGAGGCCGATCTGGATCGCCTTGACCATGTGGATAACTCCTGAATCCTGTGATGAAGATGAACGAAGATGAACGGTTCCTGAACGACACCCAAGGGCCGGATGAGCGTTGGTTCTACATATTCAACGCCCGTCCATACGCATCCAGAACGCTTTCATTCATTGTCTCGCTCAGCGTCGGGTGCGGGAAGATGGTGTGCATCAGTTCTTCCTCGGTGGTCTCGAGGTTCATCGCCACCACGAAACCCTGGATGAGTTCGGTAACCTCAGCCCCAACCATATGGGCACCGAGCAGTTCCCCTGTCCTGGCGTCGAAGATGGTCTTCACCAGTCCGTCCGGCTCGCCGAGGGCGATGGCCTTGCCGTTGCCGACGAGGGGGAAGCGGCCGACCTTGATCTCACGACCGAGTTCCTTCGCCTTGGCCTCGGTCAGACCGACGCTGGCCACCTGCGGCTCGCAATAGGTGCAGCCCGGGACCTTGCGGCGGTCCAGACCGTGCACGTTGAGGCCGGCGATCTTCTCGACCGTGATGACCGCTTCGTGCTCGGCCTTGTGCGCCAGCATCGGTGGACCGGCGACGTCACCGATGGCCCAGATGCCCTTGACGTTGGTTGCCCCGTACTCGTCGATGACGATGGCACCGCGCTCCGTCTTCACGCCCACGGTCTCGAGGCCGATTCCTTCGATGTTGCACTGCACGCCCACAGCGGAGATCAGCTTCTCGCCACTGACCTGCTGCTTCGAGCCGTCCTTGAGTTCGACGTGTGCGACCACTCCGTCCGCGGTCTTGTCGACCTTGGCGACCTTGGCATCCGTGAGGAACTTGATGCCGCGCTTTTCGAGGCGCTTGCGCGCCAGCCCGGAGATTTCCGCGTCCTCCACCGGCAGGATCTGCGGCAGCAATTCGATCACCGTGACCTCAGCGCCGAGCGAGCGATAGAACGAGGCGAACTCGATGCCGATGGCGCCGGAACCCATGACCACCAAGGATTTCGGCATGCTGGCGGGCTTCAGGGCCTCGAAATAGGTCCAGATCCGGTCGCCGTCCGGCTCGATTCCGGGCAGCACGCGTGGCCGCGCTCCCGTGGCGACGATGATGTTCTTCGCCTTGTAGGTGCCCTCGCCCAGCGGGTTCTTGGGCACGGGCCCCTGGGGCTGGACGGCAGGCTTGCTGGACGGGCCGACCTTCACCTCGCCCGGTGCGGTGATGACCGCCTCACCCCAGATGATGTCGACCTTGTTCTTCTTCATGAGGAACTGGACGCCATTGTTCATCTGGGCGGCAATGGCCCGCGAACGCTTCACAACCCCGTCGAGGTCGAAGCCGAACTTCTCGGCGATGAGCCCGTAATCCTTGGCGTGGCCCATATGGCCGTAGATCTCGGCAGAGCGGAGCAGCGCCTTGGTGGGGATGCAGCCCCAGTTCGAGCAGATGCCCGCCATGTGTTCGCGCTCGACGATCGCCACCTTCATGCCGAGCTGGGCGCCACGGATGGCGGCAATGTAGCCGCCGGGGCCGGCTCCGATGACGAGAAGGTCGTATTGGTCAGCCATAGGGGCCTCCAGAAGGATAACGGGTCTCAGAGACCCAGCACTTGCCTGACGAGCGGCACCAGGCCCTCGCCGATGGCGCGGGTATTGGCCGCGTCCAGATGAACGCCGTCGCGCGGGTCTGCCCTGGCGACGGTGGATGAATCGAAGAAGTGGACACCGGTTTCCTCGGCATGGCGCCGATAGTGGACCGCAAAGTCGCGCGACTCGCGCAGCAGATGCTCGAGGCCGCCGAAATTGCTCAGCATGGACTCGTTGGCGGTTTCCACCACATGCGGCGGCGCCACCAGGATGATCTCGGGCACCGGCTCGCCCGTCATGGCAAAGTGTCCGCGCGTGAGCTCGATCAGCCGCCGGGCACCGCGCGCCGCAAAGCCGGCGCTGCCGGCGACGAACGGCTTCAGGTCGTTCGTACCGAGCAGGATGATGACCAGGTCGAGCGGCGCGTGGCTGGCGAGCAGAGTTGGCAGGATACGAGCGCCGTTTCGATCGGCATTCGCAGTCCAGTCGTCATAGGCCGTCGCGCGCCCGCCGAGTCCTTCGGCGATGACCCGCGCCCTGCCCCCGAGCCCCTGCTCCAGCACTGTCGGCCAACGGTCCTCGTATGGGTGCCGCGGACCGCCGCCCGGATCGGCGCCATAAGTCAGGCTGTCGCCATAGGCCAGGATGGTCTTCATCGCCTATGCCCCTCAGGCCAGCATCATCACCGGGTTCTCGATCAGACCCTTGAAGACGCCGAGCAGTTCCGCACCCAGGGCGCCATCGACGGAACGATGGTCGCACGAGAGGGTCACCGTCATGAACTGGCCTGTCTTGACCTGCCCGCCTTCGGCATAGACGCGCTCCTCACCGGCACCGACCGCGAGGATGGTGCCGTGCGGCGGGTTGATGACAGCGGCAAAGTGCTTGATGCCATACATGCCGAGGTTGCTGACCGAAGTCGCGCCGCCCTGGTACTCATGCGGCGCCAGCTTCTTGTTGCGGGCGCGGGTGGCGAGATCCTTCACTTCGTCGGAGATCTGGCGCAGCGTCTTCTGGTCCGCGGACCTGACCACCGGCGTGAAGAGCCCACCGGGCACCGCCACGGCAACCGCCACGTCGGAACGCTTGTGGTAGAGGATCGAGTCGCCAGCCCAGGTGGCGTTGGCGGCGGGAACCCGCTGAAGCGCCACGGCCCATGCCTTCATGATGAAGTCGTTGACCGACAGCTTGTACTCGGGCTTGCCGTCCTTGCTCTTGGGCGCAGCGGCGTTGATCTGCTCGCGGGCGGCGAGCAGCGCATCGATCTTGCAGTCGAGCGTGAGGTAGAAGTGCGGAACCGTCTGCTTGCTCTCGGTGAGGCGGGCAGCCACGACCTTGCGCATGCCGTCGTTGGGGACGAGGTCGTAGGTGCCTTCCTCGTAGAGGGCGAGCACCTGCGCCTTGGTCATCCCCGCAGGAGCGGCCCCCGCGGCAGCGGGTGCAGCGGCCGGTGCGGCAGCAGCCTTGAGCGGCGTCTTGCCGGACCTGGCGGCTTCAACGTCGGCCTTGACCACCCTGCCCTTCGGACCGGTGCCGGAGATGGCCGACACGTCAATCCCTGCCTCGCGGGCAAGGCGGCGGGCGAGTGGCGAGGCGAATACGCGCGCGCCTTCGGCTCTCGCCGGAGCAGGAGCAGGAGCCGGTGTCGGAGCAGGAGCGGCCTGGGGCGCCTCGACCGGAGCCGTCGAGGTGGTGGAGGTGCCCTTGTCGTAGGCGAGAGTGCCAGCGTCGCCCTTGGGAGGCTCCGCCTTCGCAGGCTCAGGCGCCTTGGCGGGTTCCGCCTTCGGCGCAGCCACGGCATCGGCGCTTTCGCCTTCCTGCAGCAGCACGGCGATGACGGCGTTGACCTTCACGCCCTCGGCGCCCTCGGGAACCAGGATCTTGCCAATGGTTCCTTCATCTACGGCTTCCACTTCCATGGTCGCCTTGTCAGTCTCGATCTCGGCAATCACGTCGCCGGAGGAGACGCTGTCGCCTTCCTTGACGTGCCACTTGGCGAGCTTGCCCTCTTCCATCGTCGGAGAGAGCGCCGGCATGGTGATATCGATCGGCATCCCGGGTCTCCTTACGAACGGTAGGTGACGGCGTTCACGGCGGCGATCACCTCATCGACGCTGGGCAGAGCCAGCTTCTCGAGGTTGGCGGCGTAGGGCATCGGCACATCCTTGCCGGTGACTCGGGTGACCGGCGCATCGAGATAATCGAACGCCTGTTCCATGACCCGCGCCGCGAGTTCGGCGCCGATACCGCCCTGTGGCCAGCCCTCTTCCACCGTCACGAGACGGCCGGTCTTCCTGACCGACTCGACCACGGTGTCGCTGTCCATCGGACGAAGCGTGCGCAGGTCGATCAGTTCCACATCGACGCCTGCGGCAACGAGCTTTTCGGTGGCCTGGGTCGCGTAGCGCATGCCCATCGAGAACGAGACGATGGTGACGTCCTTGCCGGGGCGCGCAATACGCGCCTTGCCGATCGGCAGGAGGAAATCGTCCACCTTGGGCACTAGCCCGGACGAACCGTAGAGAATCTCGTTCTCGAGGAAGACGACCGGATTGGGCGAGCGAATGGCGGACTTCAGCAGGCCCTTGGCGTCCGCGGCGCTGTAGGGCGCAATCACCGTCAGGCCGGGCACGTGGCTGTACCAGGCCGAGAAATCCTGCGAGTGCTGGGCGGCAACGCGCGCGGCCGGCCCGTTGGGACCACGGAAAACCATGGGCGCGGTGACCTGGCCGCCGGACATGTAAAGCTGCTTGGCGGCCGAGTTGATGATCTGGTCGATCGCCTGCATGGCGAAGTCCCAGGTCATGAACTCGACGATGGGCTTGAGGCCGGCGAAAGCCGCACCGACGGCGAGGCCGGCAAAGCCATGCTC
>JAEZHZ010000385.1 GCA_023436745.1 Pseudomonadota bacterium | reverse complement strand
GGGATGGCAGCCCCGAGCAGCGCCGGGTCCGTCGTGCCGAAGTCCGCGGCGCAGTCCTTCACTTCGGGCAGCATCGCTTCCGGCACCCGGAACAGCGCCAGCAGTTCGGGGTCCCAGCGGTTCTCTGCGATATCGAACAACAGGGTGCGCGATGCGTTGGTGGCGTCGGTCGCGTGAACGGCGCCTCCGGTCATCCGCCAGATCAGGAACGTGTCCACCGTGCCGAACACCAGTTCGCCGGCATGCGCCCGCGCCCGCGCACCTTCGACGTTGTCGAGCAGCCACTCGAGCTTGGTACCTGCGAAGTATGGGTCGAGCAGCAGGCCGGTCTTGGCCGTAATGGCTGCTTCCTGCCCGGCATCCCTCAGTTCCGCGCAGCGCCTTGTGGTTCGGCGGTCCTGCCAGACAATGGCATTGTAGATCGGCTTGCCGGTGTTCCGGTCCCACACCAGTGTCGTCTCGCGCTGGTTGGTGATGCCGAGCGCCGCGATCCGAGTGGCATCGATGCCTGCCTCGGCAATGGCTTTCCTTGCCGACCAGACGACGCTGTCCCAGATCTCCTCGGGATCGTGTTCGACCCATCCATCGTGCGGGAAGTGCTGGGTGAACTCCCTCTGCCCCACGCCAACGATCTTGCGCTCGACATCGAAGACGATCGCCCGCGTGGAGGTCGTCCCCTGGTCGATCGCCAGCACATATCCGCTCATGGTTCCCCCTGGTGCCTTATCGCGCGAGATAGGCCTCTAGCCGCGCGGTGTCCCCCGCGTCGACCCTGAGGCCAAGCTTGGTGCGCCGCCACAGAATGTCTTGTGCCGTCTTCGCCCACTCATTGGCAACGAGGTAGTCGACTTCGGCAGCGTGAAGGTCCCAGCCGAAGTTCTCCCCGAGCGCCTCTGTCGTCCGTCTCTCACCGAGCAGCGCCCGCGCCTTCGTGCCGTAGAGCCGCATCAGCCGCCGCAGCAGGGCAGGGGGCAGTTGCGGGTAGTCCAGTTGCAGCCTGCGCACCTGCGGCTCGAACTCCAGCGGTCCGAAATCGCCACCCGGCAGCGTGCTGCCCTTGGTCCACGGCTTGCCGCGATGGCCGAGCACGCTCTCGATCTTGTCCATCACCGACTCCGCCAGTCGGCGCGAGGTGGTGAGCTTGCCGCCGAAGACGTTGACCAAGGCACCGGTCGAGATGTCGCCGTCCACCTTCAGCACGTAGTCGCGCGTCGCCTCCTGCGCGGCGCTGGCGCCATCGTCGAAAAGCGGGCGGACGCCGGAATAGCTCCACACCACCTGATCTTGCGTCACGGGCTTGGCGAAGTACTCGCTCGCCGCCGAGAGCAGGTAGGCGGTCTCCTCGGGAGAGATCGCCACGTCCTTGGGGTCGCCGTGATAGTCCCGGTCGGTCGTGCCGATCAGGGTGAAGTCGTCCTGGTAGGGAATTGCGAAGACGATCCGGCCATCGGCATTTTGGAAGATGTAGCAGCGGTCGTGATCGTAGAGCTTCCTGACGACGATATGGCTGCCCTGGACCAGCCGTACGTTGCGCTTGCCGTTGGTATGGATCACGCCGTTGATCACCTGGTCGACCCATGGCCCCCCGGCGTTCACCAAGAGCCGCGCCCGGATCTCCCGCGCTCCGTCAGGGCGTTCCAGTGTTGCAAACCACCCCCCGTTCTCACGGCGAGCCGAGACGACCTTGGTGCGCACCATGATGTCCGCGCCCCTGTCTGCCGCGTCGCGGGCATTGAGCACGACGAAGCGGGCGTCATCCACCCAGCAGTCTGAATACTCGAACCCCAGGCGATACCCCGGCTTCAGCGGCCTGCCGGCCTCGTCGCGGGTCAGGTCCAGCGTCTTGGTGGCGGGCAGCAGCCGGCGACCACCAAGGTTGTCGTACATGGCCAGCCCCGCCCGCAGCACGATCGCGGGGCGGAGCCCCTTGTGGTGCGGCAGCACGAACCGCAGCGGCCAGATGATGTGCGGCGCCTCGGCCCACAAGACCTCGCGCTCCGCCAGGGATTCGGCGACGAGGCGGAACTCGTAGTGCTCGAGATAGCGCAGTCCGCCATGCACCAGCTTGGTCGCGGCCGACGATGTTCCGGAGGCGAGATCGCTCATCTCCGCCAGCGCCACGGTGAAGCCACGGCCGACGGCGTCACGGGCGATGCTCGCGCCGTTCACGCCGCCCCCGATCACCAGGATATCAACATTGTCCTTCGGCATCTGGCCCATTCCGTTCGCTGCACTTTCGTTCATAAGCGATTTAAGCATCAACGAAAAGATGTTGCTTTCGTTTCTGCTTCCATACAAGGCTGCATTGACCCGGCTGCGCAGCCCGCGTAGGCAGGGGCGCCCCCGGTGCGGAAAGCCGTCATGCTTGCCATTGTCAACGTCATCGCGCCCATTTTCGCGCTGATGGCCCTAGGTTACTTTGCGGTGAAGTTCCGGGCCTTCCCAGCCGACGGCATTCGCAGCCTCATTGCCTTCGTCAACAACTTCGCCACGCCCTGCCTGCTCTTCTACTCGCTGGTGAACAGCGACCTCGTCTCGGCGTTCAACATCGCGATCATCGCGCCGTACTATATCGGGGCAATTCTGTGCTTCCTCGTCGGCATCGTTCTGGCGATCAGGCTGTTCGGCAATCGCCCCGGCGAAGCGGTAGCGGCGGGCTTTTCGGGCATGTTCACCAATACGGTGCTGATCGGTCTTCCGATCCTCCAGCGTGCCTATGGCCCCGACGCGCTGCCGGTCACGCTGTCGATCATCGGCTTGCACGGCGCCATACTGCTGACCCTGGCCATGCTCACCATGGAGTTCATGCGCCGCGACGGCCAGTCGCTCGGCAGAACGCTGGTGGTCGCGCTGCGCCGCATTGGCTCAAACCCGTTGATCTGGGGCATAGCCGCCGGCATGGCCGGGTACTTCAGCGGGCTCCAGCTCATCGAGCCTGCCGAAGCCTTTTTCGTCATGATGACCCAGGCCGTGGTCCCCGTGGCCCTGTTCGGAATCGGCGGCGCGCTCAACGAGTACCGGCTGTCGGACAGCTGGGGGCAGGCCGTGGTGGCGAGCATTCTCAAGCTCGTGCTCCACCCGCTCATCGCCTACGTCCTCATGGTGCCGATCCTGGGTGTGCCGCTGGAGATCGCCCGCTACGGTATCCTGCTGTCGGCCATGCCGCCGGGCGTCAACATCTATGTCTTTGCCAGCTACTACAATCGCGGCGTCAACGTCGCCGCCAATACCATCCTGATCGCCACGATTGCCTCCGCGGTCACGGTTTCGGTGTGGCTTTACATACTTGGTGGCTGAGGCGACTTGCCACCTGCGGCATCACGGCTATGGTCGAGGCATGACCATCGACCTGCTCCAGACCCAAAAGCTCCTCGACACCTGTGAAGCAGGCCTCGCCCAGCGCTACACCGTCCACAAGCTGCATGAAGCTGCCGACCGGGAGGCCATGCTGGCCGAGGTGGGCCCTCGCATCCGCGCCATTGCCGGCGGCAATGTCGATGCGGCCCTGATGGACCGGCTCCCGAAGCTCGAGATCATTGCCAATATGGGCGTCGGCTACGACACCATCGACACCGCCGCGGCGAAGGCGCGCAACATCCGCGTCACCAACACCCCCGACGTCCTCAACGACGCTGTGGCCGAGATCGCCATTGCCCTGATGATGGCGCTGTCCCGCCAGGTGCCCCAGGCCGACCGCTTCGTGCGCGAGGGCCGGTGGGAGCAGGGGCAGTACCCCTTCACCACCGAGCTGCGCGGCAAGACCGTGGGCATCCTCGGCCTCGGCCGCATCGGCAAGGAGATCGCGGCCCGCGCGCAGGCCCTCAAGATGCGCATTGTCTACCACGGCCGCCATCGCCAGCAGACCGAGCCGCATGTGTTCTACGACAATCTCGAGGACATGGCCCGCGACAGCGACTGGCTGGTGATCGTTGCACCGGGCAGCGCCTCGACCCGGGGCATCGTTTCGCGCCGGGTGCTGGAGGCGCTCGGGCCGCAGGGCCGGCTGGTAAACGTCGCCCGCGGCAGCCTCGTCGACGAGGAGGCAATGATCGAACTGCTCGAATCGGGCGGACTCGGCGGTGCCGGCCTCGATGTCTTCGCCGACGAGCCACGCGTTCCCGAACGGCTGCGTCGTCTGGAGAACGTCGTTCTCACGCCCCACTACGCCAGCGCCACCCGCACCACCCGGGATGCGATGGGCGCGCTGGGGCTGAAGCACCTTGAGGCATGGTTCGCGGGCGATCCCCTTCCAAGCGCCGTGGTCTAGCGCCGCGCCCGGCTATTCGAGGTTCGTCTGCGCCATCGTTCCCGCTGCGTGGATGCACATCATCTGCAGCGGCCCATCACCGATATTGGTGAACTTGTGCGGCACGCCGGCTGGAACGACGGTGATGTCGTTGGCTCCGGCCTCGAACGTCTCGTCTCCGGCGATGAACAGCGCCCGGCCGGATTTCACGATCCACGTCTCCGCATAGGGGTGGGTGTGCAGCACCGGGCCTTGTCCGGGGTCGTTGTCGACCGCGAAGAAGGAGATGCCGGTGCCGTACGCATCGCCCTCGAAGCGGATGGTGCGGCTCCTGGTGGCCGGGCGGTCGGCGGCGCGAAGCAGATGTGCCATGGTATCCTCCATCGTCTGCCTGGATGACGAGCAGCAGGCGCCCGTTTCGACACGCCTGACGTGCAATCCTCACAATCGCTCGCCACAGATTCCCACGCCCGCTGCGAACGGGTAGGGTCCGCCCCGTTTCCGGCGGGAGAATGACGATGACGGAGTGGTGGCGCGGCGGGGTGATCTATCAGGTCTATCCCCGGTCCTTTCAGGACACCAATGGCGATGGCATCGGCGACCTTGCCGGCATCATCCAGCGGCTGGACTATATCCAGAGCCTTGGCGTTGACTGTATCTGGCTCTCCCCGATCACCCAGTCGCCGCAGGCCGACATGGGCTACGACGTTTCAGACTATCGCGAGATCGACCGCCTGTTCGGCTCGCTTCAGGATTTCGACTCGCTGGTGCAGCAGGCCCATGCCCGCGGTCTCAAGGTGATCATGGACCAGGTGGTCAGCCACACGTCCGACCAGCACCCCTGGTTCCAGGAATCCCGGCTCAACCGGACCAACGCAAAGGCCGACTGGTACGTCTGGGCCGACCCGCTGCCGGACGGCTCGCCGCCCAACAACTGGCCAGCCGTGTTCGGCGGCCGCGCCTGGGAGTGGAACCCGACGCGCGGCCAGTACTACCTCCACAACTTTCTGACGTCGCAGCCCGACCTGAACTTCCACAACCCCGAGGTGCAGCGCGAGGTGCTCGACGTCATGCGCTTCTGGCTCGAGCGCGGGGTGGACGGCTTCCGGCTCGACACGGTGAACTACTACTTCCACGACAAGCGGCTGCGCTCCAACCCGCCCAACCGTGCCCGCGGCGAACACCTGCCCTACGCCGTGAACCCCTACGACATGCAGGAGCACAAGTTCTCCAAATCGCAGCCCGAGAATGTCGAGTTCCTCAAGCGGGTAAGGGCGCTGCTCGACCAGTATCCCGGCACCACCACGGTGGGAGAGGTGGGGGACTCCCACAAGTCGGTGGAGTTGATGGCGCAGTACACCTCGGGTGGGGACACCCTCCACATGTGCTACGGCTTCGATTTCCTCGGCGATGATTTCACCGCCCGGCACTTCCGCAGCCGGCTCGAGACCTTCTTCAAGACCGGTCCGGATGGCTGGCCATGCTGGAGCTTCTCCAACCACGACGTGCCGCGTCACGTCACGCGGTGGGCACCGCACAGCGTTGCCCGGGAAGACCTCGCCCGTCAGTCGGTGGCCCTGGTGCTGAGCCTTCGGGGTTCGGTCTGCCTCTATCAGGGTGAGGAACTTGGCCTGCCGGAAACCGAGCTTCTCTTCGAGGAACTCACCGATCCGCGCGGCATCAGGTTCTGGCCCGAGGACAAGGGGCGAGACGGCTGCCGCACGCCCATACCGTGGGAACAGGGGGCGGCGCCGAACGGCTTCACCACCGGCACCCCGTGGCTACCGGTCAAGCCGGCGCAGTCAGCGCTGAACGTCGCGGCCCAGGAAGCCGATCCGGAGTCCACGCTTGCCTACTACCGGGGCATTCTCCGCTGGCGCAGGACACGTCGGGAACTGGCGCTCGGCGATATCCGGTTCTTCAACACCGCCGAGCCGGTCCTGGCGTTCCGGCGCGAACATGAAGGGCAGGCAATGCTCTGTGCCTTCAACCTGTCGGCGCAACCTCGGGAGCTCACCTTGTCCGGCCACGGCGGCGCGGAACCCGAGGCGGTCTCCCGCGGTGCAACGCTCACCGGCAGCGCGCTGCGACTCGAGGCCAACGGCTTCGCCTTCATCAGCGTGGCCGGCGATGCTGCGGCCCGTATAGCCTACCGCTAGGTGGCCGGGGCAGGCGTCGCCGGATCTAGCCGACGCGCCTGAAGTTCAGCGGCTCGAAGAACTGCATCTCTTCCGTGCCATCCGGCTGGCGGACATAGGCACGGATGCAACCGCCCCAGATTTCGACGCGGCTGGCATCGACCCCATAGGAGCGAAGCATCTGCTGGTTGTAATCGTTGATGTCGCTTTCGCTGTAGAACTCGCGCGGCAAGCCGAACGAGCCGCTGCAGATGGGGGCGGCCATGGCGGGGGCAGAGGCAATCACCGCAAGGGCAACGCCGACGAGGAGCGATTTCTTCATGGATGGTCTCCGATTCCGTGGTCAGTCTTCTCGCCTGATTATGGCGGCCTCGCGTCGCTGAATAATGGCTACCACCAGCGGGATGGCAAAGGTCAGCAGCATTAGTCGAACGACATGGTGCGCGGCAATGAAGGCGGTGTCATAGCCCAGTGCAATGCCGAGCGCACCCATGCCTTCGAGCGCTCCGGGAGCCAGGCCGATCCATATCTGGGCATACGGGATGGCGACGACAAGGCTCACGCCCCAGGCAACCACCGTCACGATCACCAGCGTCATCAGGGTGGCGACGATTCCGCCTTTTGCCGCCGCCACGAACTCGGCCCGGCTGATGCCGGCGAAGCGCGAGCCGATCAGCGCTCCGGTCAGCACGAAGGTGCCGATGGTCAGCGGTTCCGGGATGGCGGCGGTATAGAGACCGGCGAGCTTGGCTCCGGTGGAGGCCGCCATGGCGCCGAGGACCAGCCCCGCCGGCACCTTCATCCGCACGAAGACCAGTCCGACGGCGACACATCCCGCCGCAAGCAGCAGCAGTTCCACCGGCCCCAGAGTGCCGAAGTCGGCAGGCGGCTTGTACTCGGCGACCGGCAGGAACATCGCCCCGATCGGCACCGCGACGGTCAGCACCAGGATGCGGATCACCTGGATGATCGCGATCTGTCGCGGATCGCCCACGCCGGCCGTGGCGATCGCCAGCACGAAGGACAGGTGGCCCGGAAACGAACTCAGATAGGCGGTGCCGCGGTCCAGTCCGAACCGACGCTGTAGCATCCACCCGGTCAGCCCGATGATCAGCACGAGTTCGAGGACCAGCCCGGCGAGACTCGCGGGCCAGCTGGACAGGAGCGCAAGGCTGTCGGGCGCCACGCTCGCCCCCATCGACATGCCGATCAGGACAAACACCACGTCCCGCAGCCGGGACGGCATGGTAACCGGCGCACCGGCCATGGCGGTAATCGAGACGACCAGCGCCCCACCCATGATCCACCCCGCTGGCAGCCCTAGCGCAGCCGCGATGCCGCCGCCTCCCGCAGCGAGCGCGATGGTGAACAGCACCGGTGTGATGGATCGTGGGCTCATGCTGGCCGATATGAAGTTTGCGGTCCTGAGCACGTTCCCACGCCGGAGCGCAAACCCGCAACAGTGCGCGGGAGTCCGCCTGGAGCGCTGGCCGCGGGATCAGGCGGCGGCGAGTGCCCTTTCGACGAGACGGACCCAGTAGCTGCTGCCCACCGGAATGGCCTCGTCATTGAAGTCGTAGGTGTCGGTGTGAAGCTCGGTGCTCGCGCCATTGCCGAGGAAGATGTAGGCGCCGGGACGCTGCTGCAGCATGAACGAGAAGTCTTCGCCGCCCATCGATGGCGGCGCATCCGTGTCGACGCGGTCGACGCCGACAACCTCGGCCGCCACTTCGGCGGCAAAGGCGGTCTGTTCCGGTGCGTTGACGGTGACGGGGTAGCCGCGGACGTATCGGATGCTGGCCTCGGCGCCGAAGCTCCTGGCGAACTGCGGCACGAACTCCGCAAGGCGGTTCTCGATCATGTCCTGCACCGCCCCGTCCAGGGTGCGGACGGTACCGGTGATCTTTGCACTTCGCGAGATGACGTTGTCGGCCTCGCCGGCCTCCATCATCGTCACGGAAACCACGGCGCTCGAGAGCGGATCGAGGTTGCGCGACACGATGGTCTGCAGCGCCGTCACCAGCTGCGCCCCCACGATGATGGGGTCGATGGTCTCGTGAGGCCGTGCTGCGTGCCCGCCCTTGCCGATGATGTCGATATAGAAACGGTCGGTCGCCGCCATGATGCCGCCGGCGCGAATGCCGAACGAGCCGACGGGCATGCCGGGCCAGTTGTGCATGCCGTAGAACTCGTCGATCGCGACCCGCTCGAGCAGGCCGTCTTCCAGCATCACCTTGCCGCCGCCGCCGCCTTCCTCCGCCGGTTGGAAGATGAGAGC
>JAEZHZ010000332.1 GCA_023436745.1 Pseudomonadota bacterium | reverse complement strand
GGTGCGCGCCTGTCGACCCATCTCGGCAACGGTGCTGCCAGCCTGCTGCCGCGCCACCCCAACTTCATCTGGGCCCAACTGGCGGACGACCGGCTGACCGCAAGCTTCATCGCCGACGGTCATCACCTGCCTCCTGCGACGCTCAAGGCGATGCTGCGGGCCAAGACACTGGATAATGCGATCCTCGTCTCCGACGCCGCCGCTCTCGGCGGTCAGAAGCCCGGCCGGTATCGCAGCCCCATCGGGGGCGAAGTCGATGTCTCCGAAGAGGGTCGCCTGAGCGTTGCGGGCACGCCCTACCTTGCCGGTGCCGGGCACCTGCTCGATCGCAATATCGCTCATGCGGCCGAAGCCGCCGGCCTGTCGCTCGCGGATGCGCTGCGCCTCGCCACCGCAAACCCGGGGAGGTTTGCCGGCGGCCGCGGGCTGCTGCAGCCGGGCAAGCGGGCCGACATCACGCTGTTCAACTGGCAGCCGGGTGCCAGCAGGCTCAGCATCGAAGACGTGTTCATAGCAGGCGAGAGGGTGGCGCCATGATCCGCGCGGGAGTGGCCTCGGTCGATATCACTCCGCCGGCAGGCTTGCAGCTCGCAGGCTTTGCCGCCCGCACGCTGCCGGCCACCGGCACCCACGATCCGCTGACCGCGCGGGCGATCGCGGTCGATGACACCGCGATCGTGGTGCTCGACGTGGTGGGCGTGCACGAGAGCATGGCGACGAGGATCAGGCAGCGGTGCTGCCTGCCCGAGGACCGCGTGATCGTTGCGGCTACGCATACCCATGGGGCGCCGGTCTCCATGACGGGGCGGCTGGGGCGCGACGCCGATCCTGCTTTCCTGCAGCAGATGGAGGATGGCGCGGTGGAGGCAATCCGCCTCGCTGTTGCGAACCAGCAGGATGCCACCATCGCCGCGGGCATGGGCGGGGACCCCGGTGTGGCGTGGAACCGTCGCCACGCCGATGGCCCGCTCGACCGTTCCGTGCCCGTCATCCGCATCCGCGATGCGGCAGGGCGGTGTATCGCGGTCATGGTCTCGTATGCCTGCCATCCGGTCGTGCTGGCAGCCGACAACCTGCTGATGACGGCGGACTATCCCCACTATGTGCGCGAGGCGCTGGAAGCGGCCCACCCGGGTGCGGTAGCGGTATTCCTCACCGGCTGCTGTGGGGACGCCAACACCGGTCACACCGCCCAGGCGTCGTGGACGCTCGCGGCCAATGCCGAGCGCACCTTTGCAACCGCGGAACGGCTGGGGCGCCGTGTCGCCGAAGCGGCACTTCAGGCCGGTGAGCAGATCATGGATGGTCCGGTGGGGGCAGGGCACCGTGAGCTCGACCTCGCCCTTGCGCGGCTCGAAGAGGCTCCCCTTGATGTTCTGGCTGCGGAGTGGCGGGTCGAGCGAGAGACGGCAGAGCCGGTTCGCGCCATCCTTCTTGATCACTGGATCGCCTGGGCGGAGCTCAACCGCGACGTCGAGCCCGGCTCGTGGCGTGCCCGGGTGAGCCTGCTCGATTGGTGCGGCGTTCCGATCGCAGCCATGCCGGGCGAGATCTTCAGCGAGACCGGCCTGACGGTCCGCGCGGCCTGCGAAGGACGCCCGGCCTTCGTGCTGGCCTATGCCGAAGGCACCCCCGGATACATCCCGCCTCGCAGCGAATACCAGCACGGAGGCTATGAGGTCAGCGAGGCCCATCGCTTCATCGGCATGCCCGGCGCGTTCGCGCCGGGTTCGGCCGAAGCCCTGGCTGACGCGGCGATAAATCTGCTGCAAGAGCGCTACTTGACACCGCAACCGGTTGCATAACACACTCCATTGTCGCCTGCAGGGAACGGGCGAAAGAACAAGGGGAACAGTCATGTCACGTGCAATCGAGCAGGGCCGCAAAGTGCCGCTGAACGCTCTGAAGCTGGCGCTGCTGGGCAGCGTCACCCTGGCCATGGGTTCGGCCGTGAGCGCCCAGGAAATCCGCGTCTGGAGCGGATATCCCGAGCTCGCGCCGTTCTATGAGCATGTCGCTGAAGGCATGAAGGCCGAGTATCCCGACCTCAGCGTCCGGGTCGAGGCGATCGCGCTACGCGAACACGAGAAGCGGCTGGCTCTCGGCCTCACCTCTGGCGAAGCCGCAGAGGTCATCGAACTCGGCACTTCGACGGCAACGCGCTATCTCGAGAACGAGCTCTTCAACCAGGCGCCCGAAGACGTGGCCGCGTTCGTGCAGGACCCAGCGAACTTCAACGACTTCTTCCGCGATTCCGCCAGCTACAACGGCACCGTCTACGGCCTGCCGCTGTTCCGCGGCCAGAGCGCGCTCTACTACAACACCGACATGTTCGAAGCTGCGGGCCTTACCGAGCCGCCGAAGGACATGGCCGAGTACACCACATACGCCGAGGCGCTGACCCAGCGCGATGGCAATGGCAACCCGGTGGTCTCGGGCTGGAGCCTGCGCCTCTCCGGTGGCGGGCAGGGTATTGCCGAGAAGTTCTGGATCAACATGTTCCAGTACGGCGAGAACCTGGTCGAGCAGAACGAGGCCGGCCTGTGGCGGGCTGACTTCGCCAACGAAAACGGCCGCGCGGCGCTCAAGCAGTACCTGGAGAACGTCCACACCCTCAAGACCGTCACCGTCGAGATGCCCGCCGACGCCGAGGCCTTCGAGCGCGAGCAGACCGCCATGTTCATCCGCGAGTCCTGGGTGATCGGCGACATTGCCGCCAAGGCGCCTGATCTGCCCTATGCGACCGCTACCCTGCCGCGCGGCTCCATCGTTGCGCCGGTCTCCCTGTGGATCAGCGGCGAAGGCGAGAAGGCGGATGCAGCATGGGCGTTTGCGCAGGCTACCAACGAGCCGGAAAACCTGCTGTGGCTGCTGGACAATGTCGGCTGGCTGCCGAACCGCTCCGGGCTCGACTACAGCGCGATCATCGAGGCCAAGCCGGCTCTTGCCGCCTTCGTCGACTATCCGGACACCTACGAGTTCTTCTCGCTTCCCAATATCGGTCCGGTCGAGGAAATCCTCACCCGCACGGCTGCCCGCCTCACCGACGCCTTCGGCAATCCGTCGCTGGCAGCGGACGACGCAGCGATCGATGCGGTTCTGGTCGCCATGCAGGACGAGATCAACGGCCTGCTGCAGCGCGAGGGCCTGTTGGCCGAGTAGGCCGCGGCTCGGGTAACACCAGTCCGGGGAGGCCGCGTGCCTTCCCGGATGCGATACAGCGGAGAATGATATGCTGCGGCGCAAGAGGTGGCTCTTTGCCATACTCGCCATCCTGCCGACGCTGGCGATCTTCGCCTGGCTGCGGATGTATCCCATCTTCGAGACGCTCCGTCTCAGCCTGCACAAGTGGGACATCCTTTCCAGGAACAAGCCGTTCATCGGGCTTGCCAATTTTCAGGAACTGCTTGGCGACAGGCTGTTCCACGAAGCACTGCTGAACACGAGCATCATCGCGTTCGGCGTGCTCATCATCACCATTCCCACCGCCATGGTCCTGGCGGCGCTGATCCACTACCGGACGCGGTCGCGGTTCTCCGGCTTCTACGAAACGGCGATCTTCCTGCCGCACGTGGTCTCGCTGGTGCCGGCGGCCATGGCGTGGAAGTGGATCTTCGATGCCCGCCTCGGGCCGCTGAACGCCTTGCTGAGCTTCATGGGCATCGAGCCACAGGCGTGGCTCTTCGACCCGACGCTCTCCGTCATCAGTGTCATCGTGCTGTGTTCCTGGCAGGCGCTCGGATATGCGGTTCTCATCTACCTGGTCGGGTTCAAGAGCCTGCCGGTGTCGCTCTATGAGGCTGCCAGGCTTGATGGCGCTTCGGGGCCGCAGTCCTTCTGGTTCCTGTCGATTCCCATGCTCAAGCCAATCACGCTCTATGTGTCGGTGGTCACGCTGGTGTCCGGCTTCAACGTCTATGCCCAGGCGTTCGTGCTGGCGTCCGACGCCCAGGGCGCACCGGGCCGGCAGGTGAGGGTGCTGGTGCTCGACATGCTCGAGAACAGCTTCCGCAACTACCGCGTCGGCTATGCTGCTTCCGAGGCCGTCGTGCTGCTGCTGATCGTGCTTGTGCTGACGCTGATCCAGTTTTCGCTGCTCAGGGAAAGGGGCCGGACATGACGCGCAATGCATCCCGAAACCGCCGCCTGCGCCGAATGCTGGTCGATCGCGGCATCGATGCCGTGCTGCTGATCTTCAGCCTGCTGATGCTGCTGCCACTGGTGTTTCTGGTCTCCAACGGGTTCAAGACGCCTCAGGAAATGCTGGCCTGGCCGCCCACGATCATTCCGGCCGATCCGACCCTGGACAACTTCACGGCGGTTCTGCGGGACACTCCGCTGCTGCGCTGGATTCTCAACAGCATCCTGTTCGCCGTGCTCTCGACGCTTGCGATCCTCGCGACGTCATCCATCGCGGGCTACGTCCTCGCCAAGTTCCGCTACCGGTCGCTGAGCGTGGTGTTCGCACTGATCCTTGCTACGGCCATCGTGCCGTTCGAGGTCTACATGATCCCGCTCTACTTCCAGGCGCAGAGCCTCGGCATCCTCAACAGCCTGTGGGGTCTGCTGCTCGGCTACCTGGTGATGAGCTTCGGTATTTTCCTCATCCGCCAGAACGTCATCCATTCCATTCCAGATGAACTGATCGAGGCTGCGCGTATCGATGGTGCCGGGGAGTTGTGGATATTCTTCCGCATCGTGCTGCCGTTGCTGCGCGGAGCGCTCGGCGCTCTGGGCGTTCTCGCCTTCTTCCAGGCGTGGACGGCCTTTGCCTGGCCGATGATCGTGGCGACCAACCGCGAGGCTTATACGATCGAAGTGGGGCTCGCCCTGTTCCAGACCGGGTTCACCGTCGACCTGGGGCGGTTGAGTGCGGCGTCGGCGCTGGTGCTCATCCCCTCGATCACCCTCTTCGTCATCCTGCGGCGCAACTTCGTGCAGGGCGTCGCCAGCACGGGACTCAAGGAATGAGCGTGGCGCATCCATTCATCGCGGAAGCCGGGCGCGTCTACACCGACGCCAATGCGGCCAGCATGCGCTGGTTGCTGGACCGGCCGGCGCTCGGGCCCGGGTTTCTCAACAGCAAGCAGAACAGCATCACCCTCGCCGATTATGGCGACGAGGATGGTCTCAGAGGTCCCGGCTACACCTATGGCTGGATACAGGGCAGGGGGCTCGAGGCTCTGTCGACGCATGCCGAGTTCCTGGAGCCCTCGCACCCCGAACTTGCTGCGGACATCGATGCCGCGGGCCGTCGACTCTACGGACTACTCGGTGAGTTGTGGTCGCGTGATCGGCATGGGTATTTCTGCTACGACGCAGACCTGCAGCCGGTCATCGCCTCGGCCAACGGCAGCGTCGACCCCCAGCCTCCGGCCGGGGACATCTACACCTACTCCGACATCTTCATCCTCAAGGGGCTGATTGCTGCGGCAGCCCGCTATCACCGGGCCAGCCTCGATGGGTACGTCGCCCAGTTCCCCGCGCTCGTCGATGCGATCGAGGAGGGCCGTTTCCTCATCAACGAGCGTCAGCAGATCCAGCCCGGAGCCCTTGCGTCACAGGATGACGATTTCGGGCCGCGCATGATCCTGGTGGGCGCCGCGGGGATGCTCCACCGGATTGGCAGGCCGGATGCTGCCGCGTTCGCCGACCGTTTCGTGGCCCATGTGCTCGAGAGGCACTTCGACGCGAAGTCGGGGCTGTTGCGCAATGTACCCGGCGGCGACGCCTGTAACGTGGGTCACGGGATCGAACTGGTCGGCTTTGCCCTCGACTACCTCCCGGCGGACGTCGACACCGCGCTCCTCGCGCAACTGGAAACCGTGCTGCTGTCTTCGTTCAGCGCCGGCTTCGACGGTCGCGGACTCCGGCTGGTGGTGTCGGCGGCGACGAGCCTTCCACAGAGCCCCTACTGTCCCTGGTGGTCGCTGCCCGAGACGATCCGCGCGGCTGCGTTCTGCTTCGAACGCACCGGCAATCCGCAGGTGCTCGAGGTCTGGCAGCAGGCGCATGCCGCCTTCTTCAGCCGCTACTGGCGCGGGGAGCCGGCAATCGCCTACCAGACCATGACCGCGCAGGGGCCGGTCGACTACGTTCCGGCCACCCCCGATCTCGATCCGGGTTACCACACCGGTCTCAGCCTGCTCGGCGCCATTCAGGCTGCGGAGCGCCTTGGCGCGGGCCGGCCACTTCGCTTGCATAGAGGTGCCTAGATGGCAGCCGTAGAAATCCGCAACGTCGCCAAGTCCTTCGGACCCACGGACATCATCCGCAACGTCAACATCGATGTTCCCGATGGGGCGTTCGTCGTGCTGGTCGGCCCCTCGGGATGCGGGAAATCCACGTTGCTGCGCATGATCGCGGGCCTCGAGGATATCGACAAGGGCGAGATCTCAATCGGTGGGCGGGTGATCAACGAGGTCGAGCCCAAGCATCGCGACATCGCCATGGTGTTCCAGAACTACGCGCTCTACCCGCACATGACGATCGCGGAGAACATGGGGTTCTCGCTGCGGCTGGCGCGTCAGCCGAAGGCCGAGATCGACCGGCGCGTGGCCGAGGCTGCGCGCATTCTTGGCCTGAGCGACTATCTGCACCGTTATCCGAAGCAGCTCTCCGGCGGCCAGCGCCAGCGTGTCGCCATGGGTCGCGCCATCGTGCGGCAGCCGCAGGTCTTCCTGTTCGACGAGCCTCTGTCCAACCTCGATGCCAAGCTGCGGGTGCAGATGCGCGCCGAGCTCAAGGACATGCATGCCCGCTTCAAGACGACCACAATCTATGTGACGCACGACCAGATCGCGGCCATGACCATGGCCGACCTGATCGTCGTGATGCGTGGTGGCGTCGTTGAGCAGATCGGCACGCCCCTCGATCTGTATGACTTCCCTGCCAATACGTTCGTGGGCAGCTTCATCGGCTCGCCTGCGATGAACTTCGTCGCCGGGACGGTCCGGGCCAATGCGGGAGATGTCGTGCTGGAAACCGCGAGCGGCGTTCGCCTGCCGCTGTCCGGGGATCACGCGGTGTTCGCGGATCGCGCGGCGACGCTGGGCATCCGGCCCGAGCACCTGGCCATCACCGAGGCGGGGCAGGGGCTCAGCGGAACGATCGTGAGCATCGAACCCACGGGCTCGGAAACGTATATCGTGGTGCAAGTTGGTGACGACCGCCTGTCGGTGCTGCTGCGCCAGCGCCTGATTGCGAGCCCCGGAGATACGATCTGGCTCTCAGTGCAATCCGGCAGCACGCATCTGTTCGATACGTCGACGACGTTGCGCCTCGCCGCCTAGAGGTCGCTGCCCGGCTCCGTTCAGGTCTGGCGCAGCCGGCTTTCCCGCAGGGCGCCCGCCTCATCGAGAATGGGGTGGGCGACCGAAGCCAGGTGAGCGTTGATCCGCTTCAGATCACGCAGCACATCCAGGTGCAGCCCCGTTGTCTGCAGCGTCTGCGGCTGGCCCGTGCGCAACCGTGCCAGGTGCCGTTCGGACGAGCGCCGCTCCTTGTGCCTGATGGAGACCTTGCCCTCGACGATGCGCCGCGCCATCACCTCGTCGCGGCTGAGGAACACGGTCTGGGCAAGTTGCAGGTTGTCGATGGTGTCGAGGAACAGTTCCTCGATCTCCGCCAGACCTTCGGCCGAGAACTGCACGTGCATCTCGATCTTCTTGAGCGCCATCCGCGACAGGCTGCGCTCGACGATGTCCCCGACGTGTTCGAGATTGACCGCATAGTCGATGATGTAGTCGGCCTGGTCCCGCAGGGCTGCATCCAGCTTTTCCCGATCGAGCCGCGACAGGTAGAGCTTCACGGCCTCCTGAAGCATGTCCACCTTGTCGTCCAGAGGGGCAATGCTGCGCGCGCGGGCCTCGTCGTTGCTGGTGACGGCAGCGAAGGCCGCCTCGAGCATCGTCTCTACCGTGTCGCCGATCCGCAGGGTTTCCCGGGTAGCGGCCGCGAGGGCGGCCGGCGCGTCGGCGAGCGCATCCTCATCGAGGTGCCGCGGGCCGTTGTCGGCGCCCGTCGGCGAATGAGGCGCCAGCCACTCCACCAGCCGCGAGACCGGCCCGACCAGCGGCAGGAAGATGACGGCGAGGGCAAGGTTGAAGCCGACATGCGCGTCCACCACAAGCCGGGAGAAGTCGCTGTAGCCGCCGAACACCCGTTCCACCCACCCGAGGGTCCCGAGCAGCAGGAGCGAGCCAAGCCCGCGCACCAGCAGGTTGGTCATGGCCACCTGACGTGCGACGTGGCCCTCGTCGGCAGTCGCGAACAGCGGCGGAATGGCGCCGCCGAGATTTGCCCCCGCGACCATGATGAGGCAGAGCCCGACATCGATGCTGCCGGTGCCGGCCAGCGTCATGATGAACAGGACGACGGCGAGACTCGAGGCAGAGACGGTCGCCAGCGCAGCCGAAAGGGCCAGCGCGACGATGGGAGCCTCACCAAGCAGCCTGAAGAAAGCCAGCAGGGCTTCCGATTGACGCATCGGCTCGGTGGCTTCGCGCATGAGCTTGAGCGAGAACAGCATCAGCCCCAGCCCGACCAGGATTTCGCCGGCCCCCAAGCTGCGCTGCCCACGCTTCAGGCTGCGGGCGAGAATGCCGGCCAATATCGCGGCGGGCGCCAGCCAGTGAATGTCGAAGGCCAGAAACTGCGTGACGATGCTGGTGCCCACATTGGCGCCGAGCATCACCGCCTGCGCCATCGGCAGGGTCATCAAGCCCTGCGCGGCGAAGGCGCTCACGATCAAGGCCATCGCGGTGCTGCTCTGAAGGGCGAGTGTCGCCGCGAAGCCGGACCCGAAGGCGCGCCACCGGTTGCGCGTGCCGGCAGCCATGAAGCTGCGCAGCTGCGTGCCGAAGGCGCGGTTGACGCCGCCCTTCAGGAGGCCGAGGCCCCAGAGCAGCAGTGCAACCGCGCCGGTCAGGTCGATGAGAATAATTGTCGAGGACACCTGGGCTCCCGGGGATGGGGTGTGCTGCCCTCGGCCTGCGCTGGAGTCAGTCGCGCCGGGTCAGCAGGGATGCGGAGGGCAGGTCGAGATGCAGGCTGACATTGTCGTGCTGCTGCAGGATCGACGCCGGGACGGACGGGGTCACTGGTCCCTCCACCGATGCCTTCACGGCCGCAGCCTTGCGGGCATCGGGCACCGAGAGGATGATGGTTGCGCTCTTCAGGATGTGGCGCACGCTCATCGACACGGCGCGGAGTGGCACGTCGTCGAGCGTTGCGAACCATCCCTCGCCCATCTGCTGGCGGCGGCAGGCCTCGTCGAGGTCGACCACGTGGTAGGGCGCCTCGGTGGTGAAATCGGCAGGGGGGTCGTTGAAAGCGAGGTGCCCGTTCTCACCGATGCCGGCAAAGCACACGTCGATCTCGACCTGCGCGATGCGATCGCTGATGCGGCCGATCTCCGCCGCCAGGTCAGCGGCGTCGCCATCGATGTAGATGATTTCTCTGAGCTTCGGTACCCGCTGGGCAAACCGCTCCCGCAGGTAGCGGCGGAAACTGGCGGGGTGATTCTGGTCGATCCCCACATACTCGTCGAGGTGGAAGGCCGTGACCTTCGAGAAGTCCACGTCGGCTTCGACCAGTTGCTCGAGCATCTCGAACTGGCTCGCCCCGGTGGCCACGATGATGTTCGCGTGGCCCCGCTGGTCTATGGCGGCTTTGATCGCCTTGGCACCCTCGTGCGCGGCTGCCTGGCCCAGAGCTTCCTTCGAATTGTGGATGACGATGTGCACGAACCAACCTTCCTACGATCGAGAGAGCCGCTAGGCCCTTGATACGCCTACTTCTTCTCCGAGGATGGTAGCATGTTCGAAAAGTTACGCAACCGGTTGCAAAAGCCGCAGGAGTGTAGAACATTCGATCATCCCCTTGGAGGAGGACCTATGAATCTGAAGTTTTTTGCTGCCGCACTTGCAATCGGCACCCTGATGACCCCCGCGGTCGCTCAGGAGGGCTCCGTGGTCGTCTACAACCCAGCTGGTGAAGCGGGTGAGCTGATCATCGACGCATTCCGCGAGAAGTATCCCGCGATCTCGATTTCCGCGATCAATGCCGGCGTGGGCGAACTGTTCACCCGCATGGCTGCCGAGAAGGGCAACCCGCAGGGCGATATCGTTCTGTGCGCGTCCAGCGAGGCCTTCCTCGCCAATCCCGGTCTTTTCGAGGCCTACGAGAGCCCCGAACTGCCCAACTTCGATCCGAGCGTCGTTGCAGCCGACAACACGTTCTACGGTTGCTCCATGCCCCTGCAGGCCTTCATCATCAACACCAACCTGATGAGTGAAGACGAGTATCCGCGCACCTGGGCGGACCTCGCCAAGCCGGAACTCGCTGGCAAGCTCGTGCTGGCCAATCCGTCGCTGTCCGGCTCCGCCTATGCCCAGCTGGCCCAGATCCTGCAGTTGCACGGATGGGAAGTGGCCGAGCAGGTCATGAAGAATGCCCGCTTCACCACCTCGTCGCAGAGCGTGTTCCAGGACGTCGGTCGCGGCGAGATCGAAGTCGGCGTGACCGGCGAAGTGAACGTCAAGACCATGATGGACGAGGGCTATCCCGTGGTCGCCGTTTATCCCGAAGACGGCACTGGTCTCCGCTTCGACGCTTCGGCCATCATTGCTGGCGGCCCGAACCCGGACAACGCGCGCCTGTTCCTGGATTTCGCGAACTCCAGGGAAGCGCACGAGCTTGTTGCTTCCACGAACCGGCGCTCCGTTCGCGCCGACGTTGCCGCTCCGGAAGGGCTGATGCCCACCAGTGAGGTTCCGACCTTCCCGTACGACGACAATCTCGCTGCCAGCACGCGGGACGAGAACCTGGCCAAGTTCGACGAGCTGTTCAGCCAGTAAGCAAGACCAAGATGAAGCGCGACAGGTTCGCGCTTCATCCAGCCGGGGGGGCACCACTTGCATCACTTCCAGGGCTTCACACAGGCCAAGAATCCCGACGCGCCCGAGACCAACGAAGACCGGATGGTCGCCATTCCAAACCGCCTCTTTGCGGTGATCGACGGCGCGACCGACATCAGCGGCATCCGCTATGATGACCGGCTGGGGCAGGGTGCGACCGGTGGCTATCTGGCGGCTCAGGCCGTCGCAGAGGCACTCGCGTCAGCCGCCGCGGGGCCCTTCTCAAGCCTTCCGGACCCCAGGGTACTGGTCGGGCAACTCAACGCGGCAATCGGAGCCACCTACGAGCGGCTCCAGATCCCGCACGACGATATCGAGAGTGGCCGCGCCCGCTTCCGCGCCGCCTTCTCTGCCGCCATGGTGGCCGGCAACATGGTTCGCCTGGTGGCACTTGGCGACTGCACCATTCGCGTCAACGGCGCTGCGGTTCTCGAGCATCATTTCCCCGGCGACACCGTGCTTGCAAAGGCACGTTCCGTCGCTTGGTCGATCCTGCTGGAAAAGGGCCTGACCCCGGATCAGGCCCGCCCCGTCGCCCGGCAATCGATCGTCCAGGGTCCGGCCTCGAAGTCTCCCCCTCCGGAACCACTTACACCTGCCGACATGTCCGTGGTGGTCGAACGCGTCCGGAGCGACAGCCTCGTTCTCGAAGCGTGCGCTGGTGATCTCGCCCTGGTCGACTTCATTCTCTCGGCCGGCCTCGAGGGCATCCGGGCCGATCCGGAAGGCTTCCGGGCGGCCGCGCTCGATGGGGTGAGCGACACCAGCGGCTCCGTTCGCGTGCTCGACCTGGCCCTCGAAAGCATCGACACCCTAGAACTGGCCACCGATGGCTACCCGGCACAGCCTGCGGCGACCAGCATCGCCGCCTGGGAGGACGCACTGGCCGAGGCAGACCGGATAGATCCGGATCGCATCGGTCCCTATGCGAGCACCAAGGGCCGTGTCGGCAAGAACTTCGGGGATGACCGCAGCATCCTCATTATCTCCGCGAGAAACACCTGATGACCACTTCTTCGACGGCACCCGCGCAGCTTTCGGTGCGCGAACTCACCAAGACCTTCGAGACGTCCGAGGGCGTCGCCACTGCCGTCAAGGACGCCAGCTTCGATATCGCGCCCAACACGTTCTTCACGATGCTTGGGCCTTCGGGCTGCGGCAAGACGACGACCCTGCGCATGATCGCAGGCCTTGAGACCATCACCAGCGGGCAGATCCTGTTCAATGGCGAGGACTTCCGCCGCAAGAGCGCCTTCGAGCGCAATATCGGCATGGTGTTCCAGTCCTATGCACTGTTCCCGCATATGACCGTCTTCGAGAACGCCGCCTATGGCCTCCGCCTGCGTCGCGTCGATGAAGCCACCATCAAGCAGCGGGTGACCGAGACCCTGGCCATGCTGCGGCTGGACGGACTGGCGCAGCGCTACCCGGCCGACCTGTCCGGTGGACAGCAGCAGCGCGTTTCGATCGGCCGCGCGCTCGTCTACCATCCCGGCATGCTGCTGCTCGACGAGCCGCTGGCCAATCTGGACGCCAAGCTCCGCGTCGAGATGCGCGACGAGATCCGGCGGCTGCAGAAGACCCTTGGCGTGATGGCACTTTACGTGACGCACGACCAGGAAGAGGCGATGGCGATCTCGGACGTCATCGGCGTCTTCTCCAAGGGCCGGCTGATGCAGCTTGGCGCCCCCTACGAGATCTATTCCACCCCCACGTCGCTGTTCGTTGCGGACTTCATCGGCAAGGCGAACTTCTTCCCGGTCAATATCGAAACGCGGGACAACGATCGCGCCGCCGTCGTCGCCCGCGGCGGAAGTCGCTTCACCAACGTTCGCACCGTCACTGCAGCGAGCGACGAGGGCAGCTGGTTCAGCAAGCCCGAAGCCGCACTCATGATGGCCCGGCCGGAGAAGATGTGGCTCTCCTCGGCCTCGGAGCGTCTGGACGAGCCGGCCTTCACCGGCAAGGCCACGCGCATCCAGTTCCTCGGCAGCTTCGTGCGGTACATGGTCGAGAGCAGCCAGGCGCGCGGCGAGGTGATCGTCGACCTGCCGGAGTTCGCTCCGGGCGTGAACGAGGGCGATGACGTCCGCTTCGGCCTCGTGGGCGAAGGTCGCGTGTTCGAGGAGGCGTCGCGATGACCGACATCGTTGCGACGGCTACCCCGGCGCCCATCGTGAAGCGGCGCTTCAACATCGCGCCCTATGTGGCAGGCGGTGTCACAATTTTCGTGCTGGTGGCGTTTCTGCTCTATCCCATCGGCACCACGCTGCTGAACAGCTTCGCGCCCACCGGCGCGGCGTTCAACCTGCTCAACGTCACCTTCGAGAACTTCTCGCGCTTCTGGACGTCGTCGATGTACCAGCAGGCGCTGTGGAACACGATCTTTATCGGCGTCGTGGTGACGATCCTTGCCACCGTCGTGGCCGTGCCGGCTGCCTATTTCGTGGCTCGGGTCGACATCCCGTTCAAGCCGCTGATCCTGTCCCTGTCGATCATTCCGCTGATCTCGCCCCCGTTCATCGGCGCCTATTCCTGGGTCGTCCTGTTCGGCCGCAGCGGCATCGTTTCGCAATACCTGAACCAGTGGTTCGGCATCCAGATGCCGCCGGTCTACGGGCACTTCGGCGTCATCCTGTCGATGGTGCTCTCCAACTTCACCTACGTCTTCCTGTTCGTGCAGGGGGCGCTTACGGCGGTCGATCCCCACCTTGAGGAGAGCGCGCGGGTAATGGGGGCGTCGCGCTGGCGGATACTGCGGACGGTGGTTCTGCCGCTGGCCATTCCGCCGATGCTGGCAGGCGCGATGATCGTGCTGATCGAGGCTCTGGGCGAGTTCGGCACGCCTGCCGTGCTCGGCGGCGAGATGTACGTGCTCTCCACGCTCATGTATTTCCAGATCCACGGCTTCTTCAACCTGAACGCGGCTTCGGCCATCGCGCTGGTCAATGTGCTGATCACGCTCGGTGCCATCCTGTTCCTGATCCGGGTCAACAAGAAGCGCCGCTTCGTCACCGTGGGCAGCACCACCCGTCGGGCTGCGCTGCAGACCGGCCGCGGCATCAGGATTGTCGCCAACGCCTATGTCTGGGGGCTGCTCGCACTCGCCCTGCTGCCGCAGGTCGTGGTGGTGTTCACCTCGTTTGCCGAGAAGTGGCCGGGCACGCTGTGGCCCACGCAGTATGGCTGGGGCAACTACCAGTACGTGTTCAGCCGCGTGGTCGAGCCACTGCAGAACAGCCTGATCCTGGCGGCCATCGCCACCATCGCCTGCGTCATCTTCGGCACGCTGACCGGCTACGTAGCCGAGCGGAAGAGCTTCGCCGGCAAGTGGGCGCTGGACCTCACCATCATGCTGCCGTTCATCCTGCCCGGCATCGTCACCGGCGTTGCGCTGCTCGTGACCTACAACAGCGGCCCGATTGCACTCACCGGCACCGCGGCGATCATCGTCATCGGCTATTTCGTGCGCCGCATCGCCTACATCTACCGTTCGGTGGTCGCGGCCGTCACACAGATCGACCTGAAGATGGAGGAAGCCTCGACCATGGCCGGGGCTACCTGGGGCACCACCATGCGCAAGGTGACGATCCCGCTGATTGCCCCGGGCATTCTGGCCGGCGCGATCATCGTGTTCACCACGCTGATCTCGGAAATGAGCACCACCGTGATGCTGTATTCGGCACGGTGGAAGACGATCTCGATTGCCATCTACGAGCGGCTCGAAACCCAGGAGATCGCTGCTGCGGCCGCCATCGGCTCCATCACGATCCTGGTGACGCTCGTGCTGGTGCTGACCGCCACCAAGGTGATCGGCAAGTCCATGTCCGAATTGTTTTCCTGAGCGACAATGCCCTTAGGTCGCTGAGGTCGCGCGGGTGGCCATGTGCC
>JAEZHZ010000242.1 GCA_023436745.1 Pseudomonadota bacterium | reverse complement strand
GCGGGTGGCCATGTGCCACCCGCGCTGATTCTTACCCGAGGTGGGTGTTCAACAGATCCCGGCCTTCAACGCCCGGCATTGGCAACAAAGACCGCTCGGGTGTGCCCTGAAGTCGGGCAGGGGCCAGGCCGCGGTGTCCATCCGCCACTGTGTTCCCGGCTCAAGACTGCCCCGACGCTATCATTTGGAATGGGGCGGAACCCGCCCCAGAACTGCGCATAGACTCCGTGCCCTGATGGGCTGGGCGTGGCCGTCGGAAAGCTCCCTTCGTCGCCACGTTGGAGAGGCTGTTACTGAAAGCCACGCCCAACTCCCTTTCTTGATGCCGCAGATATGCACCCCCCCAGCGCACTTGCCGGGCGGGCGTTTTCCCGCAGTGCGCTCTCGCTCGCGCTCCACGTTTTCCACCGCTCCCCGCACGTAGCGACAGCTGGCTTGTCAAAGGCCGCCCCGTTCGCTAATACGTATTAGCGCTAATACGCATTAGCAGATTGGACACGGGTCGTGGCGACAACTCGGCGACTGACGCAGAAGGACATTGCCCGCCTGGCTGGGGTCAGCCAGGCCACCGTGTCGCTCGTGCTCAACGGCTCGCCCGAGAACGCCAGCCGCATACCTCTGGAAACCCGCGAGCGGGTTCAGAAGGTCATCCAGGAGACCGGCTATGTCGCCGATCCCGTGGCGCGGCGGATGGCCAAGGGCCTGAACCGCATTCTCGGCGTCTTCACCTATGAGCCCGCCTTTCCGTCCGCACAGGCCGACTTCTTCACGCCGTTCCTGCTGGGGATCGAAGAGGCGGCCCAGGAACTGGGTTACGACCTGCTCCTGTTGACCGGTGCAGGCGCTCAGCGCCGCATCTTCGGCGAGAACGTCCGCCTGCGGCTTGCCGATGGCTGCATCATTCTGGGCCGTCAGTTCGATCGTGACGAACTGCGCCGGCTGGTCGGAGGGGACTTCCCGTTCGTCGCCGTCGGGCGACGCGACGACGCCGGCGGTCCGGTTCCCTATGTCGGCGGCGCCTACACACCGGCCACCGCAGCCCTTGTGGCCAGGGCCCGTGCCCTCGGCCATCAGCGCATCGCCTATGTCGGTCTCAATGAAGGGGCGGAATCGACGGTCGACCGCTGGATCGGCTTCGAACAGGCACTGGACGGGGCGGACGTGGTCTACACGCGCTTCGCCGTCGCCCAGCCGGCCGCCGAAACGCTGGATGGCATTCTCGCCGCCGGGGCAAGCTGTGTCTTCGTCACCGAACTGGCCGACGCCATAGCCATCGACGCCGTCGCCCGCGAGCGCGGCATCAGCGTGCCGGCTGATCTTTCGGTCGTCGTGCTGGGCAATCACATTCGTGCCGAAGAGCCCGGGCGTCGTTTCACCTCATTTTCCATCCCCCGCGAGGCCATGGGCCGCGAAGCCACCGCCATGCTGGTGCGCCGGGTGGAGGACAACGCACCGGTCGAGCAGGTCCTGCTCGATTGCCCGATCCTCGAGGGCGAGACCCTCGGGCCCGTTTCTTCCCAACCTGTTCGGAACACATGACCAGAGAGCTTCACGCAGACATCCTCATCGTTGGCGGCGGGCTTGGTGGCGTTGCTGCAGCCCTGGGCGCCCTGCGCTCGGGCCGCACCGTCATCATGAGCGAGGAATTCGACTGGCTCGGGGGGCAGCTGACCAGCCAGGCGGTGCCACCCGACGAGCACTCCTGGGTCGAGCAGTTCGGCATCACCCGCAGCTATCGACAGCTGCGCACCGGCATCCGCCAGTACTATCGCGACCACTATCCGCTCACCGCCGAGAGCCGCGCCTGGGGCGATCTCAATCCCGGCGCCGGCTATGTCAGCCGGCTCTGCGCCGAGCCCCGGGTGGGCCTTGCCGTCATCGAGGCGATGCTCGCGCCGTGGCGCGGGGGAGGGCAGTTGACTGTCCTGCAGCCCTACGTTCCGGTCGCAGCCGATGTTGACGGCGACACCGTGCGCGCCGTCACGCTCCGCCATCGCGACAGCGGGCGCGAGATCGTGTGCTCGGCCGCCTATGTGATCGACGCGACCGAACTGGGAGACCTGCTGCCCCTGACCGGCACCGAATATGCCAAGGGCTTCGAGGCGCAGTCCGATACCGGCGAACCCAGTGCTCCAGCCGAGGCACAGCCGGACAACGTCCAGGCTGTCTCGGTGTGCTTTGCCATCGATCACGTGGATGGCGACCAGACCATCGACAAGCCGGAGAACTACGATTTCTGGCGCCAGTACCAGCCGGAATTCTGGGGCGGCCCGCTCCTCGGCTTCAAGGCGCCGCACCCGCGCACGCTCGAGATCACCGAGCGCAGCTTTACCCCCAATCCCGATGATGACCCGCTCCTCGTTGACGCGGATCAGCGCCGCAACCCGGGAGACGGCAACCTCTGGACGTTCCGGCGCATCGCTGCCCGCCGCAACTTCCAGCCCGGCGCCTACCGGTCCGACATCTGCCTCGTGAACTGGCCGATGATCGACTACATGCTCGGCACGATCATCGACGTCTCCGAAGAGGAGAAGGCCCGCCATCTCAAGGCGGCTGCCGACCTGTCCTACTCCGTGTTCTACTGGCTGCAGACGGAGGCCCCGCGCCTTGACGGCGGCCAGGGCTTCCCGGGCCTGCGCCTGCGCGGTGACATCACGGGCACCGACCATGGCCTCGCCATGGCCCCCTATATCCGCGAGAGCCGCCGTATCCTGCCGGTGACCCGTATCGTCGAGCAGGATGTGTCGATGACCGTCCACGGCAACGCGCTCTCGAAGCAGTACCGCGACAGCGTCGGCATCGGCATGTACCGCATCGACCTGCACCCATCGACCGGTGGCGACAACTATGTCGACGTGGAGTCCGCGCCCTTCGAGATCCCCCTCGGCTCGCTGCTCCCGCGTCGCGTCAAGAACCTGCTGGCCGGAGGCAAGAACCTCGGCACGACACACATCACCAATGGCTGCTACCGCCTGCATCCCGTGGAGTGGAATGTCGGCGAGGTGGCGGGCCTGCTTGCCGCGCACTGCCTGAACAATGGCCTCACGCCCCACCAGGTCCAGGCCGAGGACGGCAAGCTCGAGGACTTCCAGGCCAGGCTCTACCGCGAAGGCATCGAGATCCGCTGGCCGGACGTCCGCGGCTACTAAATCAAGAAACCAAACAGGAGGAAAACCATGAACAGACTTTCCATTCTCAAGGCGACGGCAGCCACTGCCGGCATCCTGCTGCCCCTCGCCTGGGGCGGCGCCGTGTGGGCCCAGGACGCAGTGAACCTGCGCATGACGACCTGGAGCGCCAACGAGGCGCACCTGGCCCTGTTCAACGAGATTGCCGAAGGCTTCAAGCAGGCCCATCCGAACGTCACCGTCACGTTCGAGCCGCTGCCGTTCGACAGCTATACCACCACGCTGACCACCCAGATCGCCGGCGGCAACCCTCCCGACCTCGCCTGGATCTTCGAAACCAGCGCCGCCGACTTCGTCAACTCGGGTGCCCTTGCCCCGCTCACCGACGCCTTCGCCGCGGCCGAGGGCTATGACCTCGCCGACGTGACTGAATCGGCTACGGCCCTGTGGACCCGCGACGGTCAGCTCTACGCCTATCCGTTCTCGACCTCGCCGTTTGCGGTCTTCTCCAACAACGACCTCATCACCGCCGCCGGGGCCCGCACGCCTGCAGAGCTGATCGAGGCCGGAGAGTGGACCTGGGAGAATGCCTACGCCACTGCCAAGGCCGTGGCTGATGCCGGTGGGGCCGAAGGTCTCGTGGTGCGTGACTTCAACTACCAGACCTGGCAGAACCTCACGACCGTCTGGCGGGCCTGGGGCGCGGACGCCTGGAGCGAGGACGGCCGCACCTGCTCCTTCACCGACCAGCCGATGGTCGACGCCATGACCCGCCTGCACAAGGCCATCTTCGAGGATGGTGCGGTGCCGGGTCCCGGCGAGGACGTCGACTTCTTCGCCGGCAACGCCGCGCTGACCGTCACCCAGATTTCGCGCGCGTCCCTGCTGCCCAAGGAAGACCCCTTCGAGTGGGACCTCGTGCCGCTGCCGGAGGGTCCGGCCGGGAGCTACTCGGTGGTCGGTCAGGCCGGCGTCGGCGCCTTCGCCAACGGCTCCAATGCCGACATGGCGGTGGAATTCCTCGCCTACATGACCAATCCAGAGAACAGCCGGAAACTGGCCCAGTTCTTCCCGCCGGCGCGTGCAAGCCTGCTGAATGCCGAAACCCTCGGCGCCACCAACCCGCTGCTCTCGCCCGAGCAGATCGAGAACGTGGTCGTGGCCGGCATCGCCAATGGCCGCGTGATCTCCGGGCACACCAACTTCGCCCAGATCCAGCAGACTGTCCGCTCCTCGCTGGACGCCATCTGGGTGCCCGACGCCGATGTTCCGGCGGTGCTCGCCCAGGTCTGCCAGAGCGTCGGCCCGCTGCTGGCGCGCTGAGCCTTCAACACCCTGCATCCCGGCCGCCGGCCGGGATGCGCTTCCTTCCCGGCGTGAACCACCCGAGGCTCCGGTGACTGAACAAACCACGGCGACAGCGCCGCACAAGCGCCCGTTCTGGACCATTGCCCGCAAGGATGCGGCTGCCGGCTACCTGTTCATCGCGCCGCAACTCGTGGGCATCGTGACCTTCGTGCTCATCCCGCTAGGCTTGGTCTTCTACTATTCGCTGCACGAGTGGAACGTGCTCGCCAACACCTTCACCTTCGTGGGAGATGCCAACTACCAGCAGCTCCTTCGCGATCCCAACCTGCCTGGCGTCCTGACCGCTTCGGCGATCTTCTCGGCCGGCCTCGTGGTGCTGAACCTCAGCCTCGCCCTGCTCCTTGCGGTGTTGCTCGACCAGAAGCTCAAGGGGATCGTCGTCTTTCGCACCCTGTTCTTCTCGCCGGTCGTGGTTTCGCTCGTCGCCTGGACCATCGTGTGGAGCTTCCTCCTGCAGGCCAATGGCGGCATCAACGGTATCCTCTCGCTCTTCGGCATCGAGGGCCCGAACTGGCTGCGCACGCCCGCCACCGCCATGGTGTCGGTCATCGTGGTGCAGGTGTTCAAGAATGTCGGGCTGAACATGATCCTGTTCCTTGCCGCCCTGCAGGGCGTGCCCAAGGAACTCTACGAGGCGGCGCGGGTCGATGGCGCCAGCAGCTTCAAGCAGTTCCGGCGCATCACGGTGCCGATGATCTCCCCGACCATCCTGCTGACCTCGATCATCACCATCGTCGGCTCGCTGCAGGTGTTCGCGCAGATCGCCATTCTCACCAAGGGCGGGCCCGGCGTGTCCACCACCGTGCTGGTCTACTACCTCTATCAGCAGGCCTTCCAGTTCAACTTCTTCGGCTACGGTTCGACGCTGTCCATCCTGCTGTTCCTGATCGTCGCGGTGCTCACTTTCATCCAGTGGCAGATGCGCAAGCGGATCGTGTTCTATGAAAACTGAGCTCTCTCCCAGGCTCGGCGTCGCCCTCTACGGGCTGCTGTGCGTGTTGCTCATCCCCTTCGTGTTTCCCACCTGGTGGATGGTCACCTCGTCGGTGAAGCCGATCAGCGACATCTTCGCCTTCCCGCCGGATCTCTGGCCCCGCCGGTTCGACCTGAGCACCTATCAGCGGGTGTTCGAGCTCCAGCCCTTCGCCCGGCAGTACTGGAACTCGGCCTACATCGCCGCCATCGTCACGGTCGGCACCATGATCGTGTCGTCCATGGCGGGCTACGCCTTCGCGCGGATCCGCTTCCCGTTCAGCAACGCCATCTTCATGGTGGTGCTGCTCGGGCTGCTCATCCCGGCGGAAGTCACGATCGTGCCGCTGTTCCAGATGTTCCTGTCCTGGAAGATGATCAACACCCACTGGCCGCTCATCCTGGTGCCGATCTTCGGCGCGCCGTCGGTGTTCGCCACCTTCGTCATGCGCCAGTTCTTCATCGCGCTGCCGGTCGAGCTGGAGGAGGCTGCCCGCGTGGATGGCCTCGGCCGCTTCAAGATCTTCTGGAAGATCGCGCTCCCGCTGGCCAAGCCCGCGCTCGGCGCGGTGGCCATCTTCACGTTCCTGCACTCCTGGAACCTCTATCTCGAACCCATCGTGTTCCTGTCCTCCACCCACATGTTCACCCTGCCGCAGGCGCTGACCCAGTTCACCGACGCCTATGGCGGGGCGATGTGGAACATCCAGCTGGCTGCCGCGACCATGACTGCCGTGCCGGTGCTCCTGGTCTTCATCCTGGCGCAGAAGCAGTTCGTCGAAGGTCTCGCCCACACCGGCTTGAAAGGCTGACCCATGGCCCCCGTAACCCTGTCCTCCATCCGCAAGTCCTTCGGCCCCACCGACATCCTGCACGGTATCGACGTCGATATCGGCGATGGCGAGTTCATCGTGCTTGTCGGGCCCTCAGGTTGCGGCAAGTCCACGCTGCTGCGCATGCTGGCCGGCCTTGAGACCATCAGCGCCGGCGAAATCCGCATCGGCGGCCGTGTCGTCAACGACCTCGAGCCCAAGGACCGGGACATCGCCATGGTGTTCCAGAACTACGCGCTCTATCCGCACATGACGGTCGCGACCAACATGGGCTTCTCGCTCGAGCATCGCGGCGGCTCCCGCGCCGAGATCGCCGAGCGTGTCCGCTGGGCTGCCGATATCCTCGATCTCACCCATCTGCTCGATCGCTACCCACGCCAGCTCTCCGGCGGACAGCGCCAGCGTGTGGCCATGGGCCGGGCCATCGTGCGCAACCCGCAGGTCTTCCTGTTCGACGAGCCGTTGAGCAATCTCGATGCCAAGCTGCGCGTGGTCATGCGCGGGGAGATCAAGGCCCTTCACCAGCGCCTCGGCGTCACCACCGTCTACGTCACCCACGACCAGGTCGAGGCCATGACCATGGCCGACCGGATCGTCGTCATGAACGCGGGCAGGGTGGAGCAGGTCGGGGCACCACTGGACCTCTATGACCGCCCGGCAAACCTGTTCGTCGCCGGCTTCATCGGCTCGCCCGCCATGAACATCATCGCGGGCACGGTTGCCGACGGGCGCTTCACCGCCGGTGCAACCGCCTTGCCCCTGCCGGCAGCTGTCGCCACCACCGGTCCGGTGCGCTACGGCATCCGACCCGAACACCTCCTGCTCTCGCCTGAAGGCCTCGAGGCCTCCGTGCGCCTCGTCGAACCCATGGGGTCGGAGACGCAGGTCACGATGGCGCTGGGCGATCACACGCTGGTGGGCGTGTTCCGCGAGCGCATCGCGGCGCGTCCGGGCGAGACGATCCGCGTCCAGCCCGATCTCGCCGCCGTCCACCTTTTCGATGCCGAGACCGGCAACAGGATCAACTGATGTACCCGACGACCCCGTTCTACCAGGCCCTCACCGATGGCAGCTTTCCGGTCATCGTGTCGCTTGCGCGGCATGATCTCGACCTCGCCAAAGCCGCGCTCGATGGGGGAGCATATGCCCTCAAGACCCACCTCAACGCCTATCACCGCGCCACCGGCACCACCTTCGGCTCCTTCGCCGAGGAGCGGCCGTTTTTCGAAGCGCTTGCGAAGCTCGGTTGTCCGCTGCTGGTGATGGCCGGTCAGGAGACGGTGCCGAGCGCCGAGGAGATGGGCGCTCTGCACGAGCTCGGCTTCGAGGGCTTCAACGTCTATGTCGACCATCTCCAGCCGCACCTGCTGGAGTCCAGGCTCCGGCCGATGCCGGCGCTGGCCTCCACCAGCGCACCGGAAGACGTCGCCAGGATCGCCGCCATTCCCGGCTGCATCATCGAAGCCTCGATCATGCCGTTCGAGCGCTACCGCACGCCGATGACGCAGGCGGACCTCGATCGCTATGCCGACATCGTCCGTGCCGTCGACGTACCCGTGATCGTGCCGAGCCAGCTGCAGCTGACACCCGCAGATGCCCGCTCGATGCGTGAAGTTGGTGTGTCTGCTGTTCTGCTCGGTGCCATCGTCACCGGTGACACACCGGCCAGCGTGCGAGACTCCGTGGCGGCCATGGTCCAGTAGCGCCGGCGTGTGTCGGGCGGCAGCAATACCGCCCGACGCGTGGTTAGCCGATGAGGCGCAGGCGCGCGTTCTCGAAGGGGTATCCTTCGTCATCGGTCGGCCGCCGGGATATCTCCTCGAAGCCGAGGGCCGCATAGAAGCCCATGGCCTGCATGTTTCCGGTATAGACCTCGAGCGAAAGCTCACCCTTCAGGGCCAGTGCATGCGCCACGAGCCGGCGTCCGATCCCCAGCCCCTGTTGCTGAGGGGAGACGAACAATCCGCCTATGAAGGTGTCGAGCAGGCTGATGAAGCCGGCGCACCGGCCACCTGCCATCGCAACCCAGGTTTCGGCGTTCGGCAGGTAGCGCTCCTCGATCAGCACCCTCTGTTCGCGCAGCCGTGCCTCCCCGATGAACGGGTGGGCAAGCAGCGAGGATTCGAGCCAGATCTCGGAAAGCGCAAGGGTATCCGGTGCCGCGAAGGGCCGGATGATGACGTCCTCATTGTCCATTGAGAACTCCAGAGAAAGAATACGCAAAGTGGTCCGGCGACCCTGTGGGTGCCGGGCGATACCGCTGTCGCGGACGGGATTACCAGCCTCTGCGCATAAATCTCCTTCTGCTGCCGCTCCGCTGTAGGACGCTGTGCGACATCCGGTCAACCTCACCGAGTGCCAGACAAGGGTGTCATCGGTGAGATGAGGTCGGCTGCTCCTGTCGGTCAGCCGGCTGTCTGGCGCACCCACTTCAGGATGTCGCCGCTGGACATGGCGCCGGATACGCGTCCGGCTTCCTTTCCGCCGCTGAACAGGATCATGGTAGGAATGCCCCGTATGCCGAGGCGTCCGGCGAGTTCCTGGTTCTCATCCGAGTTGAGCTTGACGAAGCGCATGGCCGGCTCGGCCTCGCGCGCTGCCGCCTCGAACTGTGGACCCATGACGCGGCAGGGCCCGCACCAGGGTGCCCAGACATCGATCACGACGGGAATGTCCGACCGTGCAATCTGCTTTTCGAGCATGGGGCCGGCAAGATCCGCCGGATGCCCGTCGAACAGCGCCGCACCACACTTGCCGCACTTGCCGTCTTCCGCGGAGTGTCCGGCGGCGATCCGGTTTGTCGCGCCGCATTGGGTACAGACCACGTGAACCATCTCAACCTTCTCCTTCTACCGTGCCGGAGTTTCCAGGGCTGCGCCCGTCCCATCCTCCGGTGTGGATGATTCCAGCGGCCGCCCTGCCAGAATGGACTGGATGGCTCCGTGCTGGCTGAGATGGACCGCCCCGGAGAGATGTTCAAGGAAGTGGGCTCCGAGGAGCTTGTCCATAACGGGCCCCTTCACCTCGGACAGATGGAGGCGAATGCCCATGTCCTCGAGGCGCTGCTCGACGGCTTCGAGGCTCTCCAGCGCCGACATGTCGATGAAGTTGACCGCCGAGCACATCAGCACAACGTCCTTGATGTGGGGATTGTCCGCCACGAGGTCGCTGATCAGATCCTCCAGATACCGTGCATTGGCGAAGTAGAGGCTTCCGTCGATGCGGATCGAGAGGATGTCGGGGACGGTCTCCACGTTGTGCCGCTTGATGTTGCGGAAGTGCTCGGTGCCGGGCACCTGGCCAACGACCGCCGCGTGCGGCTTGGACGAACGATAGAGGAAAGTGAGGATCGAGGCGCTCACTCCGAGCGCGATGCCGGCTTCCACCCCGAAGAGCAGCGTTCCCACGAGCGTGATGGCAACCGCGGCGAAGTCCGCCTTCGAATAGGCCCAGGCGCGCTTGAGAATGGAAAAGTCCACCAGGGTCAGCACGGCGAGCACGATGGTCGCAGAGAGTGTCGCCTTGGGCAGGACGGCGAGGAAGGGTGTCAGCAGCAGGGTCGCGACACCAATGCCGATGGCTGTGAATGCGCCAGCGGCCGGCGTGGCGGCCCCCGCGTCGAAGTTGACCACGGACCGCGCGAAGCCACCGGTGACCGGATAGCCACCGCCAACGCCCGCCGCGATGTTGGACATGCCGAGACCGATCAGTTCCTGATTGGGCTCGACGTGCTGGCGCCGCTTGGCTGCCAGCGTCTGGGCGACGGAGATGGACTCCACAAACCCAACGATGGAGATGATCAGCGCCGGAACCAGCAATTGCTGGACGGTATCCAGGTTGAAGCTCGGCAGGGACAGCATCGGCAGGCCCTGCGGCACCTCGCCGACCAGCGTCACGCCCTTGCTGCCGAGGTCGAACACCACGGAGAGCGCCATGGTGAGAAACACGACGAGCACCGGACCTGCACGAACGATGATCGTGGCGGTCCCCCTGGGCACCCCGAAGCGCGCGAGCCAGTTCTTGAGGTCGAACCTGATCCACAGCTGCAGGCCAAGCGCCAGGGCGCCGATCACCACCGTGTAGGGATTGATGGTCCCGATATTGGTCCAGGTCGAGGACAGCAGGCCGGGCAGGGCGTGGCCCTCGGTGCTGACGCCGAGAAGGCCACCCAGCTGGCTGGTGGCAATGATGATGCCCGACGCGGTGATGAAGCCCGAGATGACCGGGTGGGAGAGGAAATTGGCGAGGAACCCGAGCCGCAGCAGCCCCATCAGGGTCAGTATACCGCCCGAGATCATGGCGAGGATGATGGCGGCGCTGGAATAGTCCGCAGTGCCCTGCTCGGCCAACCCACCGATGGCCGTTGCCGTCATCAGCGAGATGACGGCCACCGGCCCGACCGCAAGCGCCGAGGAGGTGCCGAACACCGCATAGGCGATGAGCGGCAGGATGGAGGCATATAGACCCACCTCCGGCGGCAGGCCCGCGAGCAGGGCGTAGGCCAGCGACTGCGGGATCAGCAAGATGGCGACGATCACCGCTGCCACGAGGTCGCTGGTCAATGTCTCGCGGTTATAGCGTCTGCCCCAGTCGAGAATGGGCAGATAGGACCTGAGGCGCAAGGCAAGTCTCCGGAAGGCTGGTGGCCGGCCTTGGGGCCGGCATCCGTTACGAGTTGAGGGTGGAGAAGAGGCTGCCGGCCCGGCCGCCCGAGCGGCAGTAGCCCAGCATCGGCTTCGGGCTCTCTTCCCAGGCCTGATGGAAGCGGATGATCTGTCCCTCGCCGAGGGGGCCGGAGACCGGAATGTGCACCGCCACGATGCCGGCGGCCCTGGCGGCTTCGGCGATGGCGGCAAAGTCGGGCTGGCCGGGATCCTCGTTGTCGGGGCGTGCGCACACGATGGATTTGAAGCCCTTGGCCGCGATCTCCCTGATCTGTTCCGGCTTGATCTGGGCAGTGACGGCATAGTCCGGGCTGAGCTGGCGGATGTTCATGGTGATGTCCTGGTTCCTGGAGGTATCCCCCGCCTTTCTTGCGGGGAGGCTGGCCGTGGCTGGGTGACTACAGCTCGTTGATCGGCACCTTGAGGAAGGTCTTGCCGTCCTCGTCCTTGGGCGGAAGCTGTCCTGCGCGCATGTTGACCTGCAGCGAAGGAATGATCAGCTTCGGCATGTCGAGAGTGGCGTCGCGCTCCTCGCGCATTCGCACGAAGGTGTCCTCGTCGATACCCTTTCCAACATGGATGTTGTGGTCGATCTCGTCGCCGACAGTGGTCTCCCACTCGATGTCGCGGCCGTTCGGGCCGTAGTCGTGGCACATGAAGAGGCGCATCTCGCGGGGCAGGGCGAGCACCCGCTGGATCGAGCGATAGAGCGTGCGCGCATCGCCTCCCGGGAAGTCGGCGCGGGCCGAGCCTCCGTCGGGCATGAACAGGGTGTCGCCCACGAAGGCCGCATCGCCCACCACATGGGTCATGCAGGCCGGCGTATGGCCCGGCGTGTGCATGACATGGGCCGTCATCCCGCCGATCCGGTAGCTGTCGCCATCCTTGAACAGGCGGTCGAACTGGCTGCCGTCGCGCTGGAACTCGGTGCCTTCGTTGAAGATCTTGCCGAAGGTTTCCTGCACCGTGACGATGTTCTCGCCGATGCCCAGCTTGCCACCCAGCTTTGACTGGATATAGGCCGCCGCCGACAGGTGATCCGCATGGACGTGGGTCTCGATCAGCCATTCCAGCTTGAGACCATGCTCGTGGATGTACTCGATGATCCTGTCCGCACCGTCATGGGTGATGCGGCCGGCGGTGTAGTCGATGTCCATCACGGAATCGACCACCGCGCAGGCGTTCGAGTCGGGGTCCTTCACGACATAGGAGATCGTGTTGGTCGGCTCGTCGAAGAACGCCGTCACTTCGGGCCGGGTGGTCATGTCGGGCTTGAAGGGAATGGTGGTCATTTGAGAACTCCTCTTCAGACTCAGGCTGTGGTTACAACGGGCTGCTGCGCAAAACGCCGCAGCGTGCGTGCGATCAGGTTCCCGGCGATGCCCCAGCCGATGCCGAACACGGCCGATCCGCCGGTCAGCGGCAGGTCGAGCTTGCGCTTGGTGGGCAGGTGGAACTGCTTGTCCAGCACCGGCCGCTCGCGCCGCAGCACGAAGCCGATTGCTCCCCGGTGTCCCCCGCGCACAGGCAAGCCGCCGCGCTTCGCGCACTCCGCCCTTGAAAATCAGGGTTGCGCTAAAGCACCGGAATCTCTATGTCTCCGCGCAGTCGGGGCGTAGCGCAGCCTGGTAGCGCATTTGTCTGGGGGACAAAGGGTCGTCGGTTCAAATCCGGCCGCTCCGACCAAATCTTTCCCATCCGTCAGTCGCAGGGATCGTCGAGCGAAGTGCCGATGCCACTGACTCCCGACGCGGTTCGACCCGTCCTTTCCCTATGGAACGAAACAGCCGGCTGCGAGGTCGGGCGCCTGCTCAACCGCTCCGAGAACGAGACCTTTCTCGTCGAGACGGGGCAGGGCGCCTTCACGCTGCGCGTGCACCGCGTCGGCTATCAGAGCCGCCCCGCCATCGAGAGCGAACTTGCCTGGCTCAGCGCCCTCCGTAACGACACCACGCTCGATATTCCCGAGCCGGTGCCCGGCCGCGACGGCGCCCTGCTGCAGAGCTTCGTCACCGCCTCCGGCGAGCCGCGTCTTGCGGTGCTGTTCCGCTTCATCGAGGGCGGCGAGCCGCAGCCTGAGGAAGACCTTGAGGACCTGTTCGGCACCCTCGGACAATACGCGGCCACCCTTCATGGCCACGCCCAGACGTGGCAGCGGCCCGCCGGCTTCGAGCGCCCGGTATGGGAGGCGGCCACCATTCTCGATGCCGATGCCCACTGGGGGGACTGGCGTCTCGCGCCCGGCGTCGACCGCACCGTGCGGACAGTGCTCGACCGGCTCGATTCGACGCTGTGGCTGCGTTTGGCCGAATACGGAAAGGGTCAGGAGCGTTTCGGTCTCATCCATGCCGACATGCGCCTCGGCAACCTCCTGGTCGATGGCCAGCGGGTGACGCTGATCGATTTCGATGACTGCGGCTTCTGCTGGTTCACCTACGATTTCGCCGCGGCTATCTCCTTCCACGAGACACAGCCGGTCATGCCTGCCCTCAAGGCGGCGTGGCTCGACGGCTACGCGCGCAACCGCAGGCTCGATCCTGCCGATCTCAAGGCGCTCGATTCCATGGTGATGCTGCGACGCATGGCGTTGCTGGCCTGGATCGGCTCACACTCCGATACGGCGCTGGCCCAGCAGCATATGGATGGCTTTGCCGCCGGCACCGCTGATCTGGCCGAGCGCTATCTCAGCGGCGCCCTCTGGCCCTCCGGATAGGCTGGACCGCGCCGAGCCACCTGCGGGCGCGGGGCCCGCACCCGCCCCGGTGCGGTGCGACGCCGCGCAGGCGCCTTGTCGGCAGCGAAGTTGGCGGCGTTGAAGCCCCAGACAAGCCCGAAGCAGAGCCACATGTGCCGCCAGTGCTCGCCTTCGTGCAGGGATGCACCGAGTATGACGCCAATCAGCGAGAACAGCAGCACCAGGGGGATTTCGCTTCCCGTCCGGCGTGTGTTCCGCAGCGATACCACGAAGCTTGCGATCACCAGCGTCACCCACGCCACCCCGCCGCCCCAGCCATAGTTCACGAACGAGCTCAGCCAGATGTTGTGGATGGGCTCGGGGAAGATCTTCTCGAGCTGCAGCACGCCGACGCCGATCGGGTTCTGCATGATCATCGGCAGCACCAGCAGGTAGCGCGCGTAGCGCCCCTCCTCGCCGAGGTCGTAGGCCTTGGCGAAGGTCAGCCGGTCGAGGAGCTTCACGGTGAATTCGGGCGAGAGCAGGCTGGCGATGGCGAACAGCGCCATGCCGATGCCGAGCACGCTGCCGACGATCATCACCAGCCGGCGGGGGTATTTGCGGTTCTGGTAGAAGATGTAGCCGAACAGGCAGACCGCGGTCGCCACCGTGGCGATGCGCGAGAACGACAGCAGGATGCCCAGCAAAATGAGCGCCATGGCGCCCAGCAGCAGCAGCCTGTTGCTGCCGGGGCGGGCAAGCAGGTACGCGCAGAACACCACTGCCGGGATCAGGAACGTTCCGTACATGTTGGGGTCGTCGATCAGCCCCTTGGCGCGGCCGTCCCAGGTCAGCAGCCCGTGCTGCAGCACGAAACCCACGGTGCCCAGCACCGCGGCGATGGCACAGGAAACGACGTAGACCTTCATGAAGGTCTCGAAGTGCCGTCGTTCCCAGCTGATCGACACGAAGGCCCCGATGAAGCCGATGGAGATGGCGAATGTCTTCGCCAGCAGTTCGAAAGCGACGAAATCCTCGTGCAGATGCGGGAGCGACGCCAGCATGTAGGAGACCGCCCAGCCGCCAAGGACCAAAGAGAAGATCATGGCCCGCCGCGTCACCTCCTGCTGCGGCAGCAGGGTCAGATAGGCGAGGGTTATGATGAAGGAGCCGATAAACAGCAGGTCCACCGGCGATGGCCGCATGAGCGTGAAGTTCATCGCCAGCACGGCGCAGAGGAACACGAAGTTCCGGGTGCTGAAGACCGCGAAGCGGAGGGCCGGCAGGCTGACTCCCAGTTTCGGCGGCATCGCGCGCGTCTGGATATCCATGCTCATGGTGCAAGCCCGTAGCCCAGAAGGAACTCCGTCTCGCCGAGGCCCTCGCAGTCGGCCCGGTTGGAGACAAGATGCGTCAGCGCCGCCTTGGCGGTGCAGCGATAGACCGGCACGGTGCCGGGTTGTGGCTCGGACAGCAGCCAGCCAGCTGTCCGCTCCCATGTGTAGCCGTCGCATTCGCCCTCCCTTGCCAGCACCTGGTCGAGGTGTCCGGGCCGGGCGCTTGCACACTCCGCCAGCTTGACGCTGGGCAGCCCGTCCGGCGCCCGCGTGAGCATGTAGGCGACGAGGGCGTCGTGGCGATAGGCCTGCCGATCGCCGGTCAGTGGGCCGGTCGAACTGACATGTATGCCCTGCTCAGGGTCCAGCCAGCGGCTCAGCGCCACCCCGGTCTGGATAGCCGCCGGTTCTTCCGTCCTCGTGACCGTCACCTCGTGGTGCACCAGGTAGCGGCTCTCGAAGCCCTTGCCGGCCGGAACATGAAGATAGCTCAGCAGAAACGGCCCGCTGACCGAGTTGCTGCCGGTGTCGGGGTCGAGAATGGTGGTGTAGGCAACGAGGGCGGTGTCGTCCGGCCGCTCCCACGAGGAGGGATCAAGCGGCAGCAGCGGCTCCCTGAGGTCGGTGAACGTCACCTTGTCCGACGAGACCGACAGCCGTATGCCCTCGAACCACTTGTCGCTGGTCACCGCCGCAACCACGCCGAAGTCCTCGAGGTAGCCCGCGGTCGGTCCCAGGAAGCCGATCGCCGTCGCCTCGCCACCAAGCCCGGGCTGACGCCAGTCGCCCTCGTGATACTTGCGCCAGCCGGTCAGGTCCCGCAGCGGCGTGCGGGCGACGATGGTCTGCCAGTCCGAGGCCCGCAAGCAGTAGGCGTAGAGAAAGCCGTCGTGCCCATCGACAAGGGTGCAGTCGCCCTCGCCGGTGGTCTGTCCCGGCGTGGGGCTGTCGGTGCCGGTGATGACCGTCCCCAGATCAGTCCAGTTCAATCCGTCGTCCGAGGAGACGGCAATGGCCATCGATTTGTCAGTGTTGCCGGCATTGTAGTCGCAGATGCGCTCCTGGTGGACGAAGCCCACCACGATCCCGCCTTCCCGCAGTGCCGTGGTGATCCAGCGGCCGCAGTCACTCTGGCTGTCCGGTGGGCCGCCCGGCAGAACCTGGCGGCGGTCACCGCGCATGTCCCAGGCATCCCGGCCGTCGACGGCATAGGTCGATCCATTGGCGGTGAAGCCCCGAAACCGTCCGTCGGCAAGCCTCAGTGCGGTGAAGGGACCATCGAGTTCGTCGGGATAGGGCCCCCGAACGACGCTCGGCGGCCCGACGCGGATGCTGATGCACTCGAGGCAGGCATCCGGCTGCCCGCTGGCCTGCTGCGGCAGCATCGCGAACAGCGCGAGGGTGGCCAGCGTCAGCAGTCCTCGCGTCGTTCCGTGGGAGCCATTGAGTACCATCCGTTTCAGTACGCGTTTTCCGAATTGAGCAGTCGGATCGGCGTCATCAGCACGATGTAGAGGTCGAGCAGGATCGACCAGTTCTCGATGTAGTAGAGGTCGTGGTCGACGCGCTGCATGATCTTGTCGAGCGTGTCGGTTTCCCCGCGCCAGCCGTTGATCTGCGCCCAGCCGGTCATGCCCGGCTTCACACGGTGGCGGGCGAAGTAGCCTTCCACCGCCTCGTAGTAGAGCTTGTTGTCCGCCTTGGCCTGCAGCGCGTGGGGACGGGGGCCGACGATCGAGAGTTCGCCCTTCAGCACGTTGAACAGCTGCGGCAGTTCGTCGATCGAGGTCTTGCGGATGAAGCGGCCGACGCGGGTGACGCGCGGATCGTCCCTCGTCACCAGCTTGGCGGCCGACGTATCGAGCATGTCGGTGCGCATCGAGCGGAACTTGTAGATGCGGATCAGCTCGTTGTTGAACCCGTGCCGAGGCTGGATGAAGAACACCGGTCCCTTGCTCTCGAGCTTGATGGCGATGGCCGTGGCCAGCATCACGGGCGAGAGCAGCACCAGCGCCGTCAGCGCGACGACCTTGTCGAAGACCCACTTGAACACGAGGTTCCAGTCCGAGATCGGCCGGTCGGCCATGTCGAACACGGCGACGTCCCCGACATAGGAATAGGCGCGGTCGGTGAACTTCAGCTGGCTCATATGCGCGGAGAGGCGGATGTCCACCGGCAGCACCCAGAGCTGCGTCAGCATCGCCAGCACCCGCTTCTCGGCGGAAAGCGGCATCGAGACGATCACCACGTCCACCGGGGTGCGGCGGGCGAACTCGATCAGGTCGGAAACAGTGCCGAGCTTCGCATATCCGGCAACCACGTCTGGCGAGCGTTCGTCGATCCGGTCGTCGAACAGGCCAAGCAGTTCGACATCGTTGTTGGCCGAGGCTTCCATGCGCCGGATCAGCACCTCGGCGTCACGGCCACCACCGACGATGACCGTCCTGCGGCGCAGCCGGCCGCTGACGGTCCAGCGCCAGATCAGTGTCCGCAGGATCGTCCGGTAGACGACGAGCAGCGCGGCGCCGCCGGCGAACCATGTGGCGACCCACACGCGTGACAGTTCGTCCCCTGCCTTGAAGAAGAAGAGCCCCGCCAGCAGCACGAGCGTCACGATGGTCCAGCCGCCCAGCACTTTTGCGAACTGGCTGGCGCGGGTGCGGTAGGCGGCGATCCGGTGTGCGCCCAGCACGTTGAACAGCACGTTCGCCAGCAGGCTCGCTGCCAGGATGATCGGTATGTAGAGCGTGGGCTGGTCCGGGTGGACGTAGAGCTCGTAGATGGCGTAGCCCAGCACGGCCAGCAGGGCGGCTTCGATGCCTTGCGCTATGCCGCTGATCACCGGACCCGAAAGGCGGGACTCCACCGGCCCCGCGATGATGGCCTCGGCTTGCGGTGACAGGGCTCCCGCGCGCACGGAGCCGGCGCGCGTGACATGCTCCTCAACGGCCTGCTTCGGGTCGACGCGATACATCATGCTGCTTGCTGGTCTCAATCAGCCCGTATCGTGCAGCGCTTCCGCTTAAGATCAGGTGAAATGGCGCCGGCGAGTTGCGTGCATCGCTTCGGTGTAGGCTGCCTCGATGGCATCGACCATCGGGCCGACCGCGAACTCCGCGGCAACCCGTTCCCGCAGCCGCGTTCCGGCCGCCGTGCTCCTTGCCGGGTTATCCAGGGCGGCCTGCATCGCCGATCTCAGCGCCTCGGGGTCGCCGGCGGGCACGAGTTGTTCTGCGTCGGGGCCGAATATCTCCGGCACGCCGCCGACGCGGGTGGCGATGACCGGCTTGCCGGCCGCCGCTGCCTCCAGAACAACATAGGGCAGGGACTCCGCCAGCGATGGCACGACCACCACATTGCCGCGGGCGAACATCGCGCGGGCCGGCTGGGCGCCCGCCAGCACCACCCAACCGTCGAGGCCCAGTTCAGAGATCCTTGTCTCAAGCGCTGCCCGGTCCGGGCCGTCCCCGGCCATCACCAGCCGGGCAGGGGCCCGGTCGGCGCGGCGTACCGTCGCCAGCGCCTCGACCAGCGGCATGATGCCCTTGAGCAGTCGCAACTCGCCGATGAAGACGAAGTCGGCCGCATCGGCAGAGGCGGGGACGGGCTCGAACTCCTCTGGCCTCAGCCCGTTGTGGATCACCCTGGTGGCGCAGCGCGGCGCGCCGATCAGCCGTGTGTAGGTTGCCTCGGCGAAGCTGCTTTCGAACAGGATGGCGGAGGTTTGCCGCATCATCTGCCGTTCGAGCGCATGGAACAGCCGTCCGGAGCGCGAGTCCGCCGAAAAGTGCAGCACGCCGCCATGCGGGGTGTAGAACACGCGTCCGCGTGCACCGGCCAGCCGGGCCAGTCGCGCATAAAAGCCGCCCTTGGCCCCGTGTCCGTGGATGATGTGGGCGTCGAGCGTGCGCGCAAGGCGCCGCACCGCCAGCGTCGTCGTGACGTCCGCTCCGCCGAAAAGTCGTGGCATTGGAAGGCGATGGATGCCCAGTTTCGCGTACTGCTCGAGCTCCGACAGACGCTGTTCGGTCTGGGCGTCGCTGGCGAGCGTGTCGACCACCAGCCCCACGTCGTGCCCCTTGGCCGACAGGCCCCGCGTCAGGTCGGCGACGTGGCGGAACAGGCCGCCCACGGGGGCCCGCATGACCTGCAGCACCCGCATCGACGGCTAGAACCAGCGCTCGAGAACGACGATGGTGTCGCCCGGACGGATCGGGTGGTCGAGGTCCACCATCGTCTTGACCATCTGGCTGCCCTGGCGGCGGTAGACCACGGCGCGGTTGCGGTCCGCCGTGTCGGCGAAGCCGCCGGCGGTGCTGATCGCCGCCCGCACCGTCATGCCGTAGACATAGGGGAACTGGCCGGCATTGCCGATCGCGCCCTGGATGAAGAACGGCCGCGATTCCGCGACCTCCACCACCACGTCCGGGTTGCGCATGTAGCCGTTGGCGAGCGCGGCCGCGAGCCGGTCGGCGGCGCCGTTGGCCGTGGTGCCGCGCACGGGGACGGGCCCCACCAGCGGGAAGGCGATCGAGCCGGTGTCATCGACCCGATAGGTCGAACTCAGTTCGGGGTCGCCATAGACGGTCACCCGCACCATGTCGCCGGTGTCGAGTTGATACGGGCCCTGGGCATCCACCGTGTAGGTGGCCGGCCGGGTGGCGCAGCCCGACAGGAGCAGGGCCAGGGTCAGGACGGGCAGCAGGCGGCGCATGCGACTCTCGCGGGGTTTCATCGCCGCCAATGTCGCGGCCGCATGGTTAACAAACTGCTTCCGCTCCGCGCCGTTCTTGCGCCCTGCGAGCGGCTTAACCGAATGCTTACCACGATGGCCGGATAGTCCGGGCGCAAACGCGAGGAGTAGCCGGTGGCGTTCGAGTCGGTCGCAAGGGAAGAACATATTGACGTCGGCGCGATGCTGTCGGCCCTGGTCAGGAAGCTGCCGCGCATCCTGCTGGTCACGGCGCTGCTGCTGGCGATCACCTATGTCATCCTGCTGTTCATGCCGCGGCTCTACGAGTCCTCGGCCTCGATTCTGGTCGAGCCCCGCAACAACGTCTATGTCCGCTCCGCCAACGAGCAGGCTCCGGCCATCACCGGCGGGGAAGCCGGCGTGGTCTCGAGCCAGATCGAGCTGCTGCGCTCGCGCGACACGCTGATGCGCGTCATCGACCAGCTCGGCCTGCGCGAGGTGCCGGAGTTCAACGGCGCCGGCGATGGCAGCCTGTCTCCATTGGCAACGCTTGGCCGGCTGCTTGGTCGGGGCGGTTCCGCCAATCTCGACGAGACGGTCATCAACAACCTCTATTCGCGCCTCACCGTGGCCCAGGAGCGCGATTCCCGCATCATCACCGTCGCCGTGATGTCGGCCGATCCGGAACTCGCCGCCCGCATCGCCAACGCGCTCGCCGAGGCCCATGTCGCCCGCCGCGCCGAGCTGTCGCTGACGGATACCGCCCGGGCTTCCGAATGGCTCGCCGAGGAGATCGCGCGCCTCAGGGTCTCCGTGGTCGAGGCGGAAACGGCCGTCGCCGACTTCAAGGTCGCCAACGACCTCTATGTCGGCGGCAACAACACCACGTTGCTCGACCAGCAGCTGTCGACCCTTGCCGGCCAGATCAACGCGGCCCAGGAACGGCGCACCACCGCGCTGTCCCGCGCCACCCTCATCCGCGGCCTGCTGCAGCAGGGTGAGTCCGTGGAGGGCATCCCGGGCATCCGCGATTCCGTCTCCATCCAGCAGCTTTCCCAGCAGAAGGCGCAGTTGCAGGCCGAGATGGCGCAGCGCTCCGCCACCCTGCTGCCGAACCATCCCGTCATGCGGGCTCTTTCCGCCCAGATCGGCGAGCTCACCAGCCAGATCAACGCCGAGGCGCGCCGGATTGCCGATGCCATCGAGGCCGAGGCGGCCGTCGAGGCAGATACCGAGGCATCGCTGCGCGAGCAGCTCGTGGGGCTCAAGGCTTCCGCCTCCACCGCCACGACCGACACGGTCACCCTCGATAGCCTCCAGCGTGAGGCCAAGGCCCAGCGTGACCTGCTGGAAAGCTACCTCATGCGCTACAACGAGGCCAATTCGCGCACCGAGACCAGCTCGACCCTGCCTGACGTGCGCGTCGTCAGCGTCGCCGCTCCTTCGGTGATCGCGGCCTCCCCGAAATCCACCCTGATCCTGGTAGCCGTCGGCTTCGTCTCGGTGGCCGTCCAGGCCGGCGCGGTGATCTTCGGCGAGCTCATGTCCGGCCGCGCCGTTGTCCGGGTGGATACCTTCGGTCGCCCGCAGGACGAGCTCGACGAACCGCCATTCGTGGAAGAGGAGCTGGACCCGGAGGCGGACTGGGAAGACCCTGTCGCAGCGGCCGAGCCAGAGCCTGAGCCCGATGTAGAGGACTATCCGCCAGCGGTTGCCGCAGTCCCGGAGGCCGCGCCCCGTCGCCCCGCGAGGGCCGCGATGCCCGAAAAGCGGCAGGAGCCTGTCCTGTCCGATGAAGCTGCGATGGCCGCGCCGGACGAGGCCGAACTCCACGAGGCGTTCGAGGACGAGCCTGTTGCGGCCCCCATCGTGCCGGGACTGGTCGCGACCGCCGACCTGTCTGCCGATCTGGTCCTCGGTCGCACGCATCTGCTGATGCTGGCCGGCGCCCGGTCCCAGGAGACCGTGGAGGCGCTTGCGGAAGCGCTGTGCACCGATGCCCTTGCCCGGGGGTTGAGCGTCGCCCTTGTCGATGCAGGCAGCGCCCGCCGCTCCGAGGAGCCGGGTCTGAGCGATCTGGCGCGCGGCTCCGCCAGCTTCGGTGACGTAGTGCACAAGTCTGCCGACAACAGTTTTGCGGAAGTGCCGTGGGGGCGTCTCGCGGCCGTCGATTTCGGCAACACGCGCCCGCTGACCCTGGTGGAAGCACTGGGAGACATCTACGAGGTCGTGATCGTCAACACCGGTGTCCTTGGTCCCGGCACGCCGCTGACCCTGCTGGCAGAGCTTGGCGGCAGGCTGGTACTGGTGCCGACCAGCGCTGACGATCTGACATCGGTGGCTGCAGCGCGCGACCGTCTGCGCGGCGTCGGCTTCGATGCCATAGACATTGCGGCTCCGCCTGCGCAGGTCGCTGCCTGAGCCATGTCGCTCAAGTACACGGCGATCCGCGCCACCTTCGAGGCCCTGTGGCTGTCACGGCTGCCCGGGCTGATCCGGCAGCTGTCGGCGTCACGCGGGGTGATCTTCACCCTTCACCGGGTCCTTCCCGAGCCGCCTGCCGCGTTCTCCCCGAACGCCATCCTGCAGGTCCGGCCGGATTTCCTCGACTACGTCCTCGCGCGGGTGGCGGAGCTTGGTCTGGATATCGTCACGCTGGACGAAGCGATCGAGCGCCTCTCCGCGCCGCGACCGGGCAGGCGCTTCATCGTCCTCACCTTCGATGACGGATATCGCGACAACCTGGTTCACGCGCTGCCGATCCTGCGCCGCCACCGCGCACCCTTTACCCTCTACGTGCCCACCGGGCTCGTGGATGGCATCGGCGAGATCTGGTGGCAGGCCATCGAGGACATCATCGCGGCCAGCGATGAGGTGTTGCTGCCGGCGGGCGAGGATCCGATTCCTGCCGCAACGCTGGCGCAGAAGCAGGCCGCATTCGACACCCTCTACTGGCGCATGCGCCGCATCCCCGAACCGCAGCGGGTGGATCTGGTTCGCAGCATTGCGGGCCTGCACGGTTATGATCTTGCCGGCCAGTGCCGCGATCTCATCATGGACTGGGACGAACTCGCCACCGTGGCGGCCGATCCCCTGTGCACCATCGGCGCCCACACCGTGCGCCACTACGAGCTGGCCAAGCTGCCGCTGGCGGAAGCGCACAGCGAGATGGCGGACTCGGTAGAGGTCATAGCCCGGCGGCTGCGCATGCGGCCGGTCCACTTCTCCTACCCGCTCGGCGGGCCGCTGTCGGCGGGGGATCGTGAGTTCGGCCTCGCGCGGGAGCTCGGGTTCCGGACGGCGGTGACCACGCGGCCCGGCGGCCTCTATCCGCGCCATCTGGGAGCGCTCCATGCGCTGCCGCGCGTGTCGCTCAACGGGTACTTTCAGAATCGGCGCTATGTGGACGTTTTCGCTACCGGAGCCATCTTCTCCGCGCTTGGGCGGATCACCGGCTGACGGGTCTCAAGGCTGTGGCTTCAGCATCCAGCGGATGATCACTGCCGCGGGAAGAAACCATCCCATCCCGGCAATAGCGAAATAGACGATCAGCACCCACCAGGGCAGTCCCTCCGGCAGGGCAAGGTAGACCGCCGTCGCAAGCGTTACCCAGAAAACTACCGAGGCCGGGAGGAGCAGGGCGCCGATCAATTTGCGGTGACGCTGGTTCATCTGCGACAAGGGGGTCTCTTGCGGGTGGAGTAGTGGGGGCTTACCACTCCGCCGCCGTCTTCGATACCGGGAACAGCGCCTTGACGATCACCCAAAATGCCGCAGTCAGCCATGAACGTGTTGCCGACGACCCGCTCCGGCCCGTCCGGATCTGGCTCTACGCACTCGCGGGCTGGGTGCTTCTGATCGTGGTTGTGGGCGGAATAACCCGCCTCACCGAATCGGGCCTGTCGATCACCAGTTGGAAGCCGATCTCGGGCGTGATCCCGCCGCTCAGCGAAGCTGACTGGAACGCCGAGTTCGAAGCCTACAAGCAGATCCCGCAGTACACGGTCGTCCATTCCTGGATGAGCCTCGACGACTTCAAGTTCATCTTCTTCTGGGAGTGGTTCCACCGGCTGCTGGCCCGCGCGCTTGGCCTGGTGTTCCTGGTGCCGTTCGTCGCCTTCCTCTTCCAGAAGCGCCTGCCGCGCGATCTGGCCGTGCCGCTGTTCGTGCTGTTCATCCTCGGCGGCTTCCAGGGGTTCCTGGGCTGGTGGATGGTCACGTCCGGCCTCTCGGAACTGACTTCGGTTTCGCAGTATCGGCTCGCGGCGCACCTCACGGCAGCTGCGTTCCTGTTCACCGCACTGGTGTACGTCGCGCGCTCGCTGGAGCCGGGCAGGGCGGTCGGCCGGGTGAGCGCCCGCCAGATCGTCGCAGCCGTCATTCTGCTGGTGGCGATCATCCTCCAGATCGCTGCCGGCGGGTTTGTCGCCGGCCTCGATGCGGGCATGGGCTACAACACCTGGCCGCTGATGGATGGCGCCATCATCCCCGGCGGCATGCTGGTGATGGACCCTGCCTGGCGCAACTTCTTCGAGAACGCCCTTACGGTGCAGTTCATTCACCGCACCATCGCCTATGGCATCGTGGCCTACGTCGGCTACCTGCTGTGGCGCCGCAAGCGTGACGGCGGCTTCGGTGGCGTGCACGGCTGGTTGCCGATGCTCGGCGTGCTGGTGCTGCTGCAGGTGGGCCTCGGCATTGCCACGCTGCTGATGAGCGTCCCGATCACCCTCGCGATCGGCCATCAGGCGCTTGCCTTCCTGCTTGCCGGCGTTACGGCGGGGTACATCGCTGACCTCAGGCGGGCTGCGGTATAGCGCGGTATTATGATACCGTATCTTTAAGCCATTGTAATTGCTTGCAGAAATGATGGTGCTTGACGGGGTGGCAAATCACCCGTACACGACCGGCCGAACCGCAGCTTTCCCCGAACGGGGTGGGCGTGCGAGCCCCGGAAATCTTGGGAATTCTAAGCAATGAGCACTTACTCGGCGAAACCGAGCGAGATCGAAAAGAAGTGGATCCTGATCGACGCCGAAGGGCTCGTCGTGGGTCGCGTCGCCTCGATCATCGCTTCGCGCCTGCGTGGCAAGCACAAGGCCACCTTCACCCCCCACATGGACATGGGTGACAACATCATCGTCATCAATGCCGGCAAGGTGAAGCTGACGGGCCGCAAGCTCGACCAGCACCGCTTCTACTGGCACACCGGCTATCCGGGTGGCATCAAGGACCGTACCGCGCGCCAGCTGCTGGAAGGCCGTTTCCCCGAGCGCGTGCTCGAGAACGCCGTCCGTCGCATGATGCCGGGTGGCCCGCTGACCCGCGCGCAGCTGCGGAACCTCCGCGTCTACGCCGGTGCGGAGCATCCCCATGAAGCGCAGAACCCGACCAAGCTGGACGTGGCTGCGATGAACTCCAAGAACGTGCGGGTGAAGTAACATGGCCGACACCATCAACTCCCTCGAGGATCTCGGCACCGTCGCTCCTGCTGCTGTCAACACCGCTCCGGTGCACGAGCAGAAGATCGACGCCCTCGGCCGCGCCTATGCCACCGGCAAGCGCAAGAACGCCGTTGCCCGCGTCTGGATCAAGCCGGGCAAGGGCAAGGTCACCATCAACGGCCGCGAGTTCGAGCGCTATTTCGCCCGTCCCGTGCTGCAGCTGATCGTGAAGCAGCCGATCGTGGCCGCTGATCGTCTCGACCAGTACGACGTCACCGTCACCGTCGCCGGTGGTGGTCTGTCGGGCCAGGCCGGTGCCGTTCGTCACGGCATCTCCAAGGCGCTGAACTACTTCGAGCCGGCCCTGCGCCCGGTCCTGAAGAAGGGCGGCTTCCTGACCCGCGACAGCCGCGTGGTGGAACGCAAGAAGTACGGCAAGGCAAAGGCCCGCCGGTCCTTCCAGTTCTCCAAGCGCTAAGCGCTGGCACATCACCGAATTTTTCAAGGGGCCGGGAAACCGGCCCCTTGTTCTTTTTCCCGTGCCGATACCGTGTTGCACCGGGCAGCAAACCCGCACTCACGAGTCCTCATCCACTGACATGTTATTCCCGCCGCCAGTCGGGAAAGGAAACCGCATGCCGCGCCGACTTGGCGGGATCAGCGTAGTGTTGTGGTCAATCGCGAGGCAGCGTGCCCATTTTGGCGCCGCCTCGGCATTCATGGGGAAAAGATGTCACCGACAACCGTCTCTGCCTCGCGCGTCACGCGCGCTCCGAAGCCCTTCTATACCAGCTTCGGCTTCCAGGTTCTTGTCAGCCTGGTCATCGGGCTCGTCCTCGGGCTCATCGCCCGTAACATGGGGCCGGATGCAGCCGGCAACGCCAACTGGCTGACCCAGACCCTGTCCACCATCGGCTCGTCCTTCGTCTCGATGCTGCGGGCTCTGGTGCCGGTTCTGGTGTTTGCTGCCATCGTGTCGTCCATCGCGAACCTGCGCGAACTCAACAACGCCGCTCGCCTCGTCTGGCAGACGCTGCTCTGGTTCGCCATCACGGCGCTGATCGCCGTGGTGATCGGCATCGCTCTGGGGCTGATCCTGCAGCCGGGCATCAATACCGCCGTCACCGCGGAAGCCGCCCGTGCGCCATCCAGCACCGGCTCCTGGCTCGACTTCCTCAAGGGCCTGATCCCTGCCAACATCCTCGGGCTCACCGCGTCCACCCGCGTGGGTGACAGCGGTGCCACCACCAGCCTCAGCTTCAACGTGCTGCAGATTCTCGTGATCTCTATCGTCATCGGTGTGGCCGCCCTGCGCGTCGGCCCGGCGGCGGACCCGTTCATCGCCTTCACCCGTTCCTTCCTCAAGGTGATCCACAAGGTCCTGTGGTGGGTGATCCGCCTGACCCCGATCGGTACCATCGGCCTGCTCGGCAACGCCGTGGCCGTGTATGGCTGGGATGCCCTGGCACAGCTCGGCGCATACTCGGTCGCCATCTATGTCGGTCTGGCCCTGGTGCTCTTCGTGGTCTACCCGGTGCTGCTGTCCGCCAACGGGCTCAGCCCGATCCGGTACTTCCAGAGTGCCTGGCCTGCCATCCAGCTGGCGTTCGTGTCCCGGTCGTCCATCGGCACACTGCCGCTGACGGAACGCATCACCGAGAAGAACCTCGGCGTGCCGCGGGAATACGCCGCCTTCGCCGTGCCGCTCGGGGCCACCACCAAGATGGACGGCTGCGCCGCGATCTATCCGGCCATCTCGGCCATCTTCGTCGCCCAGTTCTTCGGCGTGCCGCTCGAGCTGCAGCACTACCTGCTGATCGCCTTCGTGGCGGTGATCGGCTCGGCTTCCACCGCTGGCCTCACCGGCGCCACCGTCATGCTGACGCTGACGCTGTCCACCCTCGGCCTGCCGCTCGAAGGCGTCGGCCTGCTGCTGGCGGTCGATCCGATCCTCGACATGGGCCGCACGGCGGTCAACGTCGCGGGGCAGGCACTGGTCCCCACCATCGTCGCCAAGCGCCAGGGCATCCTGGATCAGGCAACCTATGATCGCGGGGAGAGCGTCGAGCATCTCGGCGTGGAGGATGGCGAGGCCGTCCCGGCCTAGTTCATCTGTCGCTCAGGAACCGTGCAGAGGGGAGGCAGCAGCCTCCCCTTTTTCGTTCATGCGCACGCTCGCGGTCGTTCATGTCGCGTTCATGTCCGTTCATCTGCATGAACGCCGTTTTTCGCGTTGACGCTAATTAGCCAATCGACTAACTAGAGCGAACGAAGCAGAACCGCTGGAAAATCGTGAGCATCACCAAGGTCTTCGAGGCACTGTCCCACCCCGTGCGGCGCAAGGTTCTGGCGCTGCTCAAGGCTGGGCCGAAATCCGCCGGCGAACTGGCCGGTCACTTCGAGATCAGCAAGCCAACCCTCTCGGTTCACTTCGCAAAACTCAGGGAGGCAGAGCTCGTCGCCGTCGAACGGCAGGGCACGAGCCTCATCTACCATCTCAACACCTCGGTGCTGGAGCAGGCGCTGGCTGGTGTTTTGTCGCTGAAGGAACAGGACGAATGACGTTGAAAGAGCTCGTTGCCCCCATGTCCCTGATGGTCTCGGCAGCCCTGCTGCTGGCAGCCGCAACCGGCTTTCTCATCGTGCCCGCCGATGCCATCCTGCCCATCCACTGGGGTATCGACGGCCGGCCCGACGGCTTCGCGCCGCGGAACACGGCCCTCCTGATGCCCATCGGCATCGCTGCGGTCCTGTTCGGCCTCTACGCGATCATGGCGCGCTACGGCGCTCGCGGGCAGGTCGAGCGCGGCCGCCACCTGCTGCGCGGCCTGTTGCCGGCACTTCTCGGGGTTTTCCTCGTCATCGAGATCGGGGTCGTGCTGGTCGGCGTAGGTGCCGAAGTCGACATGGCCCGCATGCTGGTCCTCGCCGTCGCCGTGCTGCTGATGGTGATGGGCAACCTGCTGCCGAAGACACAGCCGAACCATTTCGCCGGCATCCGCCTGCCCTGGATGATGAATCATGCCCCCGCATGGCAGGCAGGGCACCGAGTGGCTGGAAATGCCAGCATTGTCGCGGGCTTGCTGCTGATGCTGCTTGCCATCGTCACAGGCGCTGCGCCGGTGCTGTTCGCGGGAATGCTGGCCGCGCTAGTGCTGCCGATGGTGGCTGGAAGCGCCGTGGGCTGGCGGGTCAGCCGACAAGCTTGAGGGCAGGGCGCTTGCGGGGCGGTTTGACCTTGCCGGCACGGCCGCGCCGCACGCCTCGCACGTAGTTGGCCATGACGCGTTCGATGACGCTGATGGCCTTCTCCGGCCCATCCTCCGCCCGCAGCCGCTCGGCCACGTCGGCGGCGTTGCGGCGATAGTCCTCATTGGTGGTAAGGTCGGTCAGCGCGTCGGCCAGAATCTCGGCCGTGATCTTGCGCAGGCGCACGGGCTTCGGCCCGCAGCCGAGTTCGTAGACGCGCCGCCCCCAGTAGGGCTGGTCCATGGCCTGCGGCACCACGAATGTCGGGCGCCCCAGTTGCAGGCCGGCGGCGGTCGTGCCCGCACCGCCATGATGCACCACGGCGCTCACGTAACGGAACAGGCGGTCGTGCGGCGCCTTCTCCAGTGCGAACACGGTATCGGGTAGTTCGCGCGCGTCGATCCCGCCCCAGCCGCGGGCGACCACGGCACGGCCGCCCCAGAGAGCCATTGCTTCCTTGAGGATGCGGGTGTTGCGCTCGGCACCGAACGGCATGGAGCCGAACCCGATATAGACCGGCGCCGGCCCTGCCGCGAGGAAGGCCTCGAACTCAGGCGATGGTTTCCAGCCGCTGTTGTCCCTGGTGGACCAGTAGCCGGTGATGATCGCTGTCTTCGGCCAGTCCCTCGGGCGCGGCGAAACCGCTGCCGAATACGCATAGAGCGTGGTCAGCGGCGATCCGTCGGTATTGGTGAAGACGCCGCCCATAATGCGCGCATCCAGCCCCATCAGCTCCCGGCGCAGCTTGTTCCGCGGTAGGTTCCAGTAGGCCTGCTGCACGGTAGCGGCGGTATAGGAGAGCTTGTTGAGGGCAGGGCCGAGGTCATCGGCCACGTAGTACATCGACAGCGGGAACTCGCTGGTCGAGTTGAGCGGCTGCAGCGCCGTCATGATCGCCGGAACGTCCAGGGCCTCGGCGATGTCGATCCCGAAGCTGGTGTTCATGTTGACGATGATGGCGTCGGCACCCTGGCACATGGTCCAGGCATTGCGCGCAGCGGTGTCGCAGATCTGCTGGCCCTGGCGCAGCAGCGACGGGGCGTTGATCAGCATCGAGGAACTCATCGCGTTCTCGAAGCGCGAGTCCCGCAGGAAGGACTGGATGGACGGCCCCATCGAGTGAAACTCGATGCCGTAACTGGTGACGAGGGACTCAAACTCTTCCGTGGCGCCCAGCACCACGGAGTAGCCGTGGTTCATCAGCGCGATACCGAGTCCGATATAGGGCTGAACGTCGCCTTGCGTACCAATCGTAACCAGGGCGATGCGTTTCAAGATCGAACCTCACAGTGGCCGAGTGGCAATGAAGGTTGTGGCCTCCAGTGCCATTTACAACCCCCCTTCGAGGAATTATGAACGGCCTCGTCGATAACCGGTTTCATTACAAAACTCGGGCTTGAAGGGCAAGAGACATGCCTTCTGCGTACACTGACCTCCCGGCTGGAGCCATGCTCGCCGCCAGTGTCGCGGTCGCCGTATTCGCAGCGGCCGCCGCCGTAGCGCTCGCCCGTTAGCTCTTCCCGATGGCCACGCCGGGCGTGGCTGGGAAGAGCCGAATAGACCATCATCCGACGAAATCGTCGGCTTAACCCCGTTTGAACCACAATTCCGCGACTATCTTGCGCTCCGTAGCGCTGTCCGTCGCATCCGGACTCCGAGGAATCCCCATGAGCGAAGATTTTCACCGCATCCGCCGCCTTCCCCCCTATGTGTTCGAGCACATCAACCCCATCAAGGCGAAGGCCAGGGCGAACGGTGTCGACATCATCGACCTCGGCATGGGCAACCCGGACCTGCCGACGCCGGAGCACATCGTCAACAAGCTCAAGGAAACGGTGCTCGATCCGCGCACGCACCGCTATTCGACCTCCAAGGGCATCCCCGGTCTCCGCAAGGCGCAGGCCAGCTATTATGGTCGCCGTTTCGGCGTGAAGCTCAATCCCGACACTCAGGTCGTGGCGACCCTCGGCTCCAAGGAAGGCTTCGCCAACATGGCGCAGGCGATCACCGCGCCCGGCGACGTGGTGCTGGTGCCAAATCCGACCTATCCGATCCATTCCTTTGGCTTCATCATGTCGGGCGGGGTGGTGCGCTCCATGCCGGCAGAGCCGAACGAAGATTTCATGCGATCGCTGGATCGTGGCGTCCGTCACTCGATCCCCAAGCCCATCGCGCTCGTCCTCAACTACCCCGCCAATCCGACCGCCTACACCGCCGACCTCGACTTCTATGCCGAGGTGGTCAAGTACTGTAAGGCCAACGACATCTTCATCCTGTCGGATCTGGCGTATTCCGAGATCTATTTCGACGACGTGCCGCCGCCGTCCATCCTGCAGGTGCCCGGGGCAATCGACATCGCTGTCGAGTTCACCTCCATGTCGAAGACCTATTCCATGCCCGGCTGGCGCGTCGGCTTCGCGGTCGGCAACGAGCGTCTGATTGCCGCGCTGGGCCGCGTAAAGTCCTATCTCGACTACGGCGCCTTCACCCCGATCCAGGTCGCGGCCACGGCTGCCCTCAACGGCTCGGACGAGGTGATCGAGGAGGTCCGCAAGGTCTACAAGTACCGCCGTGACGTGATGGTGGAGAGCTTCGGCCGCTCGGGCTGGCACATTCCCACTCCGAAGGCGACGATGTTCGCCTGGGCACCGATCCCGCCGCAGTTTGCCCATCTGGGTTCGCTTGAGTTCGCCAAGCTGATGATCCAGGAGACCGGCGTTGCCGTGGCGCCCGGTGTCGGCTTCGGTGAATATGGTGACCAGTACATCCGCCTCGCGTTCGTCGAGAACGAGCAGCGCATCCGCCAGGCTGCTCGCAACATCAAGAAACTGCTGGGCTCCGGTACCGGGCAGGGCAACGTGGTGCCGCTGAAGGCCTAGCCTCTCATTCTGGAGCTCGCGGGTTCATCTCTCGCGAGCTCCCAGGGCGTCATAGGCAACTTCCTGCACGGCAGCGGTCTTCCGCCGCATCTCGGGTTCATTCCTATTGACGGCTAGGCGATTTCCTATGCAGATGGCGCCACCATGAGTGACATCGCCTCTTTCCGCCAGTCCGTCGAAAGCTTCATCTCCGCCCGTGGCTGGACCCCGACACGGTTTGGACGCACCATCGCCGGTGATCCCCTGTTCGTCTTTGACCTGCGGGAGGGACGCGAGCCGCGTTCGGACACCCGGCAGCGCATTCTCCGCGCCATGCAGGAGTACGGCGAGGGCGGAGCACTTGCGCCGTTGCGCGTGGGCGTTGCTGGCCTCGGCAATGTCGGCGCCACGCTGGTGCGAATCCTCCAGAAAGATGGTGCAGACCTCAAACGCAAACTCGGCCGGCAGCTCGAGGTTGTTGCTGTTGCCGCGCGCTCGCGATCCCGCGACCGCGGCATCGACATTTCGGGGCTCCAGTGGTTCGACGATCCGGTGGCGCTGGCCAAGTCGGACGGGATCGACCTTTTCGTCGAACTGATCGGCGGTGAAGACGGTCCGGCCTTCGCGGCCGTCAAGGCGGCTCTCGAGATCGGACGTCCCGTGGTCACCGCCAACAAGGCGCTGCTGGCCAAGCACGGCGTCGCCCTCGCGCGGCTGGCCGAGGAGAGCGGCACGCAGCTCGGGTTTGAAGCCGCCGTTGCGGGCGGTATTCCCGTCATCAAGACCTTGCGCGAAGGCCTTGGCTCCGCCCGGATCGCCAAGGTGTTCGGCATCATGAACGGCACCTGCAACTACATCCTGACCCGGATGGGCAACGAGGACATCAGCTTCTCCGACTGCCTCAAGGATGCGCAGGCGCTCGGCTATGCAGAGGCCGATCCGACATTCGACGTCGAGGGCTATGATACCGCCCACAAGCTGTCGATCCTGTCCACGCTGTGCTTCGGCTACGAAATCGCACCGGACAAGATCCGCGTCGAGGGTATCTCCCGCATCACCCAGCAGGACATTCGCGTCGCCGCCGACCTCGGCTACAAGATCAAGCTGCTTGGCATCGCCCAGCGCACCGAGCACGGCATCGAGCAGCGCGTGCATCCCACCTTCGTCCCGCGTGGCAGCGCCATTGCCGGCGTCGATGGCGTTATGAACGCCGTGGCTCTGGAAACCGACCATGTCCACGAGCTGCTGCTGGCTGGTCCCGGCGCCGGTGGCCCGCCGACCGCTTCTTCCGTGCTCTCGGACATCCTCGACATCGCTCGCGGTACCAAGGTGCCGCCCCTCGGTGTGCCCAGCGCCGAGCTGATGCCCTATGTGGAGGCGCCGATGCGCGCCCATGAAGGCGGGTACTACATCCGCTTCAATGCCAAGGACGTTCCCGGCGCCCTCGCATCCATCGCCACGCGCATGAGCGAGCACGCCATCTCCATCGATTCGGTCATCCAGCGGTCGGATCTGAACACCAAGTCCGTTTCGCCGGATGGCTCCCCCACGCGGACCGTCGTGATGATCACGCAGCAGACTTTGGAATCATCGGTTCGGGAAACGCTTGCGCAGATCGCCGCCGATGGGTTCATTGTCGGCGAGCCGCAAGTGATCCGCATCGAGGTGCTCTGACCTCACGGAGATCGTAAGACAACGGTGGGGGAGACATGGAACTGAGCAAGGCCCTTGGCGACAAGGGGCCAGCCCACCTGCATCGCAGCCTTACCCTCGAACTGGTGCGCGTCACCGAGCGCGCCGCCATCGCCGCAGCCGCCTGGCGCGGCAAGGGTGATGAGAAGGCTGCGGACGATGCATCGGTAGCCGCCATGAAGGCGGAACTGGATCGCGTTGATATCGCTGGCCGTATTGTCATCGGCGAGGGCGAGCAGCACGAGTGCGACTCACTGTTCGTGGGCGAGGTGGTCGGCAGTGGCCGCGGCCCCGAGGTCGATATCGCTGTCGATCCTCTCGAGGGCGTCACCCTGTGCGCCAAGAACCAGCCGGATTCCCTCGTTGTGCTGGCGATGGCCGAGCGAGGCGGGCTGCTGAACGTCGCGCGCAATCTCTACATGCACAAGATCGCCATCGGCCGCGACTACGCCCCGGGCACCGTTCACATCGACTGGACGGCGACGGAGAATGTCAGGGCATTGGCGAAGGCCAAGGGCGTACCGCTCTCGGAAATCACGGCTATCGTGCTGGACCGTCCGCGCCACGCCGGCCTTATCGAGGAACTTCGCACCGCGGGGGTCGCCGTGAAGCTGATCAGCGACGGCGACATTGCCGGGGTCATCCATGCGGTCAACACCGAGGATACCGGGGTGGACATCTATCTCGGCTCCGGCGGAGCGCCCGAGGGCGTCCTTGCCGCCGCGGCGCTGCGGTGCATCGGCGGTCAGATGCAGTGCAAGTTGATCCTCGACACGCCGCACAAGCGGGAGCGTGCCGCAGCGATGGGCATTGAAAACCCCGGCCGTGTCTACGAGGTTGCGGACCTCGCTTCCGGCGATGTCCTGTTCGCGGCCACCGGGATCACCGACGGCAGCTTGATCGAGGGCGTCCGCCTGAAGCGTGACGCAGTCGTTACCAATACCATCGTCATGCGCAGCTGGAGCCAGACGGCGCGCTGGATCAAGGCGCAGCACGCCCGCTGACCGCGACACTGCGAGCCTTTCCCAACGGCCGCAAATCGCCTACCACTCCGGCCATGCTGGACGCGGTGCGACCCTTTCTCGATGTGACTCGCTCGGTCGCTGGCCGTTCCTGGGTCGACAGGCTCGACATGAGCGGCACGCGCCTTGCGACCGCGATCTCGCAGCGACACGACATTCCCGAGATACTGGGGCGCATCATTGCCGGTCGCGGGGTCGGACTCGACGAGGCAGGCACCTATCTCGAGCCCACCATACGCGGCCTTATGCCGGATCCGTCCACGTTGACAGCGATGGATGCCCTGGCGGAGCGACTGGCAAAGGCCATCACCGACAACGAGGCCGTGGCCCTCTTCGGCGACTACGACGTGGACGGGGCCTGTGCCTCGGCGCTGATGGCGCGGTACCTGCGCCACTTCGGCCTTGAGCCGCGCGTTCATATCCCCGACCGGATATTCGAAGGCTACGGCCCCAACATCGGGGCGATGGACCGGCTGATCGACGGCGGCGCCACCCTGATAGTGACCCTCGACTGCGGCACAACCAGCGACAAGCCCATCACTCATGCCCGCGCCCGCGGCGTCGATGTGCTGGTGATCGACCACCACCTTTCGGATCACGAGCTGCCGCCCGCAACGGCGCTGGTCAATCCAAACCGCGCTGACGACATCTCCGGACTGTCCTACCTCTGTGCGGCAGGCGTTACCTTCATGGTCCTGGTGGCTGTGAACCGGGTGCTGCGGCTGCGCGGCGACACCGGCCTGCCTGACCTGCTGCGGCTGCTCGATCTCGTGGCCCTCGCCACGGTGTGCGATGTGGTGCCCTTGGTGGGGCTCAACCGGGCCTTCGTGGTGCGCGGCCTCGAAGTCGCCCGGCGTGGCGACAACAAGGGAATGGCCGCGCTGGCCCTTGCTGCCAGGGTGGGCGGGCCGATCAATCCGTATCACCTTGGTTTCCTGATCGGTCCGCGCATCAACGCCGGCGGCCGCATCGGCAACGCCGCGCTCGGTACCGAACTCCTGACGGTCGATGACGAGCACCACGCATTCGCCATCGCCTCTCGCCTCGACGAACTCAACGGCGAACGGCAGCGCATCGAGGTGGAAGCCGTAGAACAGGCGACCGCGGTTGCGGAACTGGAGATCGGATCGGGGGAGGGACCTCCGGTGCTCGTTCTCGCTTCGGCCGATTGGCACCCCGGGGTGGTCGGATTGGTAGCGGCACGGTTGCGGGAGCGCTTCGAGCGCCCGGCCTTCGCTATCGCCCTCGGTCCTGATGGCGGCGGCACCGGATCAGGACGGTCAGTCCCCGGCGTGGATCTCGGCCGAGCCGTCATTGCCGCCGTCGAGGCGGGCCTCATTCCGAAGGGCGGCGGGCACGCGATGGCAGCCGGCGTGACCCTCGGGCCCGGCCAGCTCAGTGCCTTTCGCGGCTATATCGCCGAGGCGCTTGGGCCTGATGTGGAGAAGGCGCGCGCGGCGACCGCACTCAAGATCGATGCTGCGGTGACGGCGCGTGGAGCGTCGGTCGATCTCGTCAAGGGCATCGAGCGGGCGGGACCCTATGGTGCCGGCAATCCGAGCCCAGTGTTCGCCTTTCCTGCCCATAGGGCGAAGTTCGCGCAGGTGGTGGGCAAGGGCGGTCACGTCAGCTTCTCCCTTGCTTCCGAAGATGGTGCCCGCCTGAAGGCCGTAGCGTTCCGTGCCGCCGGGACACCGCTCGGCGACATCCTGCTGCGCGACCCGGATGCGCCGCTCCACTTCGCCGGCACCTTGTCCCTCGATCACTACCAGGGGCGCGAACAGGTGCAGCTCCGGCTGCTGGACATAGCCCGGCCACGCACCTGACCTGCTGCAACTCCTCGCTCTTCGTCGAGTTTGCGCGGCGAACGGAGGTCAGCATGGCGCATGTTACCTATCAGCCTGTCGATGAGCCGAAGGCCGTGGCACCGGACGTCTGGATCGTGGACAGCGGACCGCTTCGGGTGGCTGGGATGATGCCCATTCCGGTGCGCATGACAGTGATCCGTCTGCCCGACGGTGAACTGCTGCTGCATTCGCCGACACATTTCAGCTTTGAGTTGATGCGCAGGCTCGAACCTCTCGGCCCAGTTTGTCACCTGGTTGCGCCCAACACGGTCCACTGGAGCTATGTGCGGGAATGGCAGTCGCATTGCCCCTCTGCCGTCACCTGGGGCGCGCCGGGACTTGGGGAGCGGCAGGCTGTTGTGGATGCGGGTGTCCGCATCGATCAAGTCCTTCACGATGGGGCTGCGCCCGAGTGGCAGGAGGCCATCGACACCGTGGTGGTCCGCGGCAGGGGCATTGTCGAGGCGGCCCTTTTCCACCGGCCAAGTCGTACGCTGGTGCTGACGGACCTGGTCGTCAACGTGGAGCCCGCCAAGCTGCCGCTGGCGGTGGGTCTGGGGGCGCGGCTGGTCGGTGCCGCGGCGCCGGGAGGTCGGGCGCCCGTTTATGCACGTGCGGCCTTCATGGCAGGTGGAGAGCGCGCCAGGGCCGCGGCCGGGAAGCTCGTGGAGCTGGACCCGGAGCGCGTGATCTTCGCCCACGGCCGGTGGTTCGAGGCCGACGGTGCCGCCCGACTGCGCCGCTCGCTCGGCTGGCTCTTGCCCGGCTGAGGCCGCCAAGGTGCTGTAAGCGCTGCGTGAAGTGCTGCTTGCATATCCGTTTCCGACCGGTAAAGTGAGGCGGCATTCACTGGAGCGTGTGCTCCGGTTCTCGTGGGGGTGACCCCGCGCTCTACCGCGGCGGCAGCCGTCATGGCGCTCCGCCCCGGCTCGTACAAGAACTGGGACCGGCGGTTCAATGACCAAGACAGCAGTAGACGATAGGCGTACCGGGGGCACGCTGTGGACCCGCTTCGCATCATGGGCGCTCGATGCCATTGGCTCGCGAATGCTGGGCGATCCCGCGCATGGGGCAGTGACCGTGATCCTGCCGAACGGGCGCACCCGGACGATCGGCACTCCCTCGACGGGCGAGCATGCGGTGCTTCGGCTCAAGAACTTCTCGGTGCTCGGGGAGGCGATGCGCAGGGGAACGGTCGGCTTCGCCGCGGCCTACATGAACGGCGACATCGAGGTCGATGACCTGACTGCGCTGCTGCGCTTCTTCCTCCAGAACCGCGACCTGTTCGAGCAGGCGAACCCGGGCTTCTTCCGCCGCGCGGCGTCCGACCTTCACTACCACCTGTCCCGGCGCAACACGCTCGAGGGGTCGAAGCGGAATATCGCCGAGCACTATGACCTCGGCAACGACTTCTACGGTCAGTGGCTCGACCCATCGATGACCTACTCGTCGGCCATCTTTCTCTCCGGCGACCAGAGCCTCGAGCAGGCGCAGCTGACCAAGTACCGGCGTGTGGCCGACATGGCCGGGGTGCGCGAGGGCAGCTCCGTCCTTGAGATCGGCTGTGGCTGGGGCGGGTTCGCAGAGACCGTGGCGCGCGACTACGGCGCAAGGCTGCGGGGGATAACCCTCTCGGCCGAGCAGCTGAAATATGGCCAGGAACGCCTGCGCCGTCAGGGGCTCGACGACAGGGCCGAGCTGGTGTTCGAGGACTATCGGCACACGGTGGGCCAGTACGACCACGTCTGTTCCATCGAGATGATCGAGGCGGTGGGGGAGGACAACTGGCCGAGCTACTTCAAGGCTGTGCATGACCGGCTCAAGCCGGGCGGCACGGCGGCCATCCAGGCCATCACCATCAACGAAGCCGATTTCGACGGCTATCGCAGCGGACCCGACTTCATCCAGCGCTACATCTTTCCCGGCGGCATGCTGCTGACCAAGACGGCGATGAAGGAGGTCGGTGAGGGCTACGGGCTGGTTCTGGAGAACGTCGAGAACTTCCGCCTCAGCTATGCGCGCACCCTGCGCCTGTGGCGCGAGCGTTTTCTCGAGCGCTGGCCGGTGATCGCCCCGCTGGGCTATGACGAGCGCTTCAGGCGCAAGTGGGTCTACTATCTGAGCTACTGCGAGGCGGGGTTCACCGAAGGCTCGATCGACGTCGGCATCTATCAGTACCGCCGCCCTGTCTGAGGCTCAGGGGCGCGTGGTCAGCCTCTGGCAATCCTCGCCCGGCGCGTCATAAGGCTTGACCAGCCGCCAGGAGCGCCGGTAGTCCAGCCCCTCGCCGATTTCACGGTCCTGCCGGTAGTGCGCAAGCAGGGCGGCGAAATCCTCGTCCTGCTGGAACACCTGCATGAGCACCCCGTCCTCGACGATCACTTGGGGCGGGTGGCATCGCATGTCGGCGATCGTTTCGCTCCGGACGCGCCGCACGAGGTCGGCCAGTTCGTCGGGCAGGGAGCCGCCTTGCGCCACGCTGTAGACCGTCCGCATCATCCAGAAGTGGAAGTACCTCAGCGGCCATAGGAGTTGCCGATCCTCGACCAT
>JAEZHZ010000213.1 GCA_023436745.1 Pseudomonadota bacterium | reverse complement strand
CATCGGAGCCCGCCATGTCGCTCGACCTCGCCCACATCGAATCCACCCTCCTCGCCGCCGCTGACGCCGCCGCCGCCCGCCCCCTGCCGCTGTTCCGCACCGCGCTCGGCATCGACAACAAGCTGGCGACGGGCTTCGATCCCGTCACCGAGGCCGATCGGGGCGCCGAGACCGCCATCCGCGCGGTCATCGCCGAAGCGTTTCCGGGTCACGCCATCATCGGGGAGGAGTGGGGCACGTCCGGCTCGGGCCGCCATAGCTGGATCATCGATCCCGTCGATGGCACCCGCGCCTTCATCACCGGCGCCCCGGTCTGGGGCACGCTGATCGGCTTCGCCGAGGATGGCGTGGCGATAGCCGGCATCATGAGCCAGCCCTTCATCGGCGAGACCTTCCTTGCCGTGCCTGGACGGGCGACCTACCGTCGCGGCAGCGAGACGGCCCCGCTGCGCACCAGCGGCCTGAGCCGGCTGGCGGAGGCCCGCGTGTTCACCACTACCCCGGCGCTGTTCTCGACGCCCGAGCTTGCCGGCAAGTGGCGCGCCGTCGAGGGCGCGACGCGCCTCCAGCGCTTCGGGCTCGATTGCTACGGGTATTCGCTGCTCGCCGCCGGCCATGCCGATCTCGTCGTTGAGCCCTCGCTCAACACCTACGACATCGCGGCATTGGTGCCGATCATCCGCGAGGCCGGTGGCGCCATCGCCTGCTGGGATGGCAGCGAGCCGACGGCGGGCGGCAATGTCGTCGCCGCCGCGAGCCCACAACTGCTCGAGGCAGCCCTAGACCTGATCAACAACGCCTGACGCCTACTGCGTCTGATCCGTGATGAAGGCGTCGAAGGCGGCCAGCACCTGGCCGCGGATCGTGTCGGTCTCCATGAAGAGCTCGTGTTGCGCCCCCGGGATCACCACATGTCGCCCGGTCCTCAGCCTGAGGCCCAGCACCTCGGTGGCCGGCGTCGATACAACTGAATCCCGCGCCGCCGCCAGGATCAGCAGCGGCACCTGGATGCGCGGCGGAAACCGGTCCGTCGCCACCTCGGCCATCGCCCCCATCGCGGCACCCGCCCAGCGAATGGTCGGCGCCGTGATCTCGAGATCCGGCCGCCCCTCGATCACCGCCAGCGCGCGCAGGAAGCGCCGCCGGTCCCGGGTGTGCGGATTGCCCTCGAATGTCTCCGCCGAGGGCGGCTTGTCCGCCCGCCGCTGCACCGGCAACTGGCCGAGCCCGAGAAAGCTCAGCACATTCGCCACCCGGGCCATCCCTGCCATGCTGAGGGGCTGGCCCTCGAGCGCCACCATGGGGGAGGACAGGAACACCCGCTCGAACATGGTGCGCTCGCTGGCCGCCGCGAACAGCGACACCAGCCCACCCATCGAATGCCCGACGAGGTAGAACGGCGGCGGGCATTCCGGCAGCAGGATCTCGGTGTGAAAGCTCTTGAGGTCGCCCAGATAGTCGCTGAAGTGATCGACATAGCCGAGCCGCTTGTTGCCGATCAGGCGCTCCGAGCCACCCTGGCCGCGCCAGTCGAAGGTCGCCACCGCAAAGCCGCGGTCGCGGAAGTCCTCGATGGTCTCGAAGTACTTCTCGATGAACTCGGTGCGGCCCTGCACGAGGCAGATGGTGCCCCGGTGCGACAGGCCCCGCTTGCGGGGGAACAGCGCGTAGCGCAGCCGCACCCGGTCCTGGGCGTGAAACCACCCCACCCTGGCGCCCTCGGGCACCGGGTTCGAGGGGATGGAAGCGAGGCTCGGTCCTTCGGGGTCGACGATGGCGGTCATGGGCGTGGGTCCCGTTCACCTTCTTCTAACCCGCCTCGCGGAAACGCAAAAGCCGGCATCCCGTTGCGGGGATGCCGGCCTGGAAAGTCGCGCGGCCCCGTGCGGGGGGCGGTGTGTGGAGCCGCGTGGACGGTGGGAGGTCACCCTCGACACCTGCGCCCACTATGGCGCCGGCGACCTGAACCTCGCCGCAAGAACCCGTTCAGATTCGGTTCATCCGCGTTCATCCCGGGGTCTTGAAACCGCATTTCCGCTTGCCGATATCATGCATGTCCGCCGGATAACCGGGGACCCTGCCAGTCGTCACGGGCCCGCCACACCGGGGGTTTGGGACAGCGACCGGGCAGGCATTCACGTTGCTCACAGGAGAATGTGCCAGATGCAGACCTTTGATTTCACCCCCCTCTATCGTTCCACCGTCGGCTACGACCGTCTGTTCAACCGCCTCGATTCGCTGGTTGGCCAGGAAGCCAAGACCTATCCGCCCTACAACATCGAGCGGACCGGCGAGGACGCCTACCGGATTTCGATTGCCGTCGCCGGCTTTACCGAGGGCGACATCGCCATCGAGAGCAAGGAGAACAGCCTCGTCGTCAAGGGCGCCAAGGCCGCCGAGCAGGGCGACAAGCCCCGTGAGTTCCTCCATCGCGGCATCGCCGAACGCGCCTTCGAACTGCGTTTCCAGCTTGCCGACTATGTCGAGGTACAGGGCGCCAACCTGGAGAACGGCCTGCTTCACATCGATCTGAAGCGCGAACTGCCCGAGAGCAAGAAGCCGCGCACCATCCAGATCAACAGCGCCGCCCAGCCGACCCTGGAGGACAAGTCGGTCAACTGACCGGCCGGCATGGACGCCTACGGGCTTCCCCGAACGTGAAAGGGGCGCGGCATCATCGCCGTGCCCTTCTTTTTTGCCCGATCAGAACCTGTAGCTCAGGCCCACCCCCACCACGTGCCGGTTGTTGTCGAACAGGTCATGGTTGGATTGCTGGTGAGAGAAATTGTAGCTCGCCTGCACGGCAAGGCCTTCGGCAAGATCCGACAGCGATAGCTCCAACTGCGCGCCGAGCCTGTAGCGCACATCCCTTCGGGAATCGGTGAACATCGCAAGGCCATCGTCAAAACCGACGAAGTCCACCCCGCCGCTCAGGCTGAGCCCAAGGCTGTCGGTGAGCGCGGCGCTGACCATCACCTCGGGCCCGAGCTTCCAGTAGGATCGGGCAGAGCTTTCAACGCCAACGCGTTCGGCGACCAGATTGGCGCTGAGTGTGAGCCCATCCGCGATCACGTGCCGAATACCGGCCTGGCTCCGGATGGCCCAACCCTGTTCCGCCTGGTTGGCATTGTTGCGCCGCGTCACGTCGACAAGGCCGACAAGCGTCGTTCCGGGCACCAGCTGCTGATGCCCACTCACCTCGACGCCGGTGGCGAACTGTTCGAAGAGCCCGCCGACCCAGTCGAGTTCGCCATGGGCCCGGACGCGCCCGCCGGTTACATTCGTGCCAAGGATCCAGCTCGCGCTGAGGGCCGCGCCCACCCTGTCGTAACTGCGCTGCGCATCATGGATGGTGACCCCGATACCGCCGCCGATCTCGAGCGCGTTCTCCCAGTCCAGCGGGACGATGACGCTGCCATCGGCACTGAGCCGTGTGGCCCAGTCGGCCGTCGCCTTGGATGCGGGATCGACGATGAACGGCAGGCCCCACGCGGTGATGGTGTCGTGATAGACGCCTCCACTGACATTGCTGTCGTAGACGCGACTGAGCGCGACCCGGCCGGAGCTCAGCGGGCCTGGCAGTTCGGGCTCGACGACCGCCGGCTCGGCCACCACCGGTGCAGCCCGGCTCGCGGCTCGGGCGGGCGGAGGAGGGACCACGTTGATTGCAGCCAGTTCTGCCTCGCTGGCCTGAAGCTGGCGGGCCTTTTCCCCGACCTCCAGCAGCCCCTCTGCCACCTCGATCATTCGCGCCTGCTGGAGGAGCGTCTCGTTGTCGGGCTCGAGAGCGAGAGCGCGATCGATGAATCCACGGCTTTCGGTGGGATCACCCAGCAGGAGCATGCAGCCAGCCAGCCGCGACAGGGCGCCGACGTCCTGCGTGTCGAGACCATAGACCTCTTCGACGAACACGCAGGCCAGCTCCGGCTGCCCTTGCGCCATCAGGGCATCGGCATACTCATAGGCCGCAGTGCCGTTGGCAATCCTCGCCGTCTCCTGCGCGAGCAGAGGGACGGACACCGACATGGCGGCGCCGGACAGCGCGGCCATGGCAACAAGGCGCACCCTCATGGCACCACCCCGACGAAGTCGCCATACATATTGTCAGTGCTGACGCCTCTCAGCTCGAACGTTCCGCCGACGCCGGTGGCACCCTGCCCATAGAAATACCCGTTGAGCCCGCCACCGGAGTACTGGGCGCTGGTGCCGGACGTGACCACGGACGTCCCGGACGACAGGTTGGCGATGAAATCCCCGCTGGACGTGATGGGGTCGGTGGTGAAGTTCAGCCCGAAGATCTGCCCGTGATAGATCGTGCTGACCGAGCCGCTATCAAGCGTGGCGTGGAATGCGCCGGCGATACTGTTCCCATTGCCGTCGCTGGCCCGGGCCTCACCCGAATAGCTGGCACGGAACGTCGACAGTTCCGTCGTCCTCGGCTCGAACAGCGGCGCATACCGGCTGTCAGCGGCCACCCAGGCAGGCCATATCGATGGCATGGGCTTCGACTGCTGCTTCTCCGCCTGTTGCGCGGCCATCTGGTCGCGCAATCGGCTCATGGCCTCGTCATGCTCACGCTGCCGCTGCTCTTCCCGAAGCTGGCGCTGCTGCTCCTGCCTCTCGGCCAGTTGCTGTCGCAAAGCCTCAAGCGAAGGTTCCGACGGATCCGTCGATGTCGATGGCTCGGTACCACCCTGTGAACCCTGAGCCGCCTGTTCGCGACGCCGCGCCTCGGCGAGTTCCATTATCTGACGCATACGCGCGTCAACCCCCTCGATCTGCGTCTGAATGCGACCGGCGACCCTGCGCACAAGCTGATTGATCGCCTCTTCCTCGCTTGCGTCGCCCAGCACTTCAGGGTCGAGGCCATACGCCGTCAGCAGCGTTGCAAACTGGCTGTAATCCAGCGTCGCCGCCTGATCCTCGGCGCTGCCGCTGGGCAGATACGCCACAAGGTCGGGAAAGGCTGCTGCAAAAACGGCCCTGTCACCTCCCAGGACGTTGAGCATCGCGGCGGCAAGCGAGCGCCGGTTCTCATCGGTCAGCTGCGCAGCGCCACCCGCTCCGATTGCTCCCCCCGCCGGGCCGCCAAAGAAGCCCGCTGCCGCACCTCCGAGTATCTGATCAACATAGGCGCGCGTTGGGTCGCCGGCTCCCGGCTCCAGCACCTGCCCCACGATCCACGCCAACTCCTCCGGCGTGACGTTTCGGTCTGTCCTGAAGTCAACACCCTGTACAAAGGCAAGTCCCAGGAAATCACCGTAAGCGGCCAGAAAATCGCCCGCGAAGTCGGGGACGTCGCTGAATGACGGTGAGGTGGCTGCTGCATCTCCCCCCTGATCAAGACCCAGGACGCGCTGGATGACCTTCGCAAACTCGGCCCGGGTTATGTTGTCGTCGAGAGACACTTGCCCGGGAAGACCATCGGATATGCCCGCTTCCTTGAGGGCATCGAACTTCTCCTGAGTGGTCAGCCCCTGCGCAGCACCCGCAGTCGTCAGCGCGAGCATCGCCGCCCCAGAAATCAACAACCTATGCACAACGCTTCCCCCGCGCGGTTCGGCCCATATCGCCTGAAGCCCAAATCGGCCTTCCCCCAGACGATTAACAAATGACATTCCGCAACGTATTCACAATTATTCTGGGCGCGTCAAATAGTTGCTTAGGCAATACAGCAGGGGCGCCACGAGTTTTGCGGCTCCCGCGGCATGACTGACACGGAACACGTGCCACATGGCGGTAGACTCATTTCCTACAGGTCGCAGTAGGAGTTCGGGCAAATCCTATTTTTTTGCCGCCGTTGGTCCCAAAAACGCTTGCTGGGAACTCTGAATCGTGCAACTGTCCGGAATGTTAGGGCAGCATTTCTGTCCTATCTGAGGCGTCGCCCCGCTCTCCGCGGTCAAGCGCGCACGCTGGTCCGGCTGGCCCGCTTGTCGTGAGCGGAAACGGACAGGCGGGGCTTGAGGAGCCCGAATTCGAGCGGCCATTTGGATGCAGCGCCGCTCCCCTGATAGATTGACCGGCAGCGCTCTTCGAGCCGTACCCTGTACGACCCGCGCGATGCCGTGTCCGCACCTCTGGCGGCTTGCCGCCACTGCATCACGCCCCCTCGGGGGTCAGAGACAAAGGGATATGTAGAATGTTCATCAAGCCCGGATCGAACCAGTCCCCAACACGCCAGTTCGCCGCCGGCCCGGGTACGGGACGGCCGGCGGCTCAAGGCCTCTACAATCCCAAAAACGAGCACGATGCCTGCGGCATCGGCATGATCGCCAACATCAAGAACAAGCCCAGCCACGAAGTGGTCCAGAAGGGTCTCGAAATTCTCGAGAACCTCGAGCACCGCGGTGCCGTGGGTGCCGACCCGCTGATGGGTGACGGCGCCGGCATCCTGGTCCAGACCCCGCATGCCTTCTTCGAGAAGGTCCTGCCTTTCCCCCTGCCCCAGAAGCACGGCTACGCCGTTGCGATGATCTTCTATCCCAACACCGAGGGCCTTCGGGACCGTTGCGCCGCGGTGATGACGCGCTGCATCGAGCAGGAAGGCCTGATCCTGCTGGGCGAGCGCGTGGTTCCCACCGACAACACCCGTCTCAGCCGCGGTGTCATCGAGACCCAGCCGGTCATCGAGCAGATGATCATCGCTCGTCCCGCGGGTCTCAGCCTCGACGAGTTCGAGCGCAAGCTCCTCATCGTGCGCAAGGTCATCAGCAACACCGTCTATGCCGAGGTGCCCGAGTCCAACACCGACAACGGCTTCTATGTTGTGTCGATGTCGGCCCGCACCATCGTCTACAAGGGCATGTTCCTGGCCGACCAGCTTGGCGCCTTCTACCTCGATCTTCACGACGAGGCGTTCGAATCCGCCATCGCCCTGGTTCACCAGCGCTTTTCCACCAATACCTTCCCGTCCTGGAAGCTGGCGCATACCTACCGGATGACTACCCATAACGGCGAGATCAACACCATCCGCGGCAACGTCAACTGGATGGCGGCCCGCCAGGCGTCGGTCTCCTCGCCCCTGTTCGGCGACGACATCACCAAGATCTGGCCGATCTCCTACGAAGGCCAGTCGGATACCGCCTGCTTCGACAACGCGCTCGAGTTCCTCGTGCGCGGCGGCTACTCGCTGCCGCACGCGGCGATGATGCTGATCCCTGAGGCCTGGGCCGGCAACCCGCTGATGGATGAAGAGCGCCGCGCCTTCTACGAATACCACGCCGCCCTGATGGAGCCGTGGGACGGCCCGGCCGCCATGTCGCTCAGCGATGGCCGCTATGTCGTTGCCACCCTCGATCGCAACGGCCTGCGTCCGGCCCGCTACCTCGTCACCCGCGAAGGCCATGTGGTCCTTGCCTCCGAATCCGGCGTGCTCGACATTCCGGACGAGGACATCGTGGAGCGCTGGCGCCTGCAGCCCGGCCGCATGTTGCTGATCGACCTCGAGGAAGGCCGCATCATCTCGGACGACGAGATCAAGCAGACCCTCGCCACCATGAATCCCTACCAGGAATGGCTGGCGCGTACGCAGATCGTCCTCGAGGACCTGCCCCCGGTCGAACCCAAGGCACCCGAGCCCACCGATGCGCTGCTCGATCGCCTGCAGGTCTTTGGCTACACCCAGGAAGACATCAAGCTGCTGATGGCGCCGATGGCCACCACCGGCCAGGAAGCCGTGGGCTCGATGGGCACCGACACGCCCATCTCCGCGCTCTCCAACAAGGCCAAGCTGCTCTACACCTATTTCAAGCAGAACTTCGCCCAGGTGACGAATCCGCCCATCGACCCGATCCGCGAGGAATCGGTGATGTCGCTCGTCTCCTTCATCGGCCCGCGCCCCAACATCTTCGACCTCAAGGGCGCCGACACCGACAAGCGTCTCGAGGTGCGCCAGCCGATCCTCACCAACGAGGATCTCGAGAAGATCCGCGCCATCGGTGACATCCCGGACAACCAGTTCAAGACCCGCACCATCGACATCACCTACCCCGCAGAGCCCGGGGCCGAGGGGATGGAGGCGGCCATCGAAGCCATCTGCCAGGAGGCCGAGGAGGCTGTCCGCGGCGAGTACAACATCATCATCCTGTCGGACCGGCTGGTGTCGGCCGAACGGCTCGACATCCCCACCCTTCTGGCGCTGGCGGCGGTGCACCACCACCTGATCCGCAAGGGCCTGCGCACCTCGACGGGCCTCGTGGTGGAAACCGGCGAAGCCCGCGAGATCCATCACTTCGCCATGCTCGCCGGATACGGCGCCGAGGCCATCAATCCCTACCTCGCCTTCGAGGCGCTGCAGTCGCTGCACGCTGAAGGCAACTATCCCGAGGAAGTCTCGGCCGACGAGGTCGTCTATCGCTACATCAAGTCGGTGGGTAAGGGCCTTCTCAAGGTCATGTCCAAGATGGGCATCTCGACCTACCAGTCCTATTGCGGCGCCCAGATCTTCGATGCGGTCGGACTCAACTCCGATTTCGTCAACAAGTACTTCTTCGGCACCGCCACCACCATCGAGGGCGTCGGCCTCAGGGAAGTCGCCGAGGAGACCGTCCGCCGGCATGCCGAGGCCTTCGGCAACGACGTGGTGCTCCGCAAGGCGCTCGATATCGGTGGCGAATATGCCTACCGCATCCGGGGCGAGAAGCATGCCTGGAGCCCCGACGTCGTCGCCGACCTCCAGCACGCCGTCCGCACCCGCGACGAAGCGCCCGAAACCGCGCAGGAACGCTACGACACCTTCGCCCGCCGGGTGAATGGCGGCGAGAACGGCTATCTGGCCATTCGCCACCTCCTCGACGTGCGCCCGATGGGCGAAGCCGTGCCCCTCGACGAGGTGGAGCCGGCGGCCAGCATCGTGCGCCGCTTCGTGACCGGTGCCATGAGCTTCGGCTCTATCTCGCGGGAGGCGCACACCACCCTCGCAATCGCCATGAATCGGATCGGCGGCAAGTCGAACACCGGCGAAGGCGGCGAGGAGCCCGATCGCTACAAGCCCCTGCCCGATGGCTCGCGGAACCCGCTGCGCTCCGCCATCAAGCAGGTTGCTTCCGGCCGCTTCGGCGTCACCACCGAATACCTGGTCAACTCCGACCAGATCCAGATCAAGGTCGCCCAGGGTGCCAAGCCCGGCGAGGGCGGCCAGCTGCCCGGTCACAAGGTCGACTGGATCGTCGCCAAGACCCGTCACTCGACCCCTGGCGTCGGCCTCATTTCCCCGCCGCCGCACCACGACATCTACTCGATCGAGGATCTCGCCCAGCTCATTTACGATCTCAAGAACGTCAATGAGCAGGCCGACATTTCGGTGAAGCTGGTGTCCGAAGTGGGCGTCGGCACGGTGGCGGCCGGCGTCGCCAAGGCGCGCGCCGACCACATCACCATCTCCGGCTACGATGGCGGCACCGGCGCTTCGCCGCTGACCTCGCTCAAGCATGCCGGCGGCCCGTGGGAGATCGGCCTCGCCGAGACCCACCAGACGCTGGTGCTCAACCGCCTTCGCTCGCGCGTGCGCCTGCAGGTCGATGGCGGCCTCAAGACGGGCCGCGACGTCCTCATCGGTGCCCTGCTCGGTGCCGACGAGTTCGGCTTCTCGACTGCCCCGCTGATCGCGGCGGGCTGCATCATGATGCGCAAGTGCCACCTCAACACCTGCCCTGTTGGCGTCGCCACCCAGGACCCGGTGCTGCGCAAGCGCTTCAAGGGCACGCCCGAGCACGTCATCAACTACTTCTTCTTCGTCGCCGAGGAACTGCGCGGGCTCATGGCTTCGCTCGGTGCCCGTACGTTCGACGAACTGATCGGCCGCTCGGACCTGCTCGACCAGCGCCGTGCCGTCGATCACTGGAAGAGCGGTGGCATCGACCTGTCGAAAGTCATCTACAAGCCCGAGCCCATCGGCGGCGACACGCTCCACAACTCCGAGCGCCAGGATCATCACCTGGAGGCCGTCCTCGACCGCAAGCTCGTCGAGCTGGCCCAGCCCGCTCTCGACAACGGCACGCCCGTCCAGATCGAACTGCCGATCCGCTCGCGCGACCGTTCCGCCGGCGCCATGCTGTCGGGCGCTGTCGCCCGCCGCTACGGTCATGAAGGGCTGCCTGAGGATACCATCGCCATCACCCTGCGCGGCACTGCCGGGCAGGCCTTCGGCGCCTTCCTCGCCAGGGGCATCTCGATCGACATGATCGGCGACGCCAACGACTATGTCGGCAAGGGCCTGTCGGGTGGCCGCATCGTCGTGCGCCCGTCCGAAAAGGTCGGGATCGTGCCCGAGAAGTCGATCATCGTCGGCAACACCGTGCTCTACGGCGCCATTTCCGGCGAGTGCTACTTCCGCGGCGTCGCCGGCGAGCGCTTCGCCGTGCGCAACTCCGGCGCCATTGCCGTGGTGGAAGGCACGGGCGACCATGGTTGCGAGTACATGACCGGCGGCGTTGTCGTCGTCATCGGCCCGACCGGGCGCAACTTCGCGGCCGGCATGTCCGGCGGCGTAGCCTATGTCCTCGACGAGGACG
>JAEZHZ010000058.1 GCA_023436745.1 Pseudomonadota bacterium | reverse complement strand
ATCCTCTCCGGCGCCAATGGTGCAGCTGGCGAAATCTCAACCCTGCCCGTTGGCGGTGACCCCTATGACACGCGCAACTTCTACGCCGGCACACTGGAAACCAGCGTCGGCAGCATCGCCCTGCGCGAGCGCTATGAAAGCGCAGGCGGAGCGAGTGGCCTCACCGTGCGGGATATCATCGATGCCATAGAGAAAGGTGACGAGATCGCCGCCTCGACGCTGACGGAAGTTGCTCGCTCGCTGACCGTTGCCATCCTTTCCATTTCGGCTGTGCTCGATCCGCAGAGGATTGTGCTTGGCGGCAGCATCGGTGTTCGCGAAGAGCTTCTGGTGCGCATCCGCAGCTTCCTGCCGCTGTGCATTCCCAATCCACCCGAATGCGTCGTCAGCACCCTCGGCCGCAGCGCTGCCCTCCTCGGCACGGTCAGCCAGAGCCAGGACCTGCTCCTGCAGATGTTCCTCTCGACGGACCCATCGACTATCGCGAAGGCATGAGCATGGTGCCGAACTACAAAGTTGAAGTTCTCGGCACACCGGGCGCGGCGGAACAGCGGGTAGCCGAACTTGTTGCCGCAACTGTGCGCGCCAAACCCGACGCGGTCCTCGGTCTCGCCACGGGCCGCTCCATGATCGCCGTCTACGCACAGCTGTTGCGAGACTATCGCGCAGGCGGCCTGACCTTTGCCAACTGCACCAGCTTCAATCTCGACGAATACTGCGATCTGGCCCCGAGCCACCCGGCAAGTTTTGCAAGATATATGCGCACGCATCTGTTCGACCACGTGGACATTGCGCCCGGGCGCTGGCGCTTGCCTGATCCGGCAGGAACGCCAGAAACGGCCGCCGCATTCGAGCGAGCCATCCGTTATGCTGGCGGCATTGACCTGCAGCTGCTGGGCGTAGGCCGCAACGGACATATCGGCTTCAACGAGCCTGGTTCGGCCTTTGATAGCCGTACGCGCAAGGTGATCCTGGACGAATCAACACGCACGGCGAATGCACCGGACTTCCCGGCTGGCGAAGTCGTGCCGGGGGCCGCGGTGACAATGGGCATCGGCACAATTCTTGAGGCTAGGAAGATCGTGCTTCTGGCAACCGGCACCGCAAAAGCTGGCGCCCTTGCGCGGGCCCTGTGTGGAAAGCCGGGAATCGACTGCCCGGCCTCTGCACTTCAGACGCATCAAGCCGTGACCGTAATCTGTGACGTGGCTGCAGCGGCGGCCCTAGGGGTGGACGCATGATCACCGAGACCATCATCGAACGCAATTTCATGCAGCCGGGCAAGTCGGTCTCCATTGCCGACAAGGCCATGGCGGCGACCTCCCATCCCCAGGCGACGCGAGCGGCCCTGAGGATCCTCGAGGCCGGTGGCAATGCCGTTGATGCGGCCATTGCCGCTGTCGCGCTTCAAGGGGTCATCGACCCGCACATGACTGGCATCGGCGGCGATTGCTTCGCACTCTACTCGCCGGCAGGCGGAGAGCCGATTGCGGTCAACGGGTCAGGTTACGCGCCGGCCCGCGCGACGCTCGAGCATATGCGCGGCCTCGGCCTCACCAGCATTCCCGATGGTTCGGTCCATGCCGTTACCATTCCAGGGGCGGTCGATGCCTGGTGCCAGCTGAGCGAGCGCTACGGCAAGGCCGGAATGGAGGCGATCCTCGCCCCGGCCATTGATGCTGCAGAAAACGGCTACACGATCCTTCCGCGCGTGGCCAAGGACTGGGAGGTATTTGCAGACCGCCTGCGCCCCTACCCTGCATCGGTTACCCAGTTCCTCCCGAACAACCAGCCCCCACAGATCGGCCAGAAGCTGAACAATCCGGCGCTTGGTGCAACGCTCCGGCGCATCGCCAGAGAGGGCCGCAAGGCCTTCTATGAGGGCGAGGTAGCAGCCGATATCGTCGAGACGCTTCGCACACTTGGAGGAACGCATACTCTCGAAGACTTTGCGGGCTTTTCAGCCTTCGAGACCAAGCCCATCAGCACCAGCTATCGTGGCTATGAGCTTGTTGAGTGCCCGCCGAATGGCCAGGGCCTCGCGGCACTCATCATCGCGCGCATTCTCGAAGGCTTCGACCTGTCTTCGGACAGCCTGACAGACGCTGACCGCGTCCATCTTCTCGCGGAAGCAACCAAGGCTGCCTATCGCCAGCGCGACCTGTACATCGCCGATCCGGAGGCAATGGAATACTCGACCGAAGCTCTGCTGTCGGACGCCTTCATCACCGGTCTCCGCGCCCAGATCAGAATGGACAAGGCGAGCGCCGTCGAAGCGTTCGACATGCCGGTTCATCGTGACACGGTCTATGTCACGGTAGTCGACGCCGAGGGCAATGCCATCTCGCTGATCAACTCGATCTTCTTTGCTTTCGGCAGCGGCATCTACGCGCCGAAGGCCGGCGTGCTGCTGCAAAACCGTGGGGCAGGCTTCTCGCTCATGCCCGGCCACGCCAATGCCATCGCTCCGCACAAGCGCCCGTTCCACACCATCATCCCCGGCATGGTTCGGCACAACGGCAAGACCGTCATGTCGTTCGGCGTGATGGGCGGCCAGTATCAGGCGACCGGGCACGCGCACATCCTGTCGCAAATCGTCGATCGTGGTTTTGACGTGCAGATGGCAAGTGACCAGCCGCGCAGCTTTTTCACCGAGGGCGCGATCACGCTGGAAGTCACCATTTCACCGGAGATCAAGGCCGAGCTTGAACGCCGCGGCCACCAGACCCGCTGGGCCGCCGAGCCGCTGGGCGGATGTCAGGCCATCTGGATCGACCATCCCCGGGGCATTCTCTGGGGCGCCTCCGACCATCGCAAAGACGGCATTGCACTAGGATTTTGAGATGAGCCAAGGCCCAGTCGTCGCCATCAGGGATTTGACCCTGCGCCTGCCCCCGGGCGCGGACAGACCCTATGCCTTGCAGTCGCTCAATCTCGATATCAATCCGAATGAGAACGTCTGCGTCGTCGGTGAGTCCGGTTCCGGCAAATCGCTGACTGCACAGGCCCTGATGGGACTGCTGCCCAAGGCAATCACCGTCGACAGTGGTACCGCCATATTTGATGGCATCGATCTGCTGAAGGCTGATGTGGCCACGTTGCGCGCCATCCGCGGCGCCAAGATCAGCATGATCTTCCAGGAGCCGATGACCGCCCTCAATCCCTCCATGCGGATCGGCGACCAGATTGCCGAGGTCTTCGAAGCGCATGGCCTGCTGACACCGGAAGAGCGCCGCGCTCGCGTCCTTGCGCTGGCTGAGGAAGTCCGCCTCCCCGACCCGGCCCGCATCATCGAGGCCTATCCGCACCAGCTATCGGGCGGCCAGCGGCAGCGCGCCATGATCGCCATGGCGCTCGCGCTCGAGCCACAGCTGATCATTGCTGACGAGCCGACCACGGCGCTTGACGTCACCACGCAAGTACAGGTTCTCAAGCTCATCCGAGAGATTCAGCACCGTCGCGGCACGGCCGTGATGTTTATCACTCACGACTTCGGCGTCGTGGCCGATATCGCCGACCGCGTTCTCGTCCTGCAGCGGGGCGTCGTGGGCGAACAGGGCAGCGCGTCCGACGTCCTTTCCAATCCGCTGCACGAGTACACCAAGGCCCTGCTCGCCGCTGTGCCACACGGGGTTCCGGCGAGCGGCGAAAGCGATGAGGCAGAACCGGAAGTCGCCTTAGCCGTTGCCAATCTCTCCAAGACCTATCGCAGCCGCGCCGGAATCATGGGCAAGATTCGTGAAGTCGTTGCAGTCAACGATGTCAGCTTCTCGATCGCCCGTGGTGAGACGCTCGGCCTCGTTGGCGAATCCGGCTCCGGCAAATCCAGCATCGCCAGACTCGTCACCCGCATCAACGAACCGGATGCCGGCTCGATCCTGCTCGATGGTCAGGATTTCTCGACCATGCGCGGCGAAGAGCTTCGCAGGGGTCGCAGCCAGATTCAGATGGTTTTTCAGGATCCCTTCGCGTCGCTCAACCCCAGGCGGAAAGTCGGGTTTTCCATTGCCGATGGCCCGATGTCGCGCGGGGTGGGTCGCAAGGACGCCCTGGCCGAGGCCCGAGAGCTGCTCGCGCTTGTCGGCCTTTCGCGAGAGGCCGCAGATCGGCTGCCGCATGAATTCTCCGGCGGACAGCGCCAGCGTATCGGCATCGCCCGCGCTCTCGCGCTCGATCCGCACGTGCTGATCGCCGACGAAGCCGTATCTGCGCTGGACGTGACGGTGCAGGCGCAGGTACTGAAACTCCTGACCAGCCTCAAGGACAAGCTGCACCTCGCCATGCTCTTCATCACCCATGATCTGCAGGTCGCAGCACAGGTCTGCGACCGGCTCGCGGTGATGCGGCAGGGCAAGATCATCGAGATCGGACCCACTGCCGAGCTCTTTGCGAATCCTCAACACGACTACACAAGAACCCTCCTCGCCGCGATTCCCGGCTCCGCCCGTCTTTCCTAGGATATTCGATGTTCTCAGACCTGCTGATGGACTACGGCGCCTTTGCCGCCGCGATGATTGTTGCGGGCCTGCTGGGCGGCTTCATCGCCGGCTTGCTCGGCGTGGGCGGCGGCATCGTCATTGTGCCCGTGCTCTACTTTGTGCTCGGCGGCATGGGTGTCGATGACAGCGTTCGCATGAAAATCGCCGTCGCGACGTCGCTCGCGACAATTGTCTTCACCTCCCTCGCCTCAGCCCGATCGCACTACCGGAAGGGCGCGGTGGACTTTAACCTGATCAAGGCATGGGCGCTGCCGATCTTCCTCGGCGTCGTGACCGGCACGATGATAGCGGCGTATGCCCCCGGCAAGGTGCTGACCGCAGTGTTCGCTGTCACTGCGCTGCTGGTCGCCATCAACATGACGCTACGTGCGAGCAGCCCTGCCCTCGCCAGCGACTTTCCGCACCCCGCTGTCAAAGCCGGTTCTGGCTATCTCGTGGGCATCATCTCGGCCATGATGGGCATCGGCGGCGGGACCTTGAGCGTCCCAATACTCACAGCCTTCAACTACGATATCAGAAGGGCCGTCGGCACCGCTTCCGCGCTGGGCTTCGTGATCGCCATACCTGGCACCATTGGCTATGTGCTTGCCGGATGGGGCGCTCCCGGTCTGCCCGCAGGCTCCCTGGGCTACCTGAATCTCTTTGCGCTCGTCGCCCTCATCCCGCTGACCATGTTGATTGCTCCACTCGGAGCCCGGACGGCTCACGCCATTCCCAAGCACATCCTCAGTTACGCGTTCGCCGCCTTCCTCTTCGCGACCTCGGTCCGGATGCTCATGGACCTGATCTGATCGCTGAGGGTTCTCACAGCAGGTCGGTCATTCCGCGGCGTGGCTGAGGACCTCACCAGCAGATCGTCCGCGTCTCAGCGCGCCCGCCCACCACGCGAGGCTGTCACGTAGCGCCTCGGAGGCGTGGACTGCCCGATCGGGGGGCAGAAGGTCCCCTGCCGCCGAGAACAACTCCCATGGCGCGTTGAAGGTGACAGTGTCGCGGATGACAGTGGCATGGAGCTCAGCCATAACCAGGCGCAGGTTCTCAATTGCTCTCATCCCACCGCCGAGACCGCCATACCCGATGGCCGCGACCGGCTTGCGATGCCATTCGACAAAGTGCCAGTCGATGAAGTGCTTCAGCGATGCCGGCATGCCGTGGTTGTATTCCGGCGTCACCACGACGAACGCCTCGGCGTTCGAAAGCGCCGCGCTGGTTCCCCGAAGCTGAGGAGGCCTCCTATCCGGTACCGCCAGATCAGCCGGGTTCGCCGGAAGTGCCGTAGGGAGGTCGACCGTTGCGAGGTCGATCGTCTCGACGGCAAATCGCTCGTCCCTGGCGATGATCGCCGCGAACCAGTTAGCAATGATGGGACCAAACCGCTCCTCACGAACGCTTGCGATTATCAGGGCAAGGCGGATGGGTGAGGCGTCCCCTCCCCTTATTGCAAACGGCGTTGGCAACGGTCCGCTCAGGTTGCGGCTTCGGGGCGCCCCGTCCATGAGCGCCATGGCGCCCCTTACGGCTTCAGCAGGAATGTCTCGGGCGGCATCCTCTCGGCCTCGCTGATCCGTCCATACTTCCATAGACACGACCTTGGCCGGATCGTCGCCATCCAGGTAGGTTTGGCAGCCCGCGCAATGAGGCGAGCTCCGCAGGGCGTGCTGGCCGGCGCGCACAAACTGCTCCAGCGCGGCGCGGTCGCTCGCCCGCGACGCTGTGAACTCAGTGATCCGAAGTGAGTAGGTCATCTCGGTGGCTCCCCGTGGCACTAGGCGAGCACTATC
>JAEZHZ010000005.1 GCA_023436745.1 Pseudomonadota bacterium | reverse complement strand
GGCGAAACTGGCCCAAGATCAAGGCTTTCCGCGAGTGGGTGGTTGCGGCGACGGCCCCGCTGAGGGCGCTGGAACAGAGTTGAGGCGGGTTCGTTCGGCCGCCGATACCACAAAGGCCCGGCATTGCTGCCGGGCCTTCGGTCTGCTCGTCTTGGGAGGAGCGAGGAGAACTCAGACGATGCCGCTGCTGCCAGCCTCGACTGCCGGGCGGATCTCGGCGACCTTCTGGCGGTAGCCGGAGGCGCGGTAGGTGGCGAGCAGGTCGATGGCGCCGCCATTTTCAAGGCGGGCCATGGCCAGGATCGGCTCGACATCGGTGCGATAGGCGAGGCGCAGGGCCTGGGTGGCACCCAGGGCGTCGTTGCCCTCCTGTGCAGCCTTCAGCCCGGCACGATCCACCAGCAGTGCCTGTGCGTAGGCGCGCTGCACGTCGGCGGCGGACAGCATCAGGGACTCGATCGGGTCGGTGACGTTGTGGGACTGGTCGAGCATGTGCGCCGGCCGGAAGTCGCTGTAGCGCTCCTCGGCGTCGACCAGTTCGTTGAACACGAGGAACAGCCGGAACGGATCGATTGAGCCGGCATCGAGATCGTCGTCGCCATACTTGCTGTCATTGAAATGGAAGCCGCCGAGCTTGCCGAACTGGGCAAGGCGCGAGACGATCATCTCGATGTTGACGTTCGGCGCATGGTGGCCGAGGTCGACGAGGCAGTAGGCCTTGTCGCCCAGTTCCCTGGCGATGAGATAGTTGGTGCCCCAGTCCTGCACGACGGTCGAATAGAACGCCGGCTCGTACATCTTGTGTTCGGTATAGACGCGCCAGTCGTCGGGAAGCGCGGCATAGATCGCCTTCATCGAGTCGAGGTAGTGCTCGAACTGCGTGGCGAAGTTGGTCTGGCCCGGGAAGTTGGAGCCATCGCCGATCCACACCGTGAGCGCCTTCGAGCCGATGGTCTTGCCGATCTCGATGCACTCGAGATTGTGCTCGATGGCCTGCTGGCGGGTTGCGGCATCGCTGGCTGAAAGCGAGCCGAACTTGTAGCTCTGCAACTGGCCCCGGGCGTCGGAAAAGGTGTTCGAGTTCATGGCGTCGAACCCGAGGTTGAAGCGGCTGGCGGCCTGCTTCAGGCGGTTCGGATCTGCCTTGTCCCACGGAATGTGCAGCGAGACGGTGTGGGTCGCCTGGGTCAACTGCGAGATGACGGCGCAATCCTCGATCTTGTCGAAGATGTCGCGCGGCTCGCCGGCGCCGGGAAAGCGGGCGAAGCGCGTGCCCCCGGTGCCGACGCCCCAGGAGGGGACGGCCACGTTGAAATCGGCAACCCGGGCCTTGATTGCATCGATGGAGATGCCGCGGCGGCCGAGTCGTTCGCCGAGTGTCTCATAGTCGCGGCGCAGGTCCGCTTCGCGCCGGGCGTTCTCGGCCTCGACGGTGGATGGGTCGATGATGTGTTCGGTCATGTTCTTCACTCCCTGAGAACTCCTCACCCGTTTCGGCCTGTGGCCGATCCACCCTCTTCCACAAGGGGCGAGGGGGTATCGGGTTTGCAGCGCCCGCGGTGCCTCCTTCTCCTCTCGTGGGAGAAGGGTGCCCGAAGGGCGGATGAGGGGGCTCTTCCCCTTTCTTACCTTACCGCGGGAACGACTGGGCGTTGCCGGCGTCGACGTTGAGGATGTTGCCGGTGGACTTGGCCGAGGCCTCCGACGCGAAGAAGTAGATCGCCTCGGCAATGTCCTCGGGGAACACGGAGCGCTTCAGCATCGAGCGCTGGCGGTACATCTCTTCAAGGCCGTCCTTGTCGGTCTTGTAGGTCGATGCGCGCTGCTCGAGCCATTCGCCGGCCCAGATCTTGGAGCCGCGTAGGACGGCGTCGGGGTTGACGACGTTGACGCGGACCTGTGCTTCCGCCCCTTCGAGCGCGAGGCACCGGGCGAGATGGATCTCGGCGGCCTTGGCCGTGCAGTAGGCGGAGGCGTTGGGGGAGGCGGCAAGGCCGTTCTTCGAGGCGACGAAGACGACGTTGCCGCCGATCTTCTGGCTGCGGAACAGGCGGAACGCTTCGCGCGAGACCAGGAAGTAGCCCGTGGACAGGATGTCCATGTTCTTATTCCAGAGTTCGAGCGTCGTGTCCTCGATCGGTGCCGAGGACGCAAGGCCGGCGTTCGACACGAGAATGTCGAGGCCGCCGAACTCCACCACGGCATGGGCGAAGCCGGAAATGACCTGCTCTTCCCTGGTGACGTTGATGTTCACCGGACGAACGACGTCCGCACCGAAGGCACCGGTCAGTTCGGCCGTTGCAGCGTCGAGGGCGGTCTGGTCGATATCGGCCAGCACCACGCAGGCGCCTTCGCGCAGAAGACGGGCAGCGGTGGCCTTGCCGATGCCGCCGGCGCCGCCGGTGACAAGGGCGATCTTGCCAGCAAGGGACTTCGGCTTCGGCATGCGCTGGAGCTTGGCCTCTTCAAGCAGCCAGTACTCGATGTCGAAGGCTTCCTGCTCGGGCAGGCCCTGATACTCTGATACGGTCGAAGCGCCGCGCATCACGTTGATGGCGTTGACATAGAACTCGCCGGAGATGCGGGCAGTGGCCTTGTCCTTGGCGAAGGTGATCATGCCCACGCCCGGGATCAGGTAGACGACGGCGTTTGGATCGCGCATGGCCGGCGAGTTGTCGTGCTTGCAGCGCTCGTAATACGCGGCGTAGTCGGCACGGTAGTCGGCAATCTGCTTGTCGAGGCCGGCGATCACGGCGTCCACGTTCGGATTGGCGGGATCGAAGTCGATGACGAGCGGACGGATCTTTGTGCGCAGGAAGTGGTCCGGGCAGGAGGTGCCCAGGGCCGCCAGCGGCCGCAGGTTGTTCGAGTTGACGAATTCCAGCACCGCGGCGCTATCGTCAAAATGGCCGAGCTTGTGGCTGTCTTCGGAGATGAAGCCGCGGATCTTCGGCATCAGCTTCGCGGCGACGGCACGGCGCGCGTCGGCATCGAGCGACTGGACGGCGGCACCGCCGAAGATGGTCTTGCCCTCGGTTTCCTTCTCGAACCACTCGATCGCCTGGTTGATGATCGCGATCGTGGTCTCGTAGCACTCCTTGGGGGTGTCGCCCCAGGTGAACAGGCCATGCGACTCGAGGATCACGCCCTTGGCGTTGGGGTTCTCGAGGCAGAACTTCTCGAGCCACAGACCGAGCTCGAAGCCCGGCTTCTTCCACGGCAGCCAGCCGATGACGTCGCCGAAGATCTTCTGGGTCAGTTCCCTGGAGTTCTTCGAAGCGGCAATGGCGATGATCGCGTCCGGATGCATGTGATCGACGTAGGGACGGTTCACATAGGCATGGAGCGGGGTATCGATGGAGGATGCACGCGGATTGAGGTTGAAGGTGGCGTGGGGCAGATAGCCCACCATCTCGTCCTCGAACTCGACGCCGCGGTATAGACCCTTCAGCGCCCGCAACTTGTCCATGTAGAGC
>JAEZHZ010000001.1 GCA_023436745.1 Pseudomonadota bacterium | reverse complement strand
GCGTGGCCGAGCAGTTCCTGAATGGCGCGGAGGTCGCCACCGCGGGAGAGCAGGTGGGTGGCAAAGGAGTGGCGCAGGGCGTGGGGCGTCGCCGAGGGGGGCAGGCCCAGCGCACCCCGCAGCTGCGCGACACGCATCTGGATCAGCCGCGGGGACAGGACCCCGCCCTTGACCCCGCGGAAGAGCGGTTCCCCGGACTCGGGCGCGAACGGGCAAAGCTCGAGATAATGCTCGATCGCCTGTCTCACCGCGCCGAGCAGCGGCACCAGCCGCACCTTGCCGCCCTTGCCGGTGACACGCAGGCTGGCCGCCTCGAGGTCGCTGCGGGTGATCGCCAGCGCCTCGGAGATGCGCAGGCCGGCCCCGTAGCAGAGCGCCAGGACGGCCGTGTCACGCGCCGCCACCCACGGGCGCTCTTCGAGCTCTTCGGTCGTCGCGATGGTGGCCCGGGCCTCCGGCACGGTCAGGGCCTTGGGGAGGGAGCGCGGCAGTTTCGGCGTGCGGATGACGTTCAGCGCCTCGCTCGCGAGGATCTCCTTGCGCTCCAGATAGCCCAGGAAGCCGCGGAGGGCAGACAGCCCCCGGGCGAGCGAGCGCGATCCGACGCCGTCGCCGCGCCGCACGGCCATGAAGGCGCGGATGTCGGCACCCCGCAGCTGGCGCAGGGTTTCGAGGCTGACGGCGCCGCCAGTGTGGCCGGCGAGAAAGCTCAGGAACTGGTCGAGATCGCGGCCGTAGGATTCGACCGTCCTGGTCGCCAGCCGGCGCACCGATTCGAGTTCGGAGAGCCAGCCGGCTGCGAGAGCGGAAACGGCGGCATCAGTGGCAAAGGCGCGATCAACCATGCCACCAGCCTAGCCGGTTCGGGTTAGCGATCGGTAGCGCGCCAGGTGGCGGGGTCGGCATCGGCGGGAAAGCCAAGGTCGGCCATCAGGGCGCGCGGCAGCGGCTGCGGGCGCAGCGAGCGGCGGGCAAGAGCCAGCAGCCACTCATACTCGCTGGCGCCCGCCGCAATGGTCACAAGGTCGCCACGGAGCGGCCGGTCGTCCGGTACGGCAGTCATGCGATCCTCCTTTTGTGATTGCACCACAGGCTAGGCTTTCGGCGTGACAGGCCGTGTCAGCACCCGCACCCTTTGGAGAATCACTTGCAGTTCCTATGTTCCGGTGCGAACAGAACGGGCACAGATGGACGAACTCGGCGGCATAGTTGCGGTGATGGTGGGGGTGGCCGTGGAGGGCCCCTATTCCTACCGTGTGCCGCAGGGCATGTGCGTGCGCCGCGGCTCCATCGTGGCGGTTCCCCTGGGACCGCGCCTGACGCTTGGCGTCGTCTGGGGCGAACCCAAGGACATGGTGGCGCATAACCGGCTGCGCGACATTGCCCATCTCTATGACGTGCCGCCGCTGAGCGAAGAGCTGCTCGGCCTCGTGGACTGGGTGGCGCGATACACCATTGCTCCGCCCGGCATGGTGCTGCGCTCCATCCTGCGCTCGACCGAGGCGCTCGATCCGCCGCGTCCGGTGGTGGCGTTCCGTGCCACTGGGCATGAACCCGAAAAACTGACACCGGCACGTCTGCGCGTGCTCGACACCCTCAATGACGGCGGTGCCTGGCCCAAGGCGGCGCTTATCGGAGCAACCGGGGTGTCAGCGTCGGTGATCGAGGGTCTGGAGCGGGTCGGCGCGGTGGAGCGGATCGAGATGCCGCCGCCCCCGGTGGTGCTGCCGCCAGATCCCGATGCGATGGCGCCGAAGCTGTCGGCGGAGCAGCAGGCAGCGCTCGATCAGATCACCGCAATCGATCCGCAGGCGTTCGGGGTGGCGCTGCTCGATGGCGTCACCGGCAGCGGCAAGACCGAGGTCTTCTTCGAGGCCGTGGCGGATACGCTGAGGGCAGGGCGCCAGGCATTGGTCCTGCTGCCGGAGATTGCACTCACCAACACCTTCATCGACCGGTTCACGCGCCGCTTCGGCGCCCGGCCGGCCGAGTGGCACTCGGACATGACGCCGGCGCAGAGGGCCAAGGTTTGGCGCGGTGTCCTTGAGGGCACGGTACGGGCTGTGGTGGGCGCGCGCTCGGCGCTGTTCCTGCCGTTCCACGAACTCGGCATGATCGTGCTCGATGAAGAGCATGACGGTGCCTACAAGCAGGCGGACGGCCTGAACTATCACGCACGCGACATGGCCGTGGTGAGGGCGCGCAATGCCCGGGCCCGGGTGGTGCTGAGCTCGGCAACGCCCTCGGTCGAGACCCGCAACAATGCCAATCTCGGCCGCTATGCCCATGTGCTTCTCACCAGCCGCTTCGCCGAGGCGGCCATGCCGGACGTGCAGGCGATCGACATGCCCGTGGACGGACCGGACAAGGGGCAGTGGATCTCGCCTCTGCTGGCGCGCGAGGTGTTCGCCGCCATGGACCGGGGTGAGCAGGCACTGCTTTTCCTCTACCGGCGCGGCTATGCCCCGCTTACCCTCTGCCGTTCCTGCGGTCATCAGTACCAGTGTCCGGAGTGTTCGGTCTGGATGGTGGAGCACCGCTTCCGCGGAGTGCTGATGTGCCACCATTGCGGGCACGAGGTGCGCACACCCATGGCCTGCGCCGAGTGTGGCGACGCGGACTCGCTGGTGGCGGTCGGGCCCGGCATCGAACGTATCGCCGAGGAAGCGGCGGAGCGCTTTCCCGATGCGCGGCGGGTTATCCTGTCGTCGGACATGGGCAGCCACGCCCAGTTGCGAGACCGCTTCAGCGAGATCGAGCGCGGGGAGTATGACCTTGTCATCGGCACCCAGCTGGTTTCCAAGGGCCACCACATCGAGAAGCTCAGCGTTGTGGGCGTACTCGATGCAGACCTGGGGCTCGCCCATGGCGATCCGCGAGCCTCCGAAAAGACCTTCCAGATCCTGACACAGGTGGCGGGCCGGGCGGGCCGTGCCTCCCGGCACGGCAAGGCTTTCCTTCAGACCTACCATCCGGATCATCCGGTGATGCAGGCGATGGTGACGGGAGACCGGGAGTCGTTCTACCGGCACGAACTGCTGGCGCGCGAGGCTGGGGGCCTGCCGCCCTTCGGGCGGCTGGCGGCGCTGATCGTCTCGGCCAACGAGCATCCCGTGGCGATGGGCTATGCCCGCTCGCTGCTGTCGGGCGCGCCCATGGCCGAAGGCGTGCGGTTGCTCGGGCCTGCCGATGCGCCTATCGCCCAGATTCGCGGCCGGCACCGGGTACGGCTCCTCGCCCGTTCGTGCAAGGACTTCGACCTCAGCGGCTATGTCCGCTTCTGGCTGAGCCAGGGCGAAAAGCTCACCGGCAATCTCAAGGTGCAGGTCGACATCGACCCGATGAGCTTCCTCTAGGGCACCGCGTCAGCTGGCGGACTTGTGCTCGGGCTTGCCCTTGCGCTTGGTCGCCGCGAGATCGTGGAGTTCCTTCTCGCTCATCGACTTGTACATCGACTTCGAGGCTCCCTGCAGGTCCCCGACCTTGCTGTCGCCGCGCTTGGCCGACAGGGCTGCTCCGGCCGCTTTCTGCTGTGCCTTGGATTTGGCGGGCATGATGGTTCCTCCTGTTTGAGGAGGACGAAACGCGGGGGGCGGGCAGCAGGTTTCCGCGGATAGCCCCGGCCGGGCCTGCCCTGCGACACTTTCGCCGCGCCTGAATCACAGCAGCGCGCCTTGCGTCGCGCGCGGGCCCTATGCTAGAGGGGCAGCGATTTCCAGGGGGTGGTGGTGCGCCCCCCTTCCCGGACAAGAAAAACGTCGGCAACCGGCCGCTCCCGCTGTAAAACTCGGGTCGACCGGACGGCAAACCAAGAGGGTGAAGCGGCATTGGCAGCGCAGAATTCAGTGCTTACCCACATCGCGCGGCCATATGCGTCGGCGCTGTTCGATCTCGCCGAGAGCGAGAACCAGCTGGCCTCGGTCGAAACTTCGCTGTCGGATGTCTCGCGGCTGATCGGTGAAAGCGCCGATTTCTCGCGGTTTCTCCGTTCGCCGGTGATCACCACCGGAGAAAAGGCAAGCGCCCTGGACGAGATCCTGGCGCGTGCGAAGGCTCATCCGCTGGTGGCAAACTTCCTGCGGCTCGTGGCCAAGAACGGCCGGCTGTTCGCGCTTGACGCGATCATCGCCGCGTTCCGCGAGCTTGCCGCCAAGGCTCGCGGTGAAGTCACCGCGGACGTTACCTCGGCCGCCCCGCTCACCGATGAGCAGGCGTCGGCCCTTGCGGAGACGGTTCGCCAGCGCATCGGCAAGACCGTGACGCTCAACCAGTTTGTCGATCCCTCGCTGATCGGCGGCCTTCAGGTGAAGGTCGGATCGCAGATGATCGATTCTTCGCTCAAGACGAAATTGACCGCGATGAAGATCGCCATGAAAGAGGTCGGATAAATGGACATCAAAGCCGCGGAAATCTCTGCGATCCTCAAGGACCAGATCAAGAATTTCGGCCAGGAAGCCCAGGTCTCCGAAGTCGGCCAGGTGCTGAGCGTCGGCGACGGCATTGCTCGCGTCTACGGTCTCGACAACGTCCAGGCGGGTGAGCTCGTCGAATTCCCCGGTGGCGTGCAGGGCATGGCCCTCAACCTCGAAACCGACAATGTCGGCGTCGTGATCTTCGGTTCCGACCGCGCCATCAAGGAAGGCGACGTCGTAAAGCGCACCGGCTCGATCGTGGACACCCCCGTCGGCACCGGCCTGCTCGGCCGCGTGGTGGACGGTCTCGGCAACCCGATCGACGGCAAGGGCCCGATCGTTCACACCGAGCGCCGCCGCGTCGACGTCAAGGCTCCGGGCATCCTGCCGCGCAAGTCCGTGCACGAGCCGATGTCGACCGGTCTCAAGGCCATCGACGCGCTGATCCCGATCGGCCGCGGCCAGCGCGAGCTGATCATCGGTGACCGCCAGACCGGCAAGACCGCCATCATTCTCGACACCTTCCTCAACCAGAAGCCGGCCCACGACGCCGGCAACGACAGCGAGAAGCTGTTCTGCATCTACGTCGCCGTGGGTCAGAAGCGCTCCACCGTTGCCCAGTTCGTGCGCCAGCTCGAAGAGGCCGGTGCGATGCAGTACTCCGTCGTGGTGGCCGCGACCGCGTCCGACCCGGCGCCGCTGCAATACATCGCCCCGTTCACCGGCTGCGCGATCGGCGAGTGGTTCCGCGACAACGGCATGCATGCCGTGATCGCCTATGACGACCTGACCAAGCAGGCCGTCGCCTATCGCCAGATGTCGCTGCTGCTGCGCCGTCCGCCGGGCCGCGAAGCCTATCCGGGCGACGTGTTCTACCTGCACTCCCGCCTGCTCGAGCGCGCCGCGAAGATGAACGAGGACAACGGCCTCGGCTCGCTGACCGCGCTGCCCGTGATCGAGACCCAGGCAAACGACGTGTCGGCCTACATCCCGACCAACGTGATCTCCATCACCGACGGCCAGATCTTCCTCGAGACCAACCTGTTCTTCCAGGGTATCCGCCCGGCCGTGAACGTGGGCCTGTCGGTGTCCCGCGTGGGCTCCTCGGCCCAGGGCAAGGCGATGAAGCAGGTGGCCGGCTCGCTCAAGGGTGAGCTGTCGCAGTACCGCGAAATGGCCGCCTTCGCCCAGTTCGGTTCGGATCTCGACGCGGCAACGCAGCGCCTGCTGAACCGCGGCGCCCGCCTGACCGAGCTGCTGAAGCAGCCGCAGTTCTCGCCCCTCAAGACCGAGGAGCAGGTGGCGGTGATCTTCGCCGGCGCCAACGGCTACCTGGACACCATCCCGGTGAACAAGGTGCAGGATTTCGAGCGCCACGTGCTGTCGAACCTTCGCTCCAAGCATGCGGACCTGCTGACCACCATCGCCACCGAGAAGGCGCTCAGCGACGACACCCGTGCCAAGCTGAAGTCGGCTCTCGACGCGATCAAGCAGACCTACGCGGCCTAAGCGCCCTTAAGGAGACGACAGGCCCATGCCGTCGCTGAAGGACCTAAAGAACCGCATCGACTCCGTCAGGTCGACGCAGAAGATCACCAAGGCCATGCAGATGGTCGCGGCGGCCAAGCTCCGCCGCGCCCAGGAAGCGGCTGAAGCGGCCCGTCCCTATGCCGAGCGCATGGCCCGGGTGCTGTCGAGCCTTGCCGCCGTCTATGACGGCCAGGAGAATGCCCCTGTGCTGCTCGCCGGTAACGGCCGCGACCAGGTGCACCTGCTGATCGTTGCGACGGGTGAGCGCGGCCTTGCCGGCGGCTTCAACTCCTCCATCGCCCGCCTGGCCCGCGACCATGCCAACCGGCTGATCGCCGAGGGCAAGACGGTCAAGTTCCTGACCGTCGGCCGCAAGGGCCACGACATCCTCAAGCGCCAGTTCGCCGACAACATCGTGGATGCGATCAGCTACCGCGAAGTCAAGAATGTCGGGTTCGTCCAGGCGAACGAGGTGTCTCAGAAGGTCCAGTCGATGTTCGCCAGTGGCGAGTTCGACGTGGCGACGCTGTTCTTCGCCAAGTTCAACTCGGTGATCTCGCAGGTGCCGCAGGCGGTGCAGATCATCCCGGCGAGGATCGAGCGCAGCGAAGGCGAGGGCGAGGTTGCGGCGACTGCCGTACCCTACGAATACGAGCCGAGCGAAGAAGCCATCGTCGAGGACCTGCTGCCGCGCAACATCAGCGTGCAGATCTTCCGCGCGATGCTCGAGAACAGCGCCTCGTTCTACGGTGCGCAGATGTCCGCCATGGACAACGCGACCCGCAACGCCGGCGAAATGATCAACCGCCTCCAGCTGAGCTACAACCGCCAGCGCCAGGCGCAGATCACCAAAGAACTCATTGAAATCATCTCGGGCGCGGAAGCGCTCTAACCCATCAGCGAGGACGAACAAATGGCAGAGAAAAAGGCCGGTCGCGTTTCGCAGGTCATTGGCGCCGTCGTTGACGTGGTGTTCGACGATCACCTGCCCGCCATCCTGAACGCACTTGAAACCACCAACAACGGCCAGCGCCTGGTGCTGGAAGTTGCCCAGCACCTCGGCGAGAACGCCGTGCGCACCATTGCCATGGACACCACCGAGGGCCTGGTGCGCGGCACTGATGTGGTCGACACCGGTGCCCCGATCGCAGTGCCGGTCGGTGACGAGACCCTGGGCCGCATCATCAACGTGATCGGCGAGCCCATCGACGAAGCCGGCCCGGTGTCCACCACCGGAACCCGCGCCATCCACCAGGACGCTCCCGACTTCGTCGAGCAGTCGCCGGAATCGGAAGTGCTGGTCACCGGCATCAAGGTCGTGGACCTGATCGCCCCCTACGCCCGTGGCGGCAAGATCGGCCTGTTCGGCGGCGCCGGCGTGGGCAAGACCGTGCTGATCCAGGAACTGATCAACAACGTGGCCAAGGCCCACGGTGGTTACTCGGTGTTTGCCGGCGTGGGTGAGCGTACCCGCGAGGGCAACGACCTCTACCACGAAATGATCGAATCCGGCGTGAACAAGGACCCCAAGGAGCATGGTGGCTCGGCCGCCGGTTCCAAGTGCGCCCTGGTGTTCGGCCAGATGAACGAGCCCCCGGGGGCGCGTGCGCGCGTCGCTCTGACCGGCCTGACCCTTGCGGAACACTTCCGCGACCAGGGCCAGGACGTGCTGTTCTTCGTGGACAACATCTTCCGCTTCACCCAGGCCGGTGCCGAGATGTCGGC
>JAEZHZ010000396.1 GCA_023436745.1 Pseudomonadota bacterium | reverse complement strand
AAGTATCCCACCGTGAAGGCGCTCATACTTCTTCTCCTAAAAATACTGCCGGCTGGGAACACAGTGACTCGATAACCCGCCAGTCCGAGCGTGAAGGATCGCAGTTAGCCCGAACGCGCCGCCACCCCCTTCGTTGCCGTCGGGCCAGGCGCCTGTATCACCCTATTTCTGGCCCCTGCCCTCGGCACGGATGCCCGAGGTGAGCCGTGAGGAAACCTGGACCGATCTGCCGCGAGAAACTCAGACGCTGTTCAGGTCCACCAGTGCAGCCTCACCCTCTGGAACCTGCACTGGCATCCGGAAGGTAAATCTCGTCTCGCGGCTATCCGAAGTCGCATCGATATGCCCGCCGTGCGCCTCCGCGATCTGTGAGGCAATGTACAGGCCTAGTCCGAGCCCATGTGCGTTGCCTCGAGCGCCGCCGCGATGGAACGCCTTGAACAGGTGCTCCATCATATCAGGGGGGATTGGTTCACCAGCGTTTGCGACGCTTATCTCCAGCACATCGTGCCTGACGATCCCCGTAACGCGGACGGGAGACCGGTCGGACCCGTGGGCTATCGCGTTCCCGAGCAGGTTTGAAAGCATCTGCGCGATCCGAAGGCGGTCCACCGATAGTGCTTGGGGAATGTCGATCTCCGCTTCGATCCGTCTCTCGGGATTGGCGGAACGAATCTCTTCCACAACCTCCTCGAGGGTGGGCCCAAGTGGCCCGGGCTCGCTAAGGTCGAGTGCAATGCCTCCTGCCAGGCGACTGCGCGTTAGGTCCATGACGTTATCGACCAGACCGGTCATCCGATGAATGCTGCTCTTCATCAGTCGCAGAATGGAAACGGTCCTGTCGGTCCACTTGCCATCGCGCAGCAGCTTGCTCGTACCGGCGTCCATGGCAGCCAGGGGATTCCGCAGGTCATGCCCCAGCACCGCAATGAACTGCTCCCGCAACTCCGAAGTCACGAGTTCGTTGGCCACCCTCGTCTCAGCGGCCGCAATGCGCGCCTCCGCTTCAAGCTGATAGGAAATCAGTTCGGCAAAAAGGGTGAAGGTGCCAATGATCTGCGGGTTGTTGACCTTGGCCGGTCTTGGGTCGATCGCACAGAGAGTGCCGAAGAAGCGGCCGTCGCGCAGCACGATGGGCACTGAGATATAGCTCTGGAGGCCGTAGATGCGGACGGTATGGTGGGCAGAATACTCGGCGTCCTCGGAGACATTGTCGATCGCAATGACCTTCCGGTGCTGCCGGATCTCGTGGCACAGCGTCGTCTCGACCTTCAGTTCACCGCCGGGCGCCAGACCGAACTCGATGTTGTCACGAACCTGGCACGCCACCCATCGTTCATCCGTCACTCTTGCGACTGCCGCAAAACCCATGCCCGTCGCGCGGCACACAACATCAAGGATCGTCTCGATGGATGCGATCCTGCCGACGGCTTCTATGTCATCCTGGAAGTCGTGGGGCATATTGACCTGCTCGTTCAAGCAACCAAGCAACACGCGCCTCCCTGATTGAACGGTTTCCGACAGGCGCCGACCCGGCGGACGACAGTCGGGCAAGTACCCTCTGGTCCATCCATTGCCAGTTCGCATCCTATAACATGTCCGGGCGACAATTCTTGACGCCTGTCAACGCGCCCTGCCCCTACGGCGGCTAGTCAAGGTGTACCCCTTTCAGACGTTCCACCCGAGGAGACCACACCGATGAGCAACCTTCCTGCCCGCCACGCGAACAGCAGCCCTGCAGCATCGCCCTTCTACGCCCTGCGTGATCGCTTCGAGCAGATGTTCGACGATTTCACGCGCGATTTCCCTTCCAGCTTTTCGCTGGACAGCGCCTTTCTCCCCAGCGCCGAAGTCCAGGAGACGAATGACGGCCTTGAAGTGACATTGGAACTGCCCGGCGTCGACGCTGAGGACGTCAAGCTCACCGTGGAGGACCGGTTGATAACCATCACCGGCGAGAAGAAGCTCTCCTCCGAGAGGGACGATGGCACCCTTCGCTCAGAGCGCAGCTATGGCTCGTTTACGAGGATGTTCAGCGCACCGTTTCCCGTCGATGCGGACAAGGTAGAGGCGCATTTCGACAAGGGAGTACTGCACATCAAGGTGGGCAAACCCGACGGATACGTCGGCGCTGCTCGGCAAATCGAGATCAAGCACTAGCCTGACGCGCAAACTTGCCGGCCTGCGCCCCTACGTCGTGTTCGCACGAAGCAGACCGGCAGCAATCGAGCGCCGTCCGGCGGCGTCAGCAGACACCCACCCCCAAACGACACACCAACAATTTCATGAAGAAACGTGGCGCGAGAGACGGGGCTCGAACCCGCGACCTCCGGCGTGACAGGCCGGCGCTCTAACCAACTGAGCTACTCCCGCAGCAGCGGAACGCGAGGCGTTCCTGCAACGTGCGGTCCGTGTACCGGGGCCCCGGCAGCAAGTCAAGCGAGCATGCTCTCTTTGTCGAAAGATTTTTGATGGTGCTCGATTGGTTGTGGAAAAGTGTGGAGGTCACAACGGCTAAGGCGCGTTTCCTGACCTTGGACGTGAAAATTTGAAGTGATAGCCGCAGCTGTACGCCTCGCGGCCCGGTACTGGCACGCGGAGCCTGGTTCGTCGCTCACCCGCAAGCGCTAAAGTCGACGGCTCGAACTGGTGCGGAATCTTCTGCCGGGCCACTTCCCATGCGTGATCGTGGCCGCGCCCCCTGGTTGGAGGGGATTGGTGGGCGATGACGGACTCGAACCGCCGACATCCTCGGTGTAAGCGAGGCGCTCTACCAACTGAGCTAATCGCCCTGAGGGAGAACCGTGGTTCATCCCGAAGGTGTGCGTTGATTAAGGGGCGGTGCCCATACACGTCAACCGCAAAACAAATGGCCCCGGCGTTGAGCGCTCGGGGCCACGTCTAGGAGCGAGAACGCTTAGGCGTTGAGCGCGTCCTTGAGGCCCTTGCCGGGCTTGAACTTGGCCTGGTTGGAGGCTGCAATCTGGATCTCGGCGCCGGTGGCGGGATTGCGGCCGGTGGTGGCCTTGCGCTGCGACACTGCAAAAGTGCCGAAGCCAACGAGACGCACTTCTTCGCCGTTCTTCAGCGAACCGGTGATAGCCTCGAACACTGCGTCAACCGCTTCGGCGGCCTGTGCCTTGGTGATGGTAGCTTTCTCGGCGACCACGCCCACCAGATCGTTCTTGTTCATAGCGTTTCCTCACAGTGAATGCCCGCCGCGCTGGCGAACCCCAAACCCGGCAACCCTTGGTCGATTCTGACCGAAAGGCAAGGATTCCCGGACTTTCCGCGGGGCGGTGCGGTACACGGATGTTAATGGACTGGAAAGTTGGGGCCGACAAGCCCGTGTTGCCACCTTTTTCCCCGTTTTCCGGGGCTCTCCGGCAAATTCTCTAAGCTCGAGCCCGCCCCTCCGCTGTTCGGGTGCGACGAATGCCCAGCATGAGCGGGAGAGCGAGCAGGTAGATTCCCGCCGCCACGATCCAGATGAGGCCGGGCCATGTGCCACGCACGGCAAAGTAGACGAAGCTGAAGAATACGGGACCGAACACGGCTGCAAGGCTGACCAGACTCGCAAGCACCCCCTGCAGTTGCCCCTGCCGATCGGCATCGACCTGTGTGGTGGTCAGCGACTGCAGCGCCGGCATGCCGATACCTCCGAGGGCAAATAGCGGCGCGAGCGCGAAGAGCACCCACCCCTGAGTGGCCACACCCAGGATGACCAGAGCCGCAAGTTCGCAGGCCATGCCCACCACGAGCGCCCAGCGCTCTCCGAGCCGTGCAACCGCCGGTCCTGTCAGAAAAGCCTGCGCGCCGGCGTGGAACACCCCGAAGGCTCCGAGTGACAGCCCGATCATGAAACCGCTCCACCCGAAGCTGTCCTCGCTGAACAGGGCCCAGATGGTGCCGTAGACCGTACCGACGAAGTTCATGATCACGAAGATCGCCATCAGAGGGATGAGCGCCGAGAAGGTGAGTGCCCACCTGAGTGGCTTGAACGGGTTGAGCGTGTCCCAGGTGAAGCGGGCATCCCGCTGTCCATGCCTCGACTCGGGGAGCAGGAACAGGGCCACAGAAAAGTTGACTGCGTTGAGGAGCGCAGCCGCGATGAACGGGGCACGAACCCACACATCTCCGAGCAGGCCCCCGAGCACCGGTCCGATGATGAAGCCGATGCCGAACATGGCGTGGAAAAGCCCGAACCTGCGTGCACGCTCTTCCGTGGAGGAAATGTCGGTGATGTACGCGGTGGCAACGGCCATGTTGGCGCTGGTGATGCCGGACACGGCGCGCCCGAGCACCAGCATCCACAACTGCGGCGCAAAGGCCATGATCAGGTAGTCGATCGCAGCGCCGGCAAGGGAAAGCAGCAATACCGGACGGCGACCGAAGCGATCGCTCAGCACCCCGAGCACAGGCGAGAACAGAAACTGGCAGGCCGAATAGAGCGCCAGCATCAGTCCCAGGAGAGTTGCGACCTCCGTGGTGTGACCCACGTCCCGAAGCAGGGAGGGCAGGATGGGAAAGATCAGGCCAATGCCGATCGCATCAAGCGTCACGGCGGCAAGAATGACGACCAATGCCTTGTTCACCGGCAACTCCAACGGCCCACCCCGCGTGGGGGCCCTGTAGTCCATCACCCAACTGTCAAGGCACGTCAGGAGCGTCCGGGACGGCAATGAAAGCTATCGCCACGTGCCGGTGTTGGGGTCAAAGGTACGCACGTCGTTACCGCCGGTGCCGCCACCGCGAAAGCTCCCGCCACCGCCGAAGGGCTGGTCCACGAACCCTGCCCCGTACTGCTGCTGCATCATCTGCTGGCGCTGAATCGCGTCCCAGGCGTTCACGTCAACGCCAATGACCGAAGTCATGAGATTCGGGCCCGTGCCCGGCTTGAACGCCTCCAGGATGCCCCCCTGCCCGTCCATAGCCTGCACACCGGTATCGGGGCTGATCCACGCGGTGGACATGCCGGGCGGCACATTGAAGGGAGTCGGCGGCTTGCCCGCGAGAGCGTTCTGCATGAACTCGGTGAAGATAGGCACGGCAAAGGTACCGCCAGTCGTTGAACTGCCCATCGAACGGGGCTGATCGTAGCCCACGTAAACCCCAACGGCGAGCTCCGGCGTAAAACCGACGAACCAGGCATCCTTGTAGTCGTTGGTGGTGCCCGTCTTGCCGGCCACGGGGCGATTGAGCACCTTTGCGGCCGTGCCGGTGCCGCGCTGGATCACGCCTTCCATCATCGAGGTGATCTGATAGGCGGTCATCGGATCGAGCACCTGCTCGCGATTGTCGATGATCGTCGGCTCCGCCTGCCCGTTCCACCCCGTTGCTTCGCAGCCCTGGCAGATCCGCTGGTCGTGCCGATACACGGTGTCGCCATACCGGT
>JAEZHZ010000330.1 GCA_023436745.1 Pseudomonadota bacterium | reverse complement strand
GGCCTCGGCTCGGGCCGAGTGGAGCGTGAGGAAGGGGCCGAACAACGTCGCGGTGAGGTCGGCCTCGTCGATGCCATCCGCACGATGATGACCGATCAGGCCCACTGAACCGCCCGCTGGGCGGTCCTCACGCACAACTTTTTCAGGGCCGCCCAGTGGGCGGCCTTTCTGCTGTGGCAGCCTCGTGATAGGGCGGAAAGCAAATCATTACAGTGACTTGAAGGGCAGAGGTGTATGGGTAGCGTCAATCGTCGGAAGGTCATTCTTGGGAGCGTGGCTGCGGCAGCCACTGGTGCGGCATTGCCCGCATTTGCGCAGCATCATCACCATGGCGACGTCATTGCGACCGAACGCAAGGTCGCCCGTTCGGTATCCAACGCCACCGGTGACGAGATTCGCTTCCCGGAGGTGCGCCGCTCCGTAAACGGTGTCCTGGAGACGACGCTCCGCACAGCCTACGGCCCGACCATGATCGACGATGCGCCCGCGACCGCAATGACCTTCGAGGGCAGCTATCCCGCCCCGACGCTCGTGGCCAGGCCCGGCGACATCATTCGCATCAAGCTGATCAACGATCTCGACGCGGTCACCAACCTCCACACGCACGGGCTTCACGTCTCGCCCTCCGGCAACAGCGACAACGTGTTCCTCACCATCCAGCCCGGCGCCGAGTTCGATTTCGAGATCAGGATTCCGGAAGACCATCCGGCAGGCACCTATTGGTACCACCCGCATGTCCATGGTCTCACATACTCGCAGGTTTCCGGCGGCATGGCCGGCGCGCTGATCATCGAGGGGGGCCTCGACGAGCTCGACGGGATCAAGGGGCGTGTCGACCAGCTCCTCGTCATCCAGTCTGCCGAGTTCGACGAGAACAATGTTGTGGTTCCGGCCGACGACCAGGACATCCACCGCCAGACCCGCACGGTCAACGGCCAGATCAATCCGACATTGCGCATTCGTCCCGGCGAGGTGCAGCGCTGGCGGCTCGTTAATGCGACATCGGAAAGCTTCCTGATGATAGGCCTCGAGGGCCATCCGCTCTACCAGATTTCCAAGGACGGCAACGCGCTCACCCGGGTCGTCAAGCACGAGCGCCTGCTGATCGAGCCCGGCTGCCGCGCAGACGTTCTGGTCAAGGGTCACCAGTTCACGGGGAGCTGGGAACTGCGCAAGACGCTGTGGCTTGGTTCCGAGCGTCAGTATGAGCCCGACGAACTGCTCGCAACGCTGGTCGTTGAGGGCGACGCCGTCACGGATCACGAGATTCCGACCGATCTCATCCCGCTCAGCGAAGACCTGCGCGGGCTTCCCGTCGACAAGACGCGCGAGATCCGTTTCTCAGTCGATCGTCAGCCTGGCGGCACGCGCTTCCTCATCGACGGGCAGCAGGTCGACATGGACCGTGTCGATCAGACCGTGAAGCTCGGCGCTTTCGAGGAATGGACGATCTACAACGACTCGCCGGACTGGCACCCTTTCCACATCCACGCCAACGACTTTCAGGTCGTTGCGGTCAATGGCGAGCCGGTCGATGAGGTCCTGAGCTGGGAAGACACGCGCGGCCTGCCACCGATGGGCTCAATCACCATCCGCCACCGCTTCCTCGATTTCACGGGCAAGTATGTCTACCACTGCCACCTCCTGTTCCATGAGGATCACGGCATGATGGGCGTCGTCGAGGTCGTTGAGTAGGCTACGAGCCCTCGACTTTCGGGCATGGCTCATTGGTGCTGATCGCATCAGGTGGCTCCGCTGGAGCGGCTGGTGCGGTCAGCCGATCGTGTCCTTGCGCATCTGACTCGGCGTCATGCCATAGGCCTTGCGGAAATGCTCGTAGAACTGGGTCTGGCTGACAAACCCGGACTGGAAGGCGACGTTGGCAATCGAGAGGCTTCCGTCGAACAACAGGCTTCGCGCCCGGATGAGCCGCATCCTGGTCACGAACTTCTGCACCGAGATGTGCATCACCTTGGTGAACAGGTTGGTCGCATAGTTGGGGTGCAGCCCCACGACGCGCGCGATGTCTTCGGCAGCGAGCGGGTCGGTGATGTTCTCGACGATGTGTCGAACCATGCGCACGACATAGCGAACTGGCGTCGCGGTTCGGGTGCGGGTGCCTGACTTCTCAAGCCAGGCAGACAGGATCGTGTCCCATCCGGTGATGGCGGCGCGGCGGAACATGGTGCCAATTTCAGTCCGCACGAGATCGGTACGCAGCGAATTGCCGCTGCGATAGTCGCCGTGCCAGCGTTCCAGCGTTTCGAGTCCGATACAGTCCGACTTGAGCTGGATGACGCCGCCCCCCATCAGCGTTTCAGTGAGCCGCCCGAGTTGCGGCATTTCGAGGAATGCGTCCATCGGCAGGTAGATGTTGAGCTGACGGCCGTCGCCGATGTCGTGCAGCGCCACCGTCTGGTGTGGGATGCCCGCCCAGAACGCCACCAGACGGTTGGCCTCGACGGTCACAGTGCCATCGTCGAACACATATTCCATGCTGCCGCGGGTCAGCCAGTTGAACTCTATGTGGCCGTGGCTGTGGGGCTGCGGCATGACCTGAGGTGGGAATGCGCGGATGCCGAAGCGGCCAAACGCCCTTCCCGCGGCGTAGAACCGCCGGTCTGGTCTCGGCGTAGGGCGCGGTGGTTTTTCGCGCGGCCGCGACGCGACGAGTGGGAGTTCCCCAACTGTCATACTTTTCGGCCACTTCTTAGAAAGCCGGAATAAGTCTCTATCATTCCGGATTGTCTCGCCAAACACAAGGCGTACGCTGGCAAGATGTCCGGGGCGCATGACCGAGGGAGAGAGCGGTCATGACAGGGAGCCTGACTTTGCTCCGGCAATAATGGGAGGTTCTATTGAGGATACCTGTTAGTGCCCTTGGCGGGGCAGGACTTTTGCTGTCCGTTTCCCTGAGCGCAGTGTCTGCGCAGCAGGAATGGACGACGCCGCCGGATCCGCCTGAATTTGCGGCTCAAAGCGAGCCCATCTTCGTCAGCGTGTCCGACATACAGGAATTCAAGGCGCTGCCGGAGTACCACGAGCCTGAGTTCGTGAAGGCATTCGTTGACGCTGGCAAGCTGCCGCCTGTAGCCGAGCGCCTGCCTAGGGAGCCGCTGGTCTTCAAGACCGCGAACATGCCCGATGGCGTCGGCGTCTATGGGGATACCATGCGCCACGTGATCGGTGGCCGTCCCGATGGCTGGAACTATATCGGTGGCGCCCAGCAGGGCTGGGGCGGCATCGACATCGGCCTCTTCGAATGCCTGACGCGTACTGGCCCGTTGTTCCAGGTGAAAGCCGACGAGCTCGAGCCGTTGCCGAACCTGGCCAGGAGCTGGGAGTGGTCCGAGGACGGCCACGAACTGACCATGCACCTGATCGAGGGGGCGAAGTGGTCGGACGGCGATCCGTTCGATGCCGACGACGTGATGTTCTACTGGGAGGACAACGTTCTCGATCCCAACGTCGCCCCCACCGGCGGCGCCAGCCCGGAAGGCTTTGGCGAAGGCACGACGCTGGAGAAGGTCGACGATTATACGGTAAAGTGGACCTTCAAGGAGGTCCGGCCGACCCAGTATCTCTACGCGATGGCATACGGCTCGTTCTGCCCCGGCCCCTCGCACATGCTCAAGCCGGAGCACCCGAAGTACAACGCCGACAACAGCTACGACGACTACAAGAACGCCTATCCGCCCGAGTACATGAACATGCCGGTCATGGGCGCCTGGGTGCCGGTAGAGTATCGCCCGGACGACATCATCGTCATGCGGCGCAATCCCTACTACTGGAAGGTCGACGAGGCTGGAAACCAGCTGCCCTATCTCAACGAGGTGAGCTACCGCCTCTCGACCTGGTCCGACCGGGACGTCCAGACGGTGGCCGGCACGGCTGATTTCTCGAATTTGGAGCAGCCTGAGAACTTCGTGGAATCGCTCCGGCGCTCCGCCGAAGAAAGCGCCCCGGCGCGCCTGCAGTTCGGTGCGCGCACCATCGGCTACACGCTCTATCCCAACCTGTCGGGAAATGGCTGGGGCGAGCCGTCGGAACTGGGCCAGGCGATCCGCGAACTCAACCGTAACCTCGATTTCCGCAAGGCCATCACCTACGCGATCGACCGCAAGAGCCTCGGGGAGTCGCTGGTCAAGGGCCCGTTCACCACGCCGTACCCGGGCGGTCTCTACGCCGGCACCAGCTTCTACGACAAGGAATCGACCGCCTTCTTCCCGTACTCGCTGGACAAGGCGAAGGAATACCTGGCCAAGGCGGGCCTCGAAGACACCGACGGCAATGGCGTCGTCAACTTCCCTGCCGGCACTGCAGGCGGGCAGGACGTACAGGTCACCCTGCTCGTCAACGGCGACTACAACACCGACAAGAGCCATGCTGAGGGTGTCTTGGCCCAGATGGAACAGCTCGGCATCAGGGTGCTCCTCGACACGGTTTCGGGCAATTCGCTGGCAGAGTTCCAGCAGGGCGGCAAGTACGACTGGGCGTTGCTGCGCAACGGCTCCGACCTGGTTTCCGTGGTGCAGGGTACGTCGGGGCTCGCCCCGGTGGGTCCGCGTACGGCGTTCTCGCATCGCGCCGGTACGGATGGCACGCTCGACCTGCTGCCGTTCGAAGAGGAGATGGTGGATGCCATCAACAGGTTCATCGCCAGCCCCGACAATGCAGAGCGCGCCGAACTGATGAAGACCTACCAGCAACTCTACACGCAGAACCTCTATGCCATCGGCCTGACCCAGTATCCGGGCGCTCTGCTGATCAACAAGCGCTTCGCCAATATCCCGGCCGGCGCCCCGATCTTCCAGTTCAACTGGGCCGAGGACAACATCATCCGCGAGCGCGTATTCGTGCCTGAGGACCGGCAGACCACCAACGAGCTCCATCCCGATACGCTGCCCGACGTGCCGGGCGGTAGCGGGCCGGTCGCGAACTGATCCCCTCCCGAGGCGATCTCCCGGTGGCGGCATGCTGCCACCGGGCAATACCGAGGCCAGTCAAGACACGAGAACAGTGATGCTGCGCTTTCTTCTCTTTCGCATTCTGGGCGCCATCCCAATCCTTGTCCTACTCAGTATCGTCACGTTCCTGATCATTCAGGCACCGCCGGGCGACTACGGCGACTATATCCGCACTATGGCGATCAACCGCACCGGCGCCACTGCCGAACAGGCGCAGGCCATGGCCGAGGCCTACCGCTCGGCTCACGGACTCAACGACCCGTTGATCGTGCAATATTTCCGCTGGGTGACCGGCATCGTCACCCGTTTCGATTTCGGGCAGTCGCTCTACTACAACAAGCCTGTGGGCGACGTGGTAGTCGAGCGGCTGCCCCGCACGATCCTGCTGGCCCTGACCTGCCACCTCTTGGCCTCGGTCATCGGCATCAGCCTGGGCATCGTTGCCGCCACCCGTCAGTATAGCTGGACCGACACGGTGCTGGGCTTCGTCTCCTTCATGGGGATGACCATACCCAGGTTCCTCCTGGCCATCGTGGTGCTCTACATTCTCGTGTTCCGCATCGGGGTGAACGAGATCGGCAGCTTCAACTCGCCGTACTGGGGCGGCCAGCCCTGGGGGTGGGGGAGGTTCGTGGACCTGGTGGCCCATATCTGGCCGGTGGTCTTCATCGCGACCTTGGGCGGGCTCGCCTACAACATGCGCGTGATGCGGGCCAACCTGCTGGATGTACTCAACAGCCAGTATGTCGAGACCGCTCGCGCCAAGGGCCTGCCCGAAAGTGCAGTGATCTTGCGGCACGCCGTTCCCAATGCGCTCCATCCGCTGGTCGCCTATCAGGGCGTTGTCCTGCCATACATGCTGACCGGCGAAATCGAGGTAGCCATCGTCTTCGGCCTCGCCACGGTCGGCCCGGCCATCGTGGGCTCGATGGGTGTCGGCGACGTGTGGGTCACGGCAACCTTCGTCATGGTGCTGGCCGTGACGCTGATCATCGGCAACATCATCTCCGACGTGCTCCTGGCGCTGCTCGATCCACGCATTCGCCTGGGAGGGGAGAAAGCAGCTTGACCTACACGCAAGATCCAGGCTCCCGCTCGTCCATCCCTCTGCCCGTGGAGGCAGCAGGCGGCCCCATGCCGACACCAGCCGACGACGATACTGGGCCGCAGCCGCGCTGGGCCAACAGCGACGAAGGCTACTTTTCGCTGGTGTGGCGCCGTTTCCGCCGATCGACCATCGGCATGATCGGACTGGTACTCGTCGCCCTTATGTTGATCGTCGCGGTCTTTGCAGACTTCTTTGCCCCGCAGGATCCCAAGCAGGCGGATATCGGCTTTGCGCCACCCGACGCAATCAGCTTCTTCAGGGCGGACGGCAGTTTTACGCTCATGCCCGTGGTTTACCCGATCGCCGAGAGCGATGAACTCGATCCCGTTACCTTCCAGCCGCTGGTGGGGCCGGACTACGAAAACCCGACGGAGCTTGGCTTCTTCGTGCCCGGCTATTCCTACAAGGTCTTCTGGCTGATCCCGGCCAATATCCACTTCTTCGGTCCGGTTGATCCGCAGAAGACGGCTCATTTCTTCGGCACGGACAAGTTTGGACGCGACATCCTCGCCCGCGGCATCGTTGGGGCCCGCATCACCCTCACCATCGCGCTGGTGGTCGTGGCCATCACCACAGTGGTCGGCACGCTGGTCGGCATCACCTCGGGCTATATCGGCGGCACGTTTGACGCCTGGGTGCAGCGCCTGGTGGAGTTCATCCTGATGTTCCCGCAGTTGCCGCTCTATCTGGCGTTGACCACGCTGATCCCGGCAACCGCGCCGTCCAACGTGTTCATTGCCTTCGTCATTGGCGTGATTGCTGCACTTGGATGGGCGCAACTCAGTCGGGAAGTGCGCTCCAAGACACTCTCGCTGGCCCGTGTCGACTATGTGCGGGCGGCCGTGGCGGTTGGCGCTACCGACAGGCGCATCATAACCCGCCACATCCTGCCCAATGTGCTCAGCCACATCATAGTGGCGGTCACTCTGGCCATCCCTGGTGTCGTGCTGCTCGAAAGCTTCCTCGGGTTCCTGGGCTTCGCGGTGAAGCCGCCGCTGATCTCCTGGGGTCTGATGCTGCAGGACACCGCCTCATACTCGGTGATCGGGTCCTACCCATGGATCC
>JAEZHZ010000150.1 GCA_023436745.1 Pseudomonadota bacterium | reverse complement strand
CATCAACACCCAGATCAGCGAGATGCCGGACGGGCGGCGCTACTTCTGCATTGCCCGGACCATCACCAAAGGCGACTACCGCCACAACGCCCCGCGGCGGTATCTGTCGATCGGGCTGGGCTGCGCTGTGGAGCATGCGCGGGAGCTAGTCTATTCGGACGGCATCGACCTCACAGCAGACCTGCAGGTGGTGCCCGTCGGCACTGGCTGCCGCAATTGTCCGCGACTCGAATGCGGTCATCGCGCCCATCCACCGGCCGACCACCGCTTCCGCTTCGACGAGCGAGTACGCCCGGTCAGCCTTTATGGCCGCATGAGCTAGCCTGCGGCTCGGTTGCTCTGGTGGTTGCGCTCTTCCTCGGCCCAGCTTTCGCGCCACTCCCGTTCGAGCACAGCCCGACGCTTGCCGTAGCGCTGCTCGGTCAGCCGCAGGCAGGCTATCCTGTCGGTGCGGAAGTTGCGGAACGCCTGACGCAGCAGGCACCAGGCGGCGATGGTCTGCTTACCCTCGTAGAAGGCAAGCCCCACCGGCCAGATGGTGCGGGTGGTGGCCCGGCCCTGCTCGTCCTCATAGTCGATCTCCACTGCCCGTTCCTGGCGCATGGCGGTGCGCACCTGACCGAGCACCGGGACGGGCGTCCGCCCATGCCGGTACATAGCGACGGGCCAGAGGGCCGTGTCGCTGATCCGGTCGCGCAGGTCGTCGGGAGAGGCGGTGGCGATCTTGCCCAGGGCATTGCGGGCAGCGAGGCCAAGCCCATCGTCCGGCTGCGCCTCGACCCAGCGAAGGCCGAGGACAAGGGCCTCCAGTTCCTCGGCGCTGAACATCAACGGGGGTAGGAAGAAGCCCGGCTTCAGCATGTAGCCGACGCCGGCCTCGCCATCGATGGGGGCACCGAGCCCGATCAGGGTCTGAATGTCACGATAGAGCGTGCGCACCGACACGCCCTGCTCCTCGGCAAGGCTGGCAGCCGTGACCGGCCGCCGGTGGCGCCTCAGCGCATCCATGACCGCAAAGAGCCGTTCGGTCTTGTCCATGATCCCGTATCCAGCTGCAGGGGCCACTGGATACGAGATTCCGCGACTGAATCCTAGGTCCGCAGTATGCCCCCGGTCGACTTAGTGACCGCAGCGACAACAGCGGCGGAGACCTTGTCGATGTCCTCGTCGGTCAGGGTGCGTTCCGTCGGCTGGAGCGTCACCGCAATGGCCACCGACTTCTTGCCTTCGCCGACATGGGTACCGGCGAAGACGTCGAATACCGTCACGTCGGTGATGAGTTGCTTGTCGGCGCCGCGAGCGGCCCTGAGGATGGTCGCGGCCGGCACGGACTGGTCGACCACGAAGGCGAAGTCGCGGCTGACGGGCATGAGGCTCGACAGGTTGAGCGCCGGCTTCGTCCGGGTCGCCTTGCGGCGCGGTTCCGGCAGGGCATCGAGATCGAGTTCGAAGATCGCGACGGGACCGTCGATATCGAGTTCGGCGGCGCGGGCGGGATGGAGTTCACCGAACCAGCCGATGGTCTTCGGCCCCTGGGCAACACGACCGCCACGGCCGGGATGCGACCACGGGGCCGGCTCCGCCAGCACCTGCATCTTGTCGATGTCGTAGCCGAGCGCATCGAGCACCGCGGCAAGGTCTGCCTTGGCGTCGAACACGGTAACCGGCTGGGCCCGGTCCTGCCAGTGGCGGCCGCTGCCGCCGAGGCGGGCGCTGCCGCTGCGGATGCCGGTGGCATAGGTGTGCTGGCCGGCGGGCGCGTCGGAGAGGAAGACCTGGCCCACCTCGAACAGCGCGACATCGGCGTGACCGCGATTGCCGTTGCGACGGGCGGCGGCGATGAGCCCCGGCAGCAGCGAGGGACGCATGTCGGTCATGTCGGACGCAATGGGATTGGCGAGTTGCAGCGCCTCGCTGCCGCCACCGAAGTGAACGGCTTCCGCATGCGAGATGAACGACCAGGTCACCGCCTCGTCCATGCCGCGTACGGCAAGCGCCCGGCGGGCGATCCGGCGGCGATTCTGGATGGTGGTGAGCATGCGGGGCGCGACATGGGAGAGACGCGGAAGCGGCTCGACCGGCACGTTGTCGACACCGACCATGCGCATGACCTCCTCCACGAGGTCGGCCTTCTGCGTTACGTCCGGGCGCCAGGATGGCACGAACACCCGGCGGACCTCGCCGTGCCCCTCGGCGGTGAAGCCGAGGCGGGCCAGAATGTCGACGATGCGGCTCGGCTCGACGTCGAGTCCGGTCAGCCGCTTCACTTCCGCAAGCGGGAAATCGATCACGGTATGGGGGAACACGTCCTCGCCAGAGATCGCGGGTTCCATCGGGGTGCCGCCACAGAGCTCCATCACCAGCCGGGTGGCCAGTTCTAGCCCCGGCTCGGTGAGCGCCGGGTCAACCGAGCGCTCGAGCCGGTAGCGGGCATCGGAGACGATGCCAGTCTTGCGGCCGGTGCGGGCAATCAGGTCCGGGTCCCAGCTCGCGCATTCCATGAGGACATTGACCGTTTCCTCGGTAACGCCGGAGCGGATGCCGCCCATGACGCCGCCGAGACAGAGCGGGCCCTGATCGTCGGCAATGACCGTCATGGTCTCGTCGAGGGTGTAGACGCGATTGTCGAGCGCATCGAACGGCTCGTTGCGGGCGGGGCGCAGCACCGGCTGGCCGACGATCCTGTCGGCGTCGTAGGCGTGAAGCGGGCGGCCCCAGCCGAGCGAGACGAGATTGGTGATATCGACGATGGCGTTGATGGGACGAAGGCCGACGGCGCGGAGGCGCTGCTGCAGCCACTCCGGCGACGGACCGTTGCGGACGCCCTTTATGTAGCGCGCGGCGAACTTGCGGATTGCCTTGGCCTCGCCCTCGGCGAAATGCTGGGGCAGCGGCGCGATCGGGCTCGGCCCCTGCGAAGGCACGGGCGTCCAGTCGGTCTGCTTCAGCGTACCGAGGCCATAGGCGGCGAGATCGCGCGCAATGCCGTAGACACCGGTGGCGTCGCCGCGATTGGGGGTGATGGCGATATCGTACACCACCCCGTTGATGCCGGCATAGTCGACATACTTCGCGCCGACCGGTGCATCGGCCGGCAGTTCGATGATGCCGTCATGATCGTTGCTGAGCTCGAGCTCGGCAGCGGAACACAGCATGCCGTTGGACTGGGCGCCGCGGATAACCACGCCGGCCTTGAGCTCGAAATCCTTGCCGGGAATCCAGGTGCCGGGGAAGGCGAAGACGGACTTCATGCCGGTGCGCGCATTGGGAGCGCCGCAGACGACATCGATCAGTTCGCCGGTGCCCGCATCGACCTTGCAGATGTTGAGGTGATCCGAATTTGGGTGGGGCTCGGCCGAGACCACGTGCGCCACCACGAACTTCTCGAGCGCCTTGCCCTGGTTTTCCATGGACTCGAGCTCAAGGCCAACGGCGGTCAGCGCTTCGGCGATCTCCTCGGCGGAGGCGGTGGTATCGAGATGCTCGCGGAGCCAGTCGAGGGTGAACTTCATGGCTTGTCTCTTATCGGAAATCGGACTTGCTGCCGGTGATCGGCGGCAGGGCACGGGAAATCTTGAACAGTTCCACCAGCACATTGGCAAAGCCGCGGGCGTCGTCGATGGCGCGGTGGGTGTGGGCGATGTGGCCGTAGAACTCGGCCGGCAGCTTGCTCATGCCCCAGTCGGAATAGGGAGTGCCGCGCAACGTGCCGGCCATGGTGTAGAGGCAGACGCCGCCGCCGCGAAAGATCTGGCGGCTCTTGAAGGGGCCACCAAGAACACGCGTGCCGGCGAACTCGTCGAGGTAGTGATCCATCCACAGGCCGTCGAAGATCATCGGCGCCGCAGCGAACACCTTCATGCCGGGCAGGGCCTCGACCCAGTCGGCGTAGCGCGGCATGACCAGGGCGGGATCCTCGGCACCGGTCGTGGCCGCCTCCCAGGCCTCGGGCTGCGTCTGCCACCAGGACATGGTGGTCTCGTCGGGCTGGCGGTCCGGACGCGGGACCAGCACCGCCTCGAACTCGCCATGGCGCGTGCCGTCCGCCGTGATGGCGACGGAAGCGAAGCTGAGCATCGAGGAGTGAAGCGGGGTCGGCCCGTCCGCCTCGATGTCGGTAACGATGAAGATCGGTTCGGCCGGCTCGCCGGCGAGCGTGGACATCGCTAGCTCGACAGGCCGCCGAACAGGGTCGGCAGGTCGAGCGGGCGGAAGCCGTAATGGTCGAGCCAGCGCTGGTCGGCATCGAAGAAGGCCCGCAGGTCCGGCATGCCGTATTTCAGCATGGCGAGCCGGTCGATGCCCATGCCCCACGCGAAGCCCTGGTAGACATCGGGGTCGAGCCCGGCATTGCGGATGACGTTGGGATGGACCATGCCGCAACCGAGGATTTCGAGCCAGTCGGAGCCCTCGCCGATCTTCACCTCGGAACCGGAGCGGTCGCACTGGACGTCGACTTCCATCGACGGCTCGGTGAAGGGGAAGAAGCTGGGGCGGAAGCGCAGGGTGACGTTGGGCACCTCGAAGAAGGCCTTGAGGAATTCCTCGAGCACCCAGCGCAGCTGGCCGATATGGGACGACTTGTCGATCACCAGCCCCTCGACCTGATGGAACATCGGGGTGTGAGTCTGGTCGGAATCGTTGCGATAGGTGCGGCCGGGCACGACGACGCGGATCGGCGGCTCCATGGCGGGCGTGACCCAGGGCGCCTCGGGCTTGGTGTTGGTGCGCTGCATCACCCGCATCTGCACCGGCGAGGTGTGGGTGCGCAGCACCTTCTTCACGCCATCGGGCGAGGGCTTCATGAAGAAGGTGTCGTGCATCTCGCGCGCCGGGTGACCCTCGGGGAAGTTCAGCGCGGTGAAGTTGTAGTAGTCGGTCTCGATATCGGGACCCTCGGCGATCGAGAAGCCCATGTCGGAGAATATGGCGGTGATCTCGTCGATGGTCTGCGAGACCGGGTGGATGCGGCCGCGGGCCGCGGGACCGGGCTGGAGGGGCAGCGTGACATCGACGGTCTCGGCCTTGAGCCGGGCCTCGAGGGCCTCGGCGCGCAGTTCGGCGCCGCGGGCCTCGATGAGGCCGGCGATCTCGGCCTTGAGCCCGTTGATGGCCGGACCGGCGGTCTTGCGCTCTTCCGGCGCCATGCCGCCGAGCGAGGCGAGCAGGGCCGATACGCTGCCCTTCTTGCCGAGGGCGGCGACGCGCACCTGATCAAGCGCGGGCTCGTCACCGGCGGCGGCGATGGCGGCGGAAAGCTCGGTGCGGAGCTGATCGATCTGGGCGTCGAGGGACATCACGAACTCGGGGCAGGAAGGATGGGGGCTTTAGACCAAAACAAAACGCCCCGCGCCATCCCTTTCGGGCGGCGCAAGGCGCGGTTTTTTGACCTCAGCGAGGTGAGTTAGGCGGCGGTGACGCGGGCGTGGGTGGTCGCTTCCACGCCTTCGAGGTAACCGAGCGCCGCCTTGGCCTTGGCGACCAGGGCCGCAAACGCTTCGGGCTGGGTGATCGCGAGATCGGACAGCACCTTGCGGTCGACGGCAATCTCAGCCTTGCTGAGGCCGTCGATAAATCGACCATAGGTCAGGCCGTGCTCGCGGACGGCAGCGTTGATGCGCTGGATCCACAGGGCGCGGAAATTGCGCTTCTTGACGCGACGGTCGCGGTAGGCGTACTGCGCGGCCTTCTCGACGGCCTGCTTGGCAATGCGGATCGTCGACTTGCGACGGCCGTAGTAACCCTCGGCGGCCTTCAGGACCTTCTTGTGGCGGGCGTGGGCGGTAACGCCTCTCTTCACGCGTGACATGTGTCAGCTTCCCTTCAGCGTTAGCGGTTGTACGGCATGTACCACTT
>JAEZHZ010000287.1 GCA_023436745.1 Pseudomonadota bacterium | reverse complement strand
GCGTAGGTCAGCGGCTCGCTCCCGTCAGGACCAGGGCACGACCATCGAGGAGGGGCCGTGTCAGTGCCACAAAGGCCACGTCGGCTATGTCGCGGGCATCGACGAAACTCGTTCTTGCAGCCTCTGCCGGCAGTGCCAACTGGCCGGCGCGGGAAATGCTGGTGAACCAGCGGCCGTGCAGGTTGTCGAAGAACCAGTTTGGCCGCAGCAGCACGTAGGGGACACCAGCCGCTTCGATGCGGAGTTCAAGCTGGCGCAGCGGAATGGCGTCATTGGCATCGACCCCCATTGCAGATTGCAGCACCAGCTTGACCCCGCCGACGCAGCCGCGTCCACGAACGGGGAGACGAGCTCCAACGGTTGTGCGGTTGCCTCGGGGACGACCAGGTAGGCGGCATCTACGCCTTCGAGGGCGGCTGGAAAGCTCTGTGGATCGGTGTAGTCGAACGTTGTGGCGAAGGGGCCGTGCGGTCGACGCGAGCCCGCGCGCACCGTGTGCCCTTCAAGGCGGAGGCGGTTGGCCAGGTGTTCGCCAACGGTGCCGCGGCCACCGGCAATGAATACTGTCTTGGACATGGTCATCTCCATCGAAGATGCCGGATTTGGCGCCTCGGGAGGCAGATTTTCCATGCCGGGGAGTCTCGCTTTTCATGCACCGGGTCTACACTCGCGCGATGCACGCCTCCACGAGCCCGCTCGACCAATGGATGAAGATGTACGCCCGGAGCCAGACCACGCTGGTCCATTCCAGCCTGGCCCGGCCCTGGGGTTTTCGGCTCGATCCCGGTGCCAGCGTCGCCTTCCATCTGGTTTGGAAGGGCAGTGCCTGGCTGCGCCCTGCCAACGAGCTTCCCCTTCAGCTTTCGGAACGTGACCTGGTGGTCGTGGGCGACGGGCAGGCGCACGAATTGACCGACACCAGCGACGGCGTTGCGCTGCCGCTCAGGGAGTTCATGCAGCTGCCGCCCGCACCGAAAGAGGAGGTGGAGACGGTCATTTTCTGCGGGCGCTTCCGGATCAGTGGTACGCGGAGCGCCCTCGGGCTCGCCGCGCTGCCTGCCCTCCTGCATATTCCGGCGCACGAGCTGGCGGGGCAGGCCGGGGTGAGCGCCGTCGTCAGCCTTCTGGCGGGGGAACTGCAGGCCGGGACGGCCGGGCAGGAAACCCTGATGGAAAGCCTGGGCGAGAGCCTGCTGATCTACGTGCTGCGGTGCGCTGCCGAGCGGGCCGGACACTCCACCGGCTGGCTGCCGGCGATGCAGGACCCCTATCTGGCGCGCGTGTTCCGGGCGATCCAAGCCGAGCCAGCGGGCAACTGGACGGTTGAATCGATGGCTCGGCAGGCGGGGCTGTCCCGAGCTGCCTTTGCCCGGCGTTTCTCGGCGCGGGTGGGAGAGACACCGCAAGGCTACCTGCGGGCGTGGCGGCTGATACTTGCGGCTCGCCGGCTCTCGGCTGGCAGAGTTCCGCTGTCGGTGCTGGCGGTGGAGGCCGGGTATCAGTCGGAGGCGGCTTTCACTCGCGCCTTCAAGGCGTTTCACGGCACCCCACCCAGCGCTTTCCCGCGCGAGACGTGAGGCACGGTTCAAAGCAAGCAAACGCGGCGGGAGCGGGCAGGGGGCGTGCTGATCCTCCTGCCCGTCCTGTCGGGCCCTACGCCCTGCGCTGGCTCAGTGCAAGCAGCAGGGTCAGCGCGGCGAGAGCCGCCGTCAGCATCATGTTGGTGACGGAGGAGTAGCTGTCGACGATATAGCCGCCGACGATGGCGCCCGTCATGATGGCTACCTGGAAGGAGACGACCATCAGGCTGCCCGATGTCTCCAGCGCGTCTGTTGCCGAGCGCGAGAGATTGGCCTGAAGGGCCACGGGAGCCATGCCGAAGGCAAGTCCCCAGACGCCGACAAAGGCAAAGGCCGCGGGGGTGCTGGCACCCCAAAGTACGAGCGCCAGGGCAGCGAGGGCCATGATCGTGGCGGTGATGGCGAGGGCAATGCGAGAGTCCATGTCGGCCAGCTTGCCCCCCACAATCGTTCCGACCACCGCTGCAGCCCCGAAGCCGGCCAGGGCCAGTGCGATCGTGGCGGTCGTCAGGCCGGTGATCTCTTCAAGGAATGGGCGGACGTAAACCGAGCCTGCCATATGGCCGGCCATCAGGAGGATGATGGCCAGCATGCCCAGCTGGACCCCACGCCGCCGCAGCAGCCTCGCGATGTCGCCCAGGCTGTTTCCGGCCGGTGCGGGCATGCTCGGCAGGGTGAGGAGTTGCAGCAGCAGCGCCACGCCTGCCAGCGCCGCAGTCAGGCCCATGGCGGTGCGCCAGCCCAGGAGGTCGGCGACGACGGCGCCCATGGACGGCGCAGCAATGGTGGCAAGCGAGACGCCGAGGCTCACCATCGCCATGCCGCGCCCGATGGCGCCCGTTCCGACGAGGCGGGCAACGACGGCCACGGACAGGGCCCAGAACGCGCTCAGCGCTATGCCGAGCCCCGCGCGTCCGAGCAGCAGAAGCCAGAAGTCGGTGGCGAATGTCGCCAGCAGGTTGGAGGCGATGGCGATGAGGCTGAGCCCGACGAGCACCAGCTTGCGGTTCAAACGGCCGATGAGCACGTTGCTCAGCAGGGCAGCCGCCGCGCCCACAAGCGCTGTGGCGGTGACCATCTGGCCCGCGATGCCTTCGGTGATGCCGAGATCGCGCGCCATGGGCGTCAGCAGCCCGGCGGGGAGGAACTCCGCCGAAACCAGGGTGAAGCTCGTGGCCAGCATCGCGAACATGGCCAGCCAGGTCCGGGCGCTCCAGCGGGCGGTGGAGTCCGTGCTGCCTCCGGCAACGCCAGCAGAGGAAATAGATGCGTCAGTCATGAAGATGTCTCCAGAACAGGGGACATCTTCCTAACGCCCGTGTTGCGGATGATCTGTGACTTACAATCCGAATTCCATGGCAGTTCGTCCGGAAGCAGCCCGGCGCACCGCTCCAGGAGGCATGCTGGTGATGCGCTTGAAAGCGCGGGAGAAGCTGGCCTCGGACTCATAGCCAAGCCTTGCGGCAACTTCCGCCACTGGCAGGCCGCCCTGACCGAGCCACTCCTGCGCCAGCTGCATGCGCAGTCGTGCAAGATAGCGCGCTGCGCCTTCTCCCAGAATCGCGCTGAAGCGCTCGGCGAACACGGAACGGGACTGGCCGGCCAGGCTCGCCAGGCGCTCGAGGGTCCAGTTGCTTCCCGGCTCGCGGTGCATGGCGACGAGGGCCCGGCCAATATGGGGATCGCGTATAGCCGCTAGCCAGCCAGTGGTGGTGGTTTCATGTGCGTTCACCCAGCGACGGATCAGCCGGGCGGTCAGCAGGTCGGCCAGCCGCGCCAGGATGGTGGCGCTGCCGACGCGGGGTTCGCAGGCTTCCGCGGCCATCGCCTCCAGCAACGGCCCGATCATCGGATCACAGTTGGCGATGTCGCAGCCCCTGATGATCGTCGGCATCAACCGGATCAGTGGGTGCAGCGCGTAGGCCCCAAGGGCCATAGAGCCGCAGAATACCATGCTGACGTCGCCTTCACCGTGCTTGACGACTTCGCAGACGTTGCCGCCAAGGCGGGTGATCTCGCAACTGGTGAGGGTGCAGGCGGACACCGCCGGAGAACTCGCCAGCCGGTGCGCGCTGCCCTGCGGCAACAGCACGATATCCCCGCGCTTCAGCTCCTGCCATCCCTCGGCCTCGGTGTGAATCCAGCATGGACCCTGGCTGACGAAGTGGAAGCGAAGCAGCGGCTGTTCCGGGAAGGCGATGCTCCAGGGCGCGCGCAGCTCACAACGGCCGTAGCTGACCCCGCTCAGGCGGAAGTCCTGGAGGACTTCGCTGAGCGCGTCCTGGGGCGGGGCGGACGAAAGGTCATTCATTGGGGCAGATTAGATGCCTTTCATCCGGATTTCCAGCCATTGCGAGCATGGAAGCGGCAGTGAATGCGATACTTGCCGGTTACGCATTCGATCGGGAAGCTGGTAATGTGTCCGACGAGCTTCAGGAGATATCGGCGATGATGTCCTCGCGAGTGAAGTCGTTGGCGCTGGTCGCCTGCGTCTGCTGGACCGCAGCGGCACCCGTCTTCGCTTCTCCGTGCCATCTGGCGCGCGTGGAGCAGAACCTGCCGGACCCCGACACGCTGTTTGCCGAAGGCGCCTACCATGTCT
>JAEZHZ010000112.1 GCA_023436745.1 Pseudomonadota bacterium | reverse complement strand
GTTATTCGTGGACCAGTCGGAGGTGCTGCTACAGAATCCTCCATTCCTTCTGGTCATCCATCATCTGGCCCCTCATCCACCCTACACTCGAAATGCCGACTGCACCTTTCGGGAGCCACCCGAGAGCGATGGCGACCTCAATGGTAGCCGCCGGGCAGAGCTCTATATTGCTGCCACTCAGTGTGTGAACACAGAACTGCTGGAAGCGGTGGATCTGATCCAGCAGAAGGATCCGACCGCCATAATTGTCGTGCTGTCTGACCATGGCAGTGACTTCAAGGTTGATTGGCACGCTCCTCTGGCTGAGTGGGCCGAAGCGGCCCTGGAAGAGCGCACTGATATCCTCAGCCTCAGACGGCTACCTGATGCCTGCAAGGCATGGGACAGAGACGGCTTAGGCCAAGCCAACGTTATGCGTTTGGTATGGAGTTGCCTTTCACGCACGCAACCAACCTTGCTGCCCGAACACACTTATGTCACAGCGTACGAGAATCATCCTGAGTTTGGGCAGGTTGCGCGAGTGCGCTGAGTTTACTCGCCGCGGCGGCATCCAGCAGGCAGGAGGTTGTCTGTGTCTTCATCGCGGAAGATCTCGCCAAGCAACCTGGTACGCGGCTTTCGCGCCTGAGAGTACCTCAGTATCGGAGGTGAGAAACTGCCCGCAAGGGCGTGGTCCTGAAATCCGATAGTAGATCGGGGAGTGGTGATCCCGGCGCGATTCGAACGCGCGACCCCAGGATTAGGAATCCTGTGCTCTATCCTGCTGAGCTACGGGACCACGCGCTTTCCATAGCAAAGCCGAAGCGGGGCGGGAACCATAAAGAGCATCGAACAACGGCGATGGAAACGGTCGAGCGGCGTTCATCTTTTTTTGCCGTATTTCGGTGCATGGTGAACCAAAGCTTTCCGGGGCCCGTCTTGCTCAAACTCAGTGTCGTCCACCTTGCCGCGCTGGCCATGCTGTCGGCACCGGCTGCCGCAGCGGAGGCCTGTGCGCAGTTGCGCATGGAGCCCGGCGGGGTGATCGTCGAGGTGACCGACGGGGATACTGTGGTGCTTGATTCGGGGCTGGTCGTTCGCATGATCGGCACCCAGGCGCCGAAACTGCCGCTCGGCCGGGAGGGATTCGCGACCTGGCCACTGGCTCCCGAGGCCAAGGCGGCGCTGGAAGCGCTGGCGCTCAACCGGACGGTGCAGCTCGGCTATGGGGGCGAGAGGGTCGACCGCTACGACAGGGCGCTGGCCCATGTCTTCGTCGAGACCGACCAGGGGCCGGTGTGGGCCCAGCACCACATGGTCGCCGCCGGACTGGCGCGGGTCTATTCCTTTCCGGACAACCGCTCCTGTCTCGACCTGCTGTTCGCGGCCGAAGGTCGCGCACGGCTGGCCGGACTTGGAATCTGGCGCAATTCCTTCTACAGCGTGCGTGCGGCGGACGATCCCGATGACCTGCTTGGGCGGGTCGGGAACTACGAGCTTGTCGAGGGCCGGGTACTGCTTGCCGAACAGCGGGGTGGGCGGGTCTACCTCAACTTCGGCCGGCACTGGAAAGAAGACTTCACCGCCGTTATCGAAAGGCAGGCGCTCAGGCTGTTCGCCAGCGACGCCTTCGACCCGCTGGTGCTCGAGGGAGCGCTGGTGAGAATTCGTGGATGGGTGGACGACCGGGATGGTCCGCGCATCGAGATCACCCATCCCGAGCAGATCGAGGTTCTGGCAACGCGATGACTGGCATCAGGCCCATCGGCAAGTTCTGGCGGGGTGGCGTGCTGGCAGTGTCGCTGGTGGCGCTGACCGCCTGCACCACGCTGACCAGCTCCAACATCGCCGTGAGCCAGACCGGCGACAATCCCGCCCCGGCCGTGGTGCCGGCAGGCACCGAGCCCGACGACGTGGTGATCGGCCGCCGCGAGCATCCGCGCATCATCGCTGCCTATGGCGGCGTCTACGAAGACCGCCAGGCCGAGATCATGGTGGCGCGCATCGTCGGCCGCCTGCTGGCGGCGGCAAACCAGCCCAATGCCCAGTTCCAGGTCACGATCCTCGACACCTCGGAAGTGAATGCCTTCGCGCTGCCCGGCGGCTTCGTCTACGTGACGCGCGGGCTGCTGGCGCTGGCATCGGACACGAGCCAGCTCGCAGCCGTGCTGGCGCACGAGATTGCCCACGTGACGCTCCGCCATGCGCGGGCGCGGACCGATCGCAGCCGCACCAACGAGATCGTCGACCGGGTGATCACCGGCGTGTTCGGCGGCAGCGGCGCGAGCGGGGTGTCCCGCACGCAGGAAGCCATGGCGGCATTCAGCCAGAACCAGGAGCTCGAAGCCGACCGCGAGGGCATCCAGATCGCCGGCAAGGCGGGCTACGATCCCCAGGCCGCGGCGCGCTTCCTCACGGTAATGAGCCGCTTCGCGGCGTTCTCGGCGGGCACCTCGGCAGGAGATGACGGGTTCCTCTCGTCCCATCCTTCCACCCCGGCGCGCATCCAGAAGGCGCTCGATACCGCCCGTTCCATGTTCGGCCAGAACAGCATGGGCGAGACCGATCGCGACGGTTATCTCGCCGCCATCGCCGGCATGGCGTTCGGCGAGAGCCCGTCGCAGGGCTCTATCGTCGGGCGCCGCTTCGTGCACCCCGCCTCCAAGTTCACCTTCACCGTGCCGCAGGGCTATGCGCTGCAGAACTCGCAGAGCGCGGTGGTGGGCGTGGCCGGAGACGGCGAGGCGGTTCGCTTCGACAGCGCCGACGTTCAACCGGAGGTGGCGCTGACCGACTACCTGAAGTCGGGCTGGATCGCCGGGCTCAAGGCGGACACGGTCAAGTCCGAGAGCTACAACGGCATCGAGATGGCGACGGGCCTCGCGCAGACCGACCAGTGGTTCTTCCGGGTCTCGGTGATGCGCCTCGACGGGCAGGTCTACCGCTTCATCTTTGCAGCGAAGTCCGACAGCCAGCGCTTCGCCGAAGGCGCGGCGGAAACGCTCAGGAGCTTCAGGCGCACCACGGCTGCCGACCTCGGCGGCATCCGCAAGCTTTCGGTGCGGATCGTGACGGCGCGTGCCGGCGACACTGCAGATGCGCTGGCGCGGCAGATGTCCGGGCTGACCCGCGGCAGCGAGCTGTTCTACATCATCAACGACCTGTTCCCCGGCGATCCGCTGGTGGCGGGGCAGAAGTACAAGCTGGTGGCGCTGCAGTAGTCAGCGGACCTTGGCGGTCTGCGCCTCGATGACACCGGCGGCGCTGCCCGCGCCCGAACCGAGCAGGTTAAGCAGGGAATCGCCGAAGGCCAGGAAGCTGCTGATCAGGGCGACGGCAACGAGGGCCGAAATCAGCCCGTATTCAATCGCGGTCGCGCCCGCCTCGTCGGTGATGAACGCTTTCAATATCGGCATGGCGCTCCCCTCTACAGCCGGTCGCGCAGGGCGGCCACCAGCGGTTCGTCGGCCGGAGGCATAGGGTAGGCCGCCATCTCGGCTGGCGCGACCCAGGCAAGGGCGGCGTGCTCCAGCGCCGTCGGTATCCCCTGCCAGATCCGGCAGGTGAACAGTGGCATCAACAGGTGAAATTTCTCGTAAGCATGGCTGGCAAACGAGTGCGCAACGAGATCCGTCTCGGCGACGGTGATGCCGAGCTCCTCACCGAGTTCGCGCACCAGCGCCGCTTCGGGGCCCTCGCCCGGTTCAAGCTTGCCGCCGGGGAACTCCCACAGGCCGGCAAGTGCCTTGCCCTCGGGTCGCCGGGCGATGAGCACGCGGCCCCCGGCGTCCACCAGGGCAGCTGCTGCGACCAGCAACACCGGACGCAGGCTCATTGCGGGCTCCCCGGGACGCGATAGCTGTAGTCGTACTGACGGGCGTAGCCGAGACCGGAATAGAGGGCTATGGCCGCGGCATTGTCGGCCTGCACGTTGAGCGCCGCGACCCTTGCGCCCTCGCGTCTTGCCCAGGCGAGGCCGCTGCGCATCATGGCCGCGGCGAGACCCTGCCGACGGCGCGCCGGATCCGTCACGACATTGCCGGTGATGACCACCCCGTCCGCGACTGCCATGATCGAGGAGGCAACCGGCTCGCCGTCGCGGGTCAGCACGACACCAACCGCCGGCACCTCGAGCGCCCTCAGCAGGTTCTTCATGCCGGCCATGGCCGTCTCGTCATAAGCCTGCAGCCGTTGCGCTACGCCGAGGAACTTCGGGTCGAGAACGGGCAGGAACTCGGCCGCGGCATCGGGCTCGTGGTCTTCGAGTTCCATTGCCATGAGGTGGCTCGCATCGATGGTGTCCCAGCCGGCCTCATCGAGCGTGGCGTTGAGTTCGGGGCTCGATAGCGGCGTGATGCGGAACACCGGCCTGATGCGGCGCAGCACCATCCACGAGCAGGCCGAGATCACCCGCACATCGGCGTTCTCATAGTCGTCCGGATCGAAGCACTGGGTCGAGTTGGCGCGCTTGGTGTAGCCACCGGCGGCGCGCCTCACCCAGGAGCCGTCCCACGCAACCTCGATGCCCGGCCACGCCTTGAGGCCGGCCCGCTCGAATGTTTCGACATCCGGCAGGGCCATGTCAGCTCCGGTAGTCGCCGTTGATGGTGATGTAGGTGTGGGTGAGGTCGCAGGTGTAGACGGTGGCGCGCCCGTCGCCGAGGCCGAGGCTGACGGTGAGTTCGAGGTCCTCGCCCTTCATGTACGCACTGGTGGCGGCTTCGTCATAGCCCGAGGCG
>JAEZHZ010000147.1 GCA_023436745.1 Pseudomonadota bacterium | reverse complement strand
ATCCAGTGGTCCAGCGTGGGCCCCAGGTCCTCGCCCCAGTCGTCGGGGGACTGCCACAGCACTTCGCCGCGCCGCCCCTGGCGGATGAGTTCCCGCTCCAGCACGTAGATGGAAGCAACGTTCATCAGCTGCGGGGCCCTGACGCCCCCGGTCCCTACGCCCACGGGCATCGAGCCGAGTGCACCGGCATTGTTGGTGCGGCCGGGAAACAGATGCCCGCCGAAGACAAGACCACCCCCGATGAAGGAGCCGATGAACACGTAGAGGTAGTCAACGTGCTCGGCCCCGCGGCCGAACATCAGTTCGGCGGCGCAGGCGGCGGTGATGTCGTTGTAGAAGTAGACCGGCCACGGGCAGATGGCGGCGAGCTCGGCCCGAATGTCGGTTTCGCGCCAGGCATCGATATCCTCGCGGGGCGCCCCGATCTCCTCGGGCCACGTCCACATCTCATAGGGCGAAGCGATGCCGAGCCCGGCGATGCGCCCCAGCGCCCCGGGAGCAAGGCCGGCCTGGAGCTCGGCCAGGCCCGCCTCGGTGAAGGCCCGGATGGCGGCAGGCGTGGGGTAGGCATAGGTCTGGTGCAGGAAATGCTGCACCTCCCCGGTGAAGTTGATGAGGGACAGGTCGGCGCTGCGGCGGCCGATCTTGAGCCCGACCGAATAGGCACCCTCGGGATTGAGCGAATAGGGCACGGATGGCTGACCCACCCTGCCCCGGACCACCGCCTCCCGGCGCAGCAGGCCATCGGCCTCGAGCTGGTTGGCGATGATGGAAATGGTCTGTGGCGACAGGCCGGTCATGCGGGCAATATCGGCCTTGGGCAGGCTGCCGTGGCGACGCACCAGCGACAGCACGAGGCGCTCGTTGTAGAGCCGCACCCCGCTCTGGTTGGTGCCGCGGCTGAGGTCGTCCGACCGCCCCCGGATCGTCGTACCGGCTTCTGCCAATGGCTCTCTCCGCTTGCTGCAGCATCCGCCTATCGCAGCTTTCGGCGGATTGCCAGCAGCACTCCCTTCGCCAGCAAGACGCCTACGCGCCTTACCTGTCAATTAATAAATCATGCGGATTAACTTATTGACACACTCCGGACCCCGTGATGATCATCGGGCGACCGGACGGGGCGGGAGGAGACCAGCGCCGTTCGGCAGACCGCGACCGGCAGTCCGGCGCCGTCCCCTCGGGAGGAGTGTACATGAACGGGTCTATGAAAGCTGTGGCGGCTCTTGCCGTCGTTCTCGGGCTTTTGTCCGGAACATCTGCCCATGCCCAGGAAATCGTGGGCCTCATCACCAAGACAGAAGGCAACCCCTTCTTCGTCAAGATGCGCGAGGGTGCCCAGGCCAAGGCGCAGGAACTCGGGCTCGACCTCAGGACCTATGCCGGCGACTTCGACGGCGACAACGAGAGCCAGATCGCAGCCATCGAGAGCCTGATCGCGGCCGGGGCGAAAGGCTTCGCCATCGTGCCCTCGGATTCCTCGGCGATCGTGCCGACCATTCAGCAGGCGCGGGATGCGGGGCTGCTGGTGATCGTGCTCGACACCCCGCTGGAGCCGATGGATGCCGCGGACGCGACCTTTGCCACCGACAACCGCAAGGCGGGCCTGCTGATCGGATAGTGGGCCGCAGCGCCCCTGGGCGACGAGGCGGAGAACGCCAAGATCGGCTTTCTCGATCTCGCCACCAACCAGCCGACAGTCGACTACCTGCGCGACCAGGGCTTCATGGAGGGCTTCGGCATCGATGTGAAGGACCCCGATCGTTATGGCGACGAGGACGACCCGCGCATCTGCGGCCATGAGGTGACGGCCGGCTCCGAGGAAGGCGGGGTGACCGCGATGGAGACGCTGCTGCAGCGGTGTCCCGACATCAACGTGGTCTACGCCATCAACGAGCCTGCGGCGGCCGGCGGCTACCAGGCACTGCAGGCGGCCGGCAAGGACGACGTGCTGATCGTGGCGGTGGATGGCGGATGCCCGGGTGTCGAGAACGTCAAGGACGGCATCATCGGGGCGACGTCGCAGCAGTATCCGCTCGACATGGCCGCACTGGCCATGGAGGCCATCGCGCAGTTTGCAGCCGACGGCACCAAGCCGGAGGTCGATCCCGAGCTGGGCTTCTACGACACCGGCGTGCGCCTCGTAACCGACCAGCCGGCGGAAGGGGTCGAGTCCATCGACACCACCGAGGGCATGGAGCTCTGCTGGGGCTGACACGCCACCGGCCTCTCCGGTACGCCGGCGAGGCCAATCCCTTGATTTCGTGCCGGTTCGGAGGGGAATGGCATGAGTGATGACGTCACCGGCACGACGACGGCCGAGCGTGGGCTGGAGGGGGCGCATCACGGCGTTGCCAGCTTCGAGGACGAGACGCCGAGCCCGCTGCGCCGCGTGCAGCACTTCTTCCACCAGAACCCGACGGCCATCCCGGCCATCATCCTCGTGATCGCGGTGACGGCTTTTGCCATTGTCACCGGAGGGCGGTTCTTCGGCACGCTGAACCTGTCGCTGATCCTGGCGCAGGTGACGCTGATCGCCCTGCTCGGCACGGCGCAGACGCTGGTGATCATCACCGCAGGGATCGACCTGTCGGTGGGCGCGATCATGGTGCTGAGCTCGATCATCATGGGAAAACTTGCAGTGGATCTGCAGCTTCCCGTTTTCATTGCGTTCCCCGCAGGGCTGCTGACCGGGCTGATCTGCGGCCTGTTCAACGGGATTCTGGTGACGGCGCTGAAGCTGCCGCCGTTCATCGTCACGCTGGGCACCTGGAGCATCTATGGGGCGCTGATCACGCTGGTCTCGAACGCCGCAACCATCCGCTCGCAGGCACTGGACCAGTTCGCGCCGTTCCTGAAGTCGATGGGTGCACGCATCCCGCTCGGTGGCGGCGCCTTCCTGATGTACGGCTCCATCCTGATGATCCTGGTGGCGGCGCTGGTCTGGTACCTGCTGAGCCGCACCGCCTTCGGTCGGCACGTCTATGCCATCGGTGACGATCCCGACGCGGCGCGGCTTTCGGGCATACAGGTGAACCGGACCCTGATCGGCGTCTATGCGCTGGCGGGACTGATCTGCGGCATTGCCGGCTGGGTGCTGATCGGCCGCGTCGGGGCGGTGTCGCCGCTCGGCAACCAGACGGCCAACCTCGATGCCATCACCGCCGTGGTGATCGGCGGAACGTCGCTGTTCGGTGGGCGGGGGTCGATCCTCGGGACGCTGTTCGGCGCGCTGATCGTGGGCGTGTTCGACTCGGGGCTGTCGCTCACCGGTGTCGATCCGCTGTGGCGCCAGCTGACCGTCGGCGCGCTGATCATCGTCGCCGTCGCCATCGACCAGTTGATCCGGAGGATTTCGTCATGACGACGCCGGTGCTGGAGGCGCGGGGGCTGACGAAGCGGTACGGGCGGGTCGTGGCGCTCGACGAGGCCGATTTCGACCTGCAGGAGAATGAGATCCTCGGAGTGATCGGGGACAACGGCGCGGGCAAGTCCACGCTGATCAAGGCGCTCTGCGGAGCGGTGACGCCGGACGCAGGGGAGATCCTGCTCGGCGGGCGGCAGGTGCACTTCCGCTCGCCGCTCGAGGCGCGGATGGCCGGCATCGAGACCGTCTACCAGGACCTGGCCCTCTCCCCTGCCCTGTCGATCGCCGACAACATGTTCCTCGGGCGCGAACTGCGGAAGCCCGGGATTTCGGGCACGCTGTTCCGGCGCCTCGACCGCGCGCGCATGCAGAAGATCGCGCGCGACAGGCTGTCGGAACTCGGGCTGATGACCATCCAGAACATCAACCAGGCGGTGGAGACGCTATCCGGCGGACAGCGGCAGGGCGTGGCTGTTGCGCGCGCGGCGGCGTTCGGCAGCCGGGTAGTGATCATGGACGAGCCGACCGCGGCGCTTGGGGTCAAGGAGAGCCGCCGGGTGCTGGAGCTGATGCTCGACGTGAAGCGGCGCGGGCTGCCGATCGTGCTCATCTCGCACAACATGCCGCATGTGTTCGAGGTGGCCGACCGCATCCACATCCACCGGCTGGGCAAGCGTATCGCCGTCATCAACCCGAAGGACTTCTCGATGTCCGACGCGGTGGCGATCATGACCGGGGCGATGCCGCCGCCGGCCAAGTGAGGGGAAGAATGATGAATCTGGGTTTGGAGGGCAAGGTGGCCGTCATCACGGGCGGCACCGTGGGCATCGGGCTTGCCGTGGCGGAGGGGCTGGCGGCGGAGGGTGCCCACGTCGTGCTGGTCGGACGCGATGGCGAGCGGGCGGAGCGCGAAGCGGCGCGTGTGGGGGCGGAGTATGGCGTGGATGCCCTCGCCGTTGCCGCTGACGTCGCCACGGCTGCGGGGTGCGAGGCGGTGGTGGACGCGACGAGGGGCCGCTTCGGCGGCGCGGACATCCTGATCAACAATGCGGGGACCGGTTCGAACGAGACGATCCAGGAAGCCGACGACGCCAAGTGGCAATACTACTGGGACCTGCACGTGATGGCGGCAGTGCGGCTGGCGCGAGGGTTGGTGCCCACCATGCGCGAGCGCGGCGGGGGCGTGGTGCTCCACAATGCCTCGATCTGCGCGGTGCAGCCGCTGTGGTACGAGCCGATCTACAACACCACCAAGGCGGCGCTGATGATGTTCTCGAAGACGCTCGCCAATGAAGTGGTGAAGGACAACATAAGGGTGAACACGATCAATCCGGGGCTGGTGCTGACGCCGGACTGGGTGAAGACCGCCAAGCAGATCGCCGGGGAAGAGGGCTACCAGCAACACCTGCAGGGGGTGGCGGACGAAGCGGGCGGCATGCAGCGGTTCGCGAGCCCGGAGGAACTGGCGCACTTCTTCGTCTTCCTGTGCTCGGACAAGGCGAGCTACTCGACCGGATCGACCTATTTCGTCGACGGGGGCTGGCTCAAGACCGTCTGAGCCGGCACGCCTCAGTCGTCTTCCACGAACACCTCCTCGCGCTTCTTGCGGATGCTGGGCAGGACCGCCAGCACGACCGCTCCCACCGCGAGCAGCAACAGTGTTGCCGAGATCGGCCGGGTGATGAAGATCGAGGGATCACCGCGCGAGATGATCATGGCGCGGCGCAGGTGTTCCTCGAGCAGCGGGCCGAGCACGAAGCCGAGCAGACGCGGCGCCGGCTCGCAGCCGAAGCGGATCAGCAGGTAGCCGACGATGCCGAAGAACGCGATGGCGTAGACATCGTAGATGTTCTGGTTGATCGAGAAGGTCCCGATGCAGGCGAACAGCACGATGGCAGGGAACAGCACCCGATAGGGGATGGAGAGCATCTTCACCCACAGCCCGACCAGCGGCAGGTTGAGGATCACCAGCAGCAGGTTGCCGATCCACATCGAGGCAATGATGCCCCAGAACAGCGCCGGCTGGTCGTTGATGACGTTGGGCCCGGGCGTGATGCCCTGGAGGATGAAGGCTCCCACCATCAGCGCCATGACCGGGTGCGCCGGAATGCCTAGGGTCATCAGCGGGATGAACGAGGTCTGCGCCGCGGCGTTGTTGGCGGACTCCGGCCCGGCAACCCCCTCGATGGCGCCCTTGCCGAACTCCTGCGGCGTCCGGCTGACGCGCTTCTCGGCGGAGTAGGAGGCAAAGGAGGACAGGATGTGCCCTCCGCCCGGCAGGATGCCGAGGACGGAGCCGATGCCGGTGCCCCGGATGATGGGCATGACGATGCGGCGCATGTCCTCGCGAGTGAGCCAGAGGTTCGACACCTTCTTCACACCGACCTCGCGCTCGTTCTCGCGCTCGAGGTTGCGGAGAATCTCGGCGATGCCGAACACCCCCACCGCCACGGCGACGAAATTGAGCCCGCCGAACAGTTCGCGCACCCCGAAGGTGAAGCGCGGCTGGCCGGTGTAGATGTCCTGCCCGACCATGCCGAGCAGCAGGCCAAGCACAATCATGCCCAGCGCCTTCTGGATCGAGCCATGAGCGAGGGCAATGGAG
>JAEZHZ010000376.1 GCA_023436745.1 Pseudomonadota bacterium | reverse complement strand
GGTCAAGGTCGGTCGTGTTGCCGGTCAGTTCGCCAAGCCGCGTTCGGCCGATACCGAAACCATCGACGGTGTGGAACTGCCGAGCTATCGCGGTGACATCATCAACGACATCGCGTTCACCGAGGCGTCCCGCACGCCCGATCCGGACCGCATGCTGCAGGCCTATCGCCAGTCGGCCGCCACGCTCAATCTGCTGCGCGCCTTCTCCATGGGTGGCTATGCCGAGCTGACCCGCATCCACGAATGGACCATGGGCTTCATGAAGGGGTCCAACTGGAACGTCCGGTTCGAGGAGGTGGCTCGCAAGATCGATGATGCCATCAACTTCATGGCCGCTCTTGGCCTAAACCCCGAGAACACGCCTGCGCTCAAGCAAACCAGCTTCTACACCAGCCACGAAGCGCTGCTGCTGGGCTACGAAGAGGCGCTCACCCGCCGGGATTCCATCACCAACGACTGGTACGCCACGTCCGGCCACATGCTGTGGATCGGCGACCGCACCCGCCAGCCCGATGGTGGCCATGTCGAGTATTTCGCCGGCATCAACAATCCTATCGGCATCAAGTGCGGGCCGACCCTCACCAACGAGGATCTGCTGCGTCTGCTGGACCGGCTGAACCCCACGGACGAGGCTGGCCGCATCACCCTGATCAGCCGGTTCGGCTCGGACAAGATCGCCGCCCACCTGCCGCGACTGATCGAGACGGTGCAGCGCGCCGGCCGCACCGTCGTGTGGTGCTCGGACCCGATGCACGGCAACACCATCAAGGCCTCGACCGGCTTCAAGACCCGTCCGTTCGAGCGCGTCCTCTCCGAGGTGAAGTCGTTCTTCGACATTCACCGCGAGATGGGGACCTACGCCGGCGGCGTGCATATCGAGATGACCGGTGACGACGTCACCGAGTGCGTAGGTGGCCTGTCGGCCGTGACCGAGGCAACGCTGTCGGATCGCTACAACACCTATTGCGACCCGCGCCTCAACGCTTCCCAGGCGCTCGAACTGGCGTTCCTGGTGGCCGAGCAGGTCCATGCGCAGCGGCCCTACACCCGTGCGGCGGTGGCCGGCGAGTAAATCGCGGGTAATATGGAACCGCAGAACGGGGTCGCGCGTTGGAGGTGCCATTGGGGTGCACTGCGCCCTTGGCGTGCTCCCAAGAAAAGGCCCAGATGCCGACATCCCTGTTCTCTTCTGCGTCACCCCAGCAACGCCAGCGGCTTGAAGCCGACATCACACTGAAACTCCTGAACGAACACGATTGGTCCAGCACCCCGCTGGGTCCCATCACTTCGTGGCCGGAAAGCCTGAAGGGCGCCGTGAGGCTGATGATGACGGCCTCGACCCCCATGACCATGATGGTCGGGGAGCAGGGCATTCTCCTCTACAACCATCCCTATGCTGAGTTCGCCGGCGCCCGGCACCCCGAGATCTTCGGCAAGCCCTATGCAGAAGCCTGGCCCGAGGTGGCCGAGTTCAACCGCCACAAGCTCGAGCTTGGCCTTGCCGGGGACGCGCTGACCCTGCGGCGACAGGAACTGCTGCTGAACCGGCACGGGCAGCCCGAACCGGTGTGGCTGGACATCCACTACAGCCCGGTTCTTGACGAAACCGGCACTTCCCTCGGGACCTTGTGCATCGTCCACGAGATCACCGACCGCATCCTGGCGGAGCAGGCACTGATCCGGAGCGAGGAGCGCCTGTCACTGGCGCTCTCGGGCTCCGACCTCGTCGGCACGTGGGACTGGAACGTCACCGAGAACCTCATCGCCGCGGACGACCGCACGGCGCGCCTCTACAACATCGATCCGCTGCGTGCCGGCTTCGGCGTGCCAATCGAGCGCTTCCTCGATGCCATCCATCCTGAGGACCTCGAGCGCGTCCGGGCAGAAATTGAGCACGTCTTGCAGCATGGCGGCGACTTCCGGTCGGAATATCGCGTCACCGGCGCCGACGGGGTCTTGCGCTGGGTGGTGGCGTCCGGCAGGCCCCGGCTTGGCCCGAGCGGCCGGGCCGAGCGCTTTCCCGGGCTGCTGGTCGACGTCAGCGAACAGCGCCGGGCCGCCGAGGCGCTGGCACAGAGCGAGCTGCGCTTCCGGACCCTGACGGAGGCCATGCCGCAGATGGTGTGGTCGACCCGCGCCGACGGCTATCACGACTACTACAACGCCCGCTGGTACGAGTTTACCGGCGCACCGGTGGGATCCACCGAAGGCGAAGGCTGGAACAACATGTTCCATCCGGAAGATCAGGAGCGGGCCTGGGCAACCTGGCGTCACTCGCTCGAAACGGGCGAGCCCTACCAGATCGAATACCGCCTGCGGCACCACACCGGCGTCTATCGCTGGACCCTGGGCCTCGCCATGCCGATCCGGGACCCGGACGGGAGCATCGTGCGCTGGTTCGGCACCTGCACCGACATCCACGATTCACGCCTCATCGCCGAGGAGCGGGAACTGGTGGCGCAGGAACTGAGCCACCGCATCAAGAACATCTTCGCCGTGCTGATCGGCATTGTGAGCCTGTCGGCGCGCGGCCGCCCTGACGTGAAGCCGTTTGCCGACGAACTGCGCGAGCGCATCTTCGCGCTCGGCGAGGCGCATGACTTCATACGGCCGCGCCCGGTCTCCGACGGCCCGGTCCCGGAGGCGACGGTGCGCGGGCTCATCGAGCGGTTGCTGCGGCCCTATCGGCGCGGTGACAGCCTGCCGCTGGAGTTCCTCGGCGACGACATGCCCATCGATGATGGTGTGGCCACGCCCCTGGCGTTGCTGTTCCACGAGCTCGGCACCAACGCTGCCAAATATGGCGCGCTTGGCACGTCAGGCGAGGGCAGGGTGGTGGTCAGTGGCCATGTCGACAGCGACCGCTATCACCTGTCGTGGAAGGAAATCTGCGACGCTGCCGTCGAGGAGCCGCCGCGCCAGCAGGGCTTCGGCACCCGCCTCGTGACCCTCAGCGTCGAGGGGCAGCTGCGCGGAAACATAGAGCGGATCTGGGAGGCCGACGGGCTGCGCGTCGAGATCGGCCTGCCTCTCGACATGCTGCGCCGATCCGCCCGGCTGCGCGGTGAGCTGGCCGAGGAGCCGGCGCAATAGCTCAGGCGAGCGAGCCCTCGTAGCCGCCGAACAGGCGCATGCGCCGGGGCGGCTCGTGCTGCTCGGTGCGCCGGTGGCGCGAAATGGCGAAGTTGACCGCCGCGCGCAGGTCGTTCTCTGTCACCGGCTTGGGCAGTACGCCGAGCGTGCCGGCGACCCCGTTGCCAAGTTGCTGCGGGTTGGCCGTCATGAACAGCACAGTGACGTTGAAGTCACGTGCAAGCGCCTCGCCGATCACCTTGCCGGTGGGCCCGTCCTGAAGATTGAGGTCGACGAGCGCGATGTCGGCTCGCGGTGCGAGCACCATGGCCGATGCCATGTCCGCGGCAATACCGACCGGGTGGTGGCCCATCTCGCTCACCACGCTCTCGATTTCGGTAGCCACGAAGATTTCGTCTTCGACCACTAATATGCGGCAAGCCATATACAACCCGTCCCATTGCCTTCTGGCTGTTTGGCACCAACTCCTCACGTGAGGGCGGGTTGCCGGTCGTAAAGGCGTTTCTCGCCCTTGTGACCTCAACTCTGCTCGCGGCGCCTTACCAAATCCCCAATATCCCGGGCAGGCAAGTCACTTAGCACAACATTAACCCTAATACCGGATAAACAGATCGGTAGTGTGTGCCGGAGGAATGCCGTGATGTGCCGAGTGACCTGTGCCTCAGCTCTGCTGGCTCTGCTTGCGGCGAGCCCGTCGCTTGCTGCGGACTATCTGCTCCGCCCCGCCTATCCTCAGGAATTCGGCTTCACCGACGAGAGTCTCGTCCGGTTCGAAGTTGGTGCGCGCTACTGGTACGCCTGGGGCGGGCAGGACGCGGGTTTCACCGATGCGGCACTCGGCAGCGTCGACCTCACGGTCCGCGACCAGACGCATCTTCTCGAGCTTCACGGCCGCATCGACGATCTCTACACCGACACGTATCTCAAGGGCTGGGCCGGCTACGGCGTCGGCACCACGGGCACCTACTCGATCTCACCGGCCGGCAGCGGCGCCATCGGCAATCGCTCGCACATCGGCTATGCCGGCGTCGACTATGGCTGGATGCCGTTCGGGCAGATGGATGAGGGCGCTGCGGGCGGTGCCTTCCTCGGCTACACCTACTGGAAGGACGCGCCGGATATCGGCACCGGCCAGGTTGGCGCTACCTTCGATCCTGCCACCGGCGCGCCGCTGACCTTCACCGAAGCGCGCGACAATTTCGATATCCACGCCCTGCGCCTCGGCGTACGCGGCACGGCGGAGTTCGACAAGTTCGACGTCCAGGCCGAAGTGGCGGCGGTGCCCTATGCCCATGTCTCGGGGCAGCTTGGCGGCAGTGCTCCCAATCCCATCGTGCCGGGCGTCTACGAGAATGCTCCCACCACGCTCACGGGCCGCGGCTACGGCATCATGACCGAGGCCATGGTCGGGTACCATCCCACCGAGAACCTGACCATCCGTGCCGGCGGCCGTGCCTGGTATCTCCAGGGCGAGCTGAACGCGGTGTTCAACGGCACCGTCGGGGGCACGGCCTTCCCCGCCCAGACGATACCCTCTACCCATGCCTCGCTGTTCCGCTACGGCGCCATGCTGGAGCTTACCGGCAAGTTCTAGCGTTCTGCCGGGGGCCTTGCCCTTGCCCATCACTGGGGGAGGGGGTAAGGCTCGCGCGCCCGGCGTTCCGCCGGTGCCGCCACGCCCCACCACAGCAACGGCAGGACACAAGTGACCGACCGCCTTCGCATTGCGCTCGCCCAGCTCAATCCCAAGGTCGGGGACCTTGTCGGCAATGTGGCGCTGGCCCGTCAGGCTCTGGCCGACGCGGTGGCCGCCAAGGCCGACATCCTGATGCTGTCGGAACTGTTCCTCACCGGCTATTTTCCGGACGACCTGCTGTTCAAGCCGCGGTTCCTCGCCGACGCCTTCAAGGCAGCCGAGCAGCTGGTGGCCGCGACCGACCGCACCGACGTGGTGCTGGTGCTGCCCACCATCTGGCAGGACAGCAATGGCCTGCACAACGCCGTCATCGTTGCCGAGAACGGCAAGATCTGCGCCGTCCGCCTCAAGCGCGAGCTGCCCAACAGCGATGTGTTCTACGAGAAGCGCTACTTCACGCCCGGCCCGCTGGCCGACCCGGTGATGATCAAGGGCGTCCCCGTCGGCATCCCGATCTGCGAGGACATCTGGCACCAGTCGGTCTGCGATCACCTGCGCCAGCAGGGCGCAGAGATCCTGCTCTGCCCGAATGGCTCGCCCTACTGGCGCAACAAGCAGCACGTGCGCAAGAACCTCGTCCGCGCCCGCACCAGCGAAGACCTGGTCCCGATGCTCTACCTCAACCAGGTCGGCGGTCAGGACGAACTCGTCTATGACGGTGCCTCCTTCGGCATGGAGCCGGGAGACAGGCTCGTCTTCCAGGGCAAGTCCTTCGAAACGGATTTCATCGTCTCCGACTGGGAGCGACGCGAGAGCGGCTGGACCTGCGTGAAGGGCGACATCAACGAACTCCCCTCCGTGGACGAGGCGCCGTGGCGCGCCTGTGTGCTCGGCCTCAGGGATTATGTGCACAAGAACGGCTTCAGCCACGTGGTGCTCGGCCTCTCCGGCGGCATCGACAGCGCCGTTGTCGCGGCCATGGCTGTGGACGCCTTCGGTGCCGACAAGGTCCATTGCGTCATGCTGCCCTATCGCTACACCTCGGAGGCGAGCCTTCGTGACGCCCGGGATTGTGCCGAGCGGCTCGGCGTCCGCTACGATGTCGTCGCCATCGGCGATCCGGTCGACCGTGCGCTGGCCGAACTGGCGCCGATCTTCGGGGATCGTCCCGCCGATCTTGCCGAGGAGAACATCCAGTCCCGCATGCGCGGCGTGGTGCTGATGGCCGTCAGCAACAAGCTCGGCGGCATGCTGCTGACCACCGGCAACAAGTCGGAGATGGCGGTCGGCTACGCCACCATCTATGGCGACATGAACGGGGGCTACAACCCGCTCAAGGACATGCTCAAGATGGACGTCTACCGGCTGGCAGCCTGGCGGAACAGCCACCTGCCCGGCGGGTGCCTTGGTCCTGCCGGGGAAGTCATTCCCGCCAACATCATCGACAAGGCGCCCAGCGCCGAACTCCGCCCCGACCAGACCGATCAGGATTCGCTGCCGCCATACCCCGTGCTCGACGCCATCATCACCGCGATGATCGAGCAGGAGCGCTCCATCGACGAGATCGTCGCGCTGGGCTACGACCGCCCGCTCGTCGAGCGCATCGAACGCCTCGTCAACATCGCCGAATACAAGCGCCGGCAGTCCGCGCCGGGCCCCAAGATCACGGCCAGGGCCTTCGGCCTCGGCCGCCGCTACCCCATCACCAACGGCTATCGGGACCGCACGATCGGATGAGCGTCACCGTCCGCTGGGCGCCGTCCCCAACCGGCCGCATCCATCCCGGCAATGCCCGTCCGGCACTGCTGAACTGGTACTTCGCCCGCCGGCATGGCGGCAGGTTCATCCTCCGCATGGACGATACCGACCAGGCCCGCTCCACCCGCGAGTTTGCCGACGGTATCGAGGAGGACCTTGCATGGCTGGGCATCTCGCCGGACCTGCTGGTGCGCCAGTCGGACCGGACCGCGCTCTATGACGCCGCGCGTGACCGGCTGATCGCTGCCGGGCGGCTCTACCCCTGCTATGAGACCGAGGAAGAACTCGATCGCAAGCGTGCCCGCGCCCGCCTGCTCGGCAAGCCCCCGATCTATGACCGTGCAGCCCTCGACCTGACCGACGCCGACCGTGCCCGCCTAGAAGCGGAGGGCCGTCGCCCGCACTGGCGCTTCAGGCTGGATGGTCGCCCCGTTCACTTCGAAGATCTCATCAAGGGACGGCAGACGGTCAACACCGCTTCGATGTCGGATCCGGTGCTGATCCGGGAGGACGGCACCTATCTCTACACGCTGCCCTCGGTGGTGGACGATATCGACCTGGCCGTCACGCACGTGATCCGCGGCGAAGACCACACGAGCAACACCGGTACGCAGATCGAGATATTCGAGGCACTCGGCGGCACGGTGCCGACCTTCGCCCACCACAATCTGCTGCTGGACAGCAGTGGCGAACCGTTCAGCAAGCGCGCCGGTTCCCGCTCGATCGCCGGGTTCAGGGAACTGGGCTACGAGCCGATGGCCGTGGCCATCATGTCGAGCCTCACCGGCACCAGCCTGCCGGTCGAGCCCTACGAGACCCTGGACGAGATCGCGCTCAAGCTCGATTTCTCGGCGATCTCGCACAGTTCGGCCCGCTTCGACACCGGCGAACTCGACTCGCTCAACGCCCGGATTGTGCACGGCCTTCCCTACGAGGCGGTGCGTGATCGCCTCACCAGCCTCGGCCTCGAGGGTGAGCTGGTGTGGATGCTTCTGCGCGACAACCTCGTCAGGTTCAACGACATCGCCGAGTGGTCGAAGCTGGTGACAGGCCCGGTGACCCCGGTGGTTGCCGACGAGGACCGTGACTTCCTCGCGCTGGCGAAGGCGCTGCTACCGCCCGAGCCGTGGGACGACACCACCTGGGCGCACTGGACCGATGCGCTGAAGGTTGCGACCGGCCGTAAGGGCAGGGCCCTGTTCATGCCACTGCGCCTCGCCCTCACCGGCCGCCACGATGGGCCGGAGCTTAAGTCCCTGCTTCCACTGGTTGGGCGTAAGGTGTGTCTGGACCGACTACCCTGACCACCTTGTCGCCGAACTGAACGAGGCGCAGCCCATTGTCGGTCTGTACCTTCGGCAACGGCCGGCTGACCGGAGTCTCTCCCGGTCCGGCGGGACGCGGGCGCGGCATCGGCACATCGACCGAGGCGATGGTTTCGAGCGGAGCCTGGATCGGCGCCTGGACCGGCCGTCGTCCACGCGGATCGCGCGACGGCATTGGGAAACGGGCCTCGCCAACCTCCACCATCACCCGGCTGCCGTCTGCCGCCACGGCGATCTTGCCCTGCACCTGCGGAGCCGCGGTGCAACTCGAGGTCATGTCGACCTCCTCGCGGTAGCGGAACGCATTCGGCAGCGAGACATAGGGCTGGCCGTAGACATTGCGCATCTGTTCCGGCTCCTGGCCGGGATTGTCGTAGAAATAGAGCTCGACCTGCGTGTTGGGACACATCTGCTGGCAGGTCGCGGCGTCGTTCTGCACATAGTCCGGCAGCGTGGAGTAGCTGATCGGCCAGAAATAGCCGTCGCTGAGCCGCACGCACACGGTGCGCACGGTGTTGAACCCCTGATAGCCCCAATAGTCGCTGCCATCGACCATCTGCCCGCCGCTGAAGTCGGTTTCGGACGTGGTGCCGAAAATGCGGTCGAACACACCCTGGCGCTCGCTCGAGAACGTCGCGCTCGATCCGCCGGCGCGGCAGCCGAATCGCGCCATCTCCTGCAGGATCGCCTCGCGCTGGCCGGCGACGGCATTGGCCGTCTCGACCTGTTCAACCACCTGGGAAAGCTCGGAGCGGAGGCGCAGCACGTCCTGGGCCACGCCCTGGCAATGGGGGGACAGCACGCGGCCCGCGCGGGCGTCGTCGTTGCACCCGTCGCGGATATACCGGCTCTCCGCCGCCTGAACCGCCTGCTGCAGCTGCCGTGCCGCCTGCGAACCCCCGCCGAACTGCTGGAACTCCGCGTTCCGGTCGAACTGCCGCAGCATCGCCGACAGGTTGGCGCATTGCGCCGCCTGGGCATGCGCAATGTCGACGTCGAGCACGAGGCACACGGCCGCCACGACCATGAGGAGGAGGGCGCGGACGCCCCGTTTGCAGTCGGTCACCAAAATGGTCCTGTTCCAATCCGCCGGTGGTCGGCTTAAGGGATCGCTAGGGCTGATGGCAACATTATAGTGCCCGTCCCCCGCCCGGAAGCGCGCTGGGGTCACACCGCCGGGAGATTGTGCCTTCATGAGACTAGCGACCATCGACAACGGCCGCCCGGACGGGCAACTCGTGGTTGTATCCGCGGATGGCATGCGCTGTGTCTCCGCCGGCCGCATCGCCCCTTCCCTACAGGCCGCACTCGATGGCTGGGACCGGGCCGCGCCCGCGCTGGCCGAGCTCGCCGGGCGTCTCGACAGCTTTGACATTGCCGAGCAGATATTCGATCCGTCCCGTGCCTGCGCCCCGCTGCCGCGTGCCTATCAGTGGATCGACGGCTCGGGCTATCTCAGCCATCTTGAGCGCGTTCGCAGCCTCAAGGGCAGCAAGGATGCCGAACTGCAGTCCACCCGTCCTCTGCTCTATCAGGGCGGTTCGGACTCCTTCCTTGCACCGACCGGCACCATCCGGGTTCCCGAAGCCGATCTCGCCCTCGATTTCGAGGTGGAGGTCGCCGTGATCACCGGCCCAGTCGGGATGCGCGCCACGCGCGACGAGGCGGCCGCCGCCATTCGCCTCGTGACCATCTGCAACGACGTATCCCTGCGCCGGCTGGTCGTTGACGACCTACAGAACGGCTTCGGCTTCTTCCACGCCAAGCCCTCCACCACCTTTGCGCCGATCGTCGTCACGCCGTCTGCCCTGGGCCGGAGCTGGCGCGACAATCGTCTGCACCTGTCCATCCGGGTGGAGGTCAACGACACCCTCTATGGCCAGCCCAATGCCGGCACCGACATGCATTTCGACTTCGCCGACCTGATCGTCGAGGCCACGCGCACGCGCCCGCTGGGCGCCGGCACGATCATCGGCGGCGGCACCGTCTCCAACCGCCATGAGGAAAGCCTGCCCATCAAGTCGGATGGCATCGGCTTCGGCTGCATCGCCGAGGCACGCACGGTCGAGAAGCTGAAGTTCGGCCGGGCGCGGACGCCGTTCCTCAAGCCGGGCGATGTCGTGCGTATCGCCGCGATGGACGGGGAGCGCTCCGTGTTCGGCGACATGCGCCACACGGTGGAACTGTTCAGCCGCTAGTCGAACGGGTTGTCGACGCAGGTAAGTCCGTCTCCGCAACCCTTTGCAATCATTAATAACATTTCCGTGTACGACATAGGAGCGGTCATGGCGGCATGACACTCTCTCAGCCGCAAGATCTCCCCCATAGACGTTGAGGATGACTCCCATGCCTATCCGCAATGCCAGCGCCATCGCCCTCGCCGGGCTGCTCACCATGGGCGCACTGACTGTCTTCGCGCAGGAAGCTTTTACGCCCCCTGCCACTCCGGAAGAAGCCGTGGAGCAGCGCCAGTCGCTGATGCGGGAGGACGGGGGCATCCTGCGCAGCGCCGGCAATCTCACCGGCGCCGAGGCCGTCGCCGCGATGCAGACGCTGCAGGAGAACTACTCCCACATTCCCGACCTCTTCCCCGAAGGCTCCATTGTGGGTGACAGCAAGGCGCTGCCGGCCATCTGGGAGAACTGGGACGCCTTCGTCGCCATCGTGGACAGTGGCCGCATCGCCGCGGAGGAGGCCCGCGCCGCCGCCGAAGTCGGCGACACCGCGACCTACGCCGCCTCCCTGCGCACCATCGGCGGCACCTGCGGCGAGTGCCACCAGCAGTTCCGCGCCGAATAGCACCCCACCTGGGCTCTATCCCTCCCGCAAGGCGTGCGGGGGAGCGGCAGCCGCTTCCATGGTCGGCCCGGTTTAACCGGGCCTTCCGGAAGTTCGGACTTGACCTCGCCCCCCGCTACCGACAATCATGCCGCGCATGAAGACCCGGCGTATCGCTATTACCGGCTGCATTATTACCTGCTAACCACTCGTTGGCGGCGCGGTCTTCTTCATCCCGATACCTGAAAGCAGAAGAGCCTCCCGCCGGTGCCGCCGTGCCTTGGCCTTGAGGACGCTTTTTGATGACCACGGGAACTGCCCCGCTCCAGCTCTACAACACGCTCACCCGCCGCAAGGAGGCCTTCCGGCCCATCGATCCGGCCAATGTGCGCATGTATGTCTGCGGG